>NZ_JBIVIF010000050.1:0-41019 GCF_044749595.1 Pseudomonas sp. NPDC089392
CTGACTGATGCCCAGCGCAACTATGCCGAGCAGCAGTACGCGCTGTTCCGCAGCTGGTACGCCAGCTGGTCGGCCGAGCAGAACCTGGCCTGATCCCAAGGCCGTGCCTCGGCCCCTGTGGGAGCGGGCACGCCCGCTCCCACATTGATCGACGTACACAGGGCCATTGAGGGCAAACACTCAAGCCAGACGCACCAGCGCCTCTTCCACCGCAGCCACCACCTGGTTGCCCTGGGCACCCGGCAGCCGCCACGCGGCGATGGTCATGCCCAGTGCCACCGCGTGCTCGACCGGCGCAACCAGTTCGCCGCTGTCCAGGTAACGTTGCACCAGGCTTCTGCGCCCCATCAGCACCCCTGCCGCCAGCAGGGCCTGCTGCAGGGCAATCGAGTACAGGGAAAAACCCGGCCCACGGGCGACAAACTTGTGCCCGGGCATCACCGCACCGCTCCAAACCGCCCAGTCATTCCAGCCCACATCGGCGATACAACGGACATTGGCAAGGTCCTCAGGACCGGAGATGTCGGCCGCCAGTGCCGGAACACATACCGGCAGGATTTCTTCCGTGGCTATCCTGCGCTGCCAGCGCTCGGGCTTTGCGGTGTAGAACAGGCACAGGTCGAACGGGCTGCGTTTCAGGTTGGGCGGCTCATCCACCGCCGTGACCGAGATTTCGATGGGCGCCAGCAGGCGGGTCAGCTCCGGCAGGCGTGGCCCGATCCACAACTGCGCCAACGCCGGGGAGGTGACGATATGCACCCGTTGCGGTGCAGCCAGGCGTCGCAGCGTGCGCGCTGCAGCTTCCACGGCGTCGAATGCTTCGGTGAACTGGGCTTTGACGCTTTCGCCCAAGGGCGTCAGGCGCACACCTTTCGCATGGCGCTCGAACAAGGCGGCGCCGAATTCGCTTTCCAGGGTCTTGACCAGGGCGGCGATAGCACCTGGGGTCACCTTGAGTTCCAGGGCTGCACGGGCGAAGCCGCCCAGGCGGGCAGATGCTTCGAAGGCGCGCAAGGCATTGAGCTGCAGCGAGTGCCGCGTGGGGCTATCGATATACACGGTGTGAGACCTATTTTTTTTAGGCCTACTATTCCAGAAATCTGACGTTGTGGCCAACTGTCACGCACATTAACGTGGAGGTGCCTGACCGGCCTCTCCAGAACACCTTCAAGGAACTCAAATGCCGTACCCCAGCGCGACCCAAGCGTTCAAGCAGGGCGCCCACCATGCCCTGCCGTTGACCTCCGGCATCGTGCCCTTCGGCCTGATCACCGGAGTCACCGCAATCGGCATGGGCCTGTCGCCGGCCGATGCCATCGGCATGACGTTGCTGTTTTATTCCGGGTCGGCGCAGATGGTGGTGATGCAATTGATGCAGAACGCCGCCCTGCCGGTGACCATGGTGGTTACCGCACTGGTGATCAACCTGCGCTTCCTGATGTACAGCGCCAGCCTGGCCCCGCACCTGGGCCAGCTGCCGCGTCGCCACAAGTGGCCGATGGCCTATATGCTGTCTGACCAGTCCTTTGCACTGTGCTCGCTGAAGCTGGGTTCTGGCGGGCTGGGGCAGCATGCCTACCCCTACTATGCCGGTACGGCGATCACCATGTTCTTCGGCTGGAACCTCGCGGTGCTGGCAGGCATGTACCTGGGCGCAAGCATCCCAGAAGACTGGTTGCTGGGCTTTGCCATTCCCTTGTCGTTCCTGGCCCTGTTGATACCCAGCATTCGCAGTGCAGCCACACTCGGCGCGGCGCTGACCGGTGGCGTGCTCGCCGTGCTGGCCGCCGACCTGCCCTACAACCTGGGCCTGCTGACCGGCGCGCTGGGCGGCATCATTGCCGGGCTGGCCATCGAGAGCTGGAAAAAACCGCAGGCCATGCCTGAAGCCAACACCGAGCAGGAAGCATCATGAGCGAAATGACTCAATGGATAACCTTCGCCTTGATCGGCCTGGGTACCTTCGCCATCCGGCTGTCGTTCATCGAGCTGCACACGGTGTTGCGCATCCCTCCGCTGTTTCGCCGTGCGCTGGCGTATGTGCCGGCCAGCGTACTGGCAGCACTGGTATTGCCGGCAGTGGTGTTCCCCGACCGACATGCCGGGTTTGACTGGATGAACCCGCAGATACCGGCGGCGCTACTGGCTGCGCTGGTGGCCTGGCGTACACGTAGCACGATGCTGACGCTGGTGGTGGGTATGGGGGTGTTGTGGGCGCTGAAGCACTGGGGGATGTAGCCCGTTCTTACGCATGGCGAGGTGTGGCCTGCGCGGACTTTGTAGGAGCGGCCTTGTGTCGCGAAAGGGCTGCGAAGCAGCCCCAGGGTTTCAGCACAGAGGCACAAATTGCCGGGGCTGCTTCGCAGCCCATCGCGACACAATGCCGCTCCTACAACGACCTGCGTCAACCGGTCAGGTGGCTGGTTTGCCGGCGATGGCGCCGGATTGCCAGCTGCGCCACCACCAGGTCCAGGTGGGCGCCACCGGCATTCTTGTAGACTGTCCGGTCTTGCGCTGCCCTGGTAGCGCCCTTTGCGCACAGGTCGAACAAGTCGCCTTCAATGTGGCTCAGTGCTCCGCTCTTCAACGGCCCGCAGATATCGCCCGATGCCTGGGCCGTCGAGTAGTCGTCGACAAACACCCGCGCGTTGCGCAGCACCTCATCGTCGGCCTCACGCATGTCTTCGCGAAAACCACCCACCAGGTCCACATGGGTACCTGGGCGAATACGCGCGCCCTTGACAAGCGGCTGCAGCGAGCTGGTCGCACAGGTAACGATATCGGCCTGCTCAAGCGCGGCATCCAGGTTGCTGACCACTTCGACCGCCACCTGCTCGCCAATCAATCGCCGGGCATGCACGAGCTTCTCGGGTGAACGGTTCCACAGCAACACACGCTTGATGCTCGGGCGAATGTGCAGATATGCCGCTGTCAGCGCCTGCGCGATCGGGCCTGCACCGATCACCAGCAAGGTCTGGCTGTCTGCGCGGCTCAGGCTCAGTGCCGCCAGCGCCGAGTCGGCAGCGGTCTTCCAGCGGGTAATTTCCGGGCCATCCATGAACGCGGCAATCGCCTTGGTCTGCTCATCGATGACCACGAATGCAGCCTGCTCCACCGGGCGCGGCGGCACCAGGCTGCTGTTGCCGGGGTTGATCGAACACACCTTCAACCCGGCACCGTAGCCCGGCAACACCACACCACGGCTGAACAGCCCAAAGCCGGCGTCGCCGATGAAATAGCTGTCCCCCTGCGGGCGTGGCCCTTGGTGAGCCTCGCGCAAGGCATCGATGACGGCGCCCCAGTTCAAGGCAGCAGCAATGTCTTCAGCCGTGTAGATGTGCATGTCGTGGCTCCTGGTCGTGTGCCTGGGTTATCAGATGGCGCTGGCCTTGGCCAGGTCCAGCGAGCGTGTCTCCGGTGCCATCAGCCAGGTGCAGAGCAGCCCGACCATCGAAATGCCGAACGCCACGATCATGGTATTGCCAATGCCGATGGAGTCCAGCGACATGGGCACCAGGTAGGTACCGACGGCGGCGCCGATACGCGACAGCGAAGTTGCCAGGCCAACAGCAGAACCCCTGATCTCGGTCGGGAACAGTTCGTTCGGGTACACGTACTGCAGCACCTGCGCGCCGCCGATGAACAAGGCATAGCTACCGAACAGGGCCAGGGTGACCACCCCTGCCCCATCGGGGTACAGGCCCAGCAACAACAAGGCCAGGCCCGACCACAGGAAGCTGTGGATCAGCATGTTGCGCCGGCCCATGGGGTTGATCAACTTCACGCCCAACAGGCAACCGAACACGAAGATCACGGTAATGGCCACTGCACCCCAGGCCGCCAGGTCGCCGGTGAGGCCCATGGCCGAGAGAATTTTCGGGGCGAACGCATAGATGGCGAACTGCGGAATGATCGAACAGGTCCAGAACATGCTGACGAAGAAAATGCGCTTGCCGTAACTGGAGTGGAACAGCGACCAGACCGACACTTTGCGCTCGGACGGTGCTTCGGCCAGATCGGTGATGGAAAAGCTGTTGCCGTAGACCCTTTTCACTACCTGGTCGGCTTCGTCGACTCGGCCCTTGCTCAACAGCCAGCGGGCAGATTCCGGGGTGCCCGCACGCATGATCAGGAACAGCACGCCGGGTACTGCCGCACTCGCCAAGGCCCAACGCCAGGCCTCCGGGCCCATGCTGCGCAGGATGAACTCACCGGCGACATAAGCCACGGCAGCGCCGACGAACCACATCATCACCAGGCTGGCGAGAATGGACCCGCGTTGCTTTCTGGGCAGGAATTCAGCCAGCAAGGAGGTCGCCAGTGGGTGGTCGGCACCGATGGCGACACCCAATGCAAAACGCAGGGCGATCAACGCCGCAGCGGAGGTGACCCAGAACTGGCCGAGGGAGAACAGCGCGAGTGCAACCAGCACCAGCACATACAATGTCTTGCGACCCAACTTGTCGGTAAACAGGCCACCGACGAAGCCACCGAAGAACATACCGACCAGCGAAGCTGCGGCTACCATACCTTCTTCAAGAACGGACAATTGCAACGACTGGCTGAGTTGAACCAGGACAACACCAATGATGCTCAGGATATAGCCATCCAGAAACGGCGCACCCGAGGAATAGATGGCGAGCTTCTTGTGGAAGCTGTTGAGCGGGGCGTCTTCCAGGGAAATATTATGTTTATTAGTCATGGGCTTGGCCTTTGTTGCTGCTCGGCGCAGACCACCCACAGGCCGGGGCCTGCGGGAAGATCCGATTATTATTGGAATGCAATCGATCACTGCTGAGCCATCCATGAAGCTCATGGCGCAGACAGTAAACTCACATGACCTGGGGTGATGTAAGGATTACTCCAAAGAATGCGAGATCTCGGTCAAGCGCCTTGGGATGGATGCGCAAGAAAGGCGAACATCGAGCATTGGCGACAGGCAAACGAAGAGCACCATTACGCGTTGCAATGATGGGTGACGGGAATATGGGAGAGAGAGGAAATGGCGTCCCAGGCAGGAATTGAACCTGCAACCTTCCCCTTAGGAGGGGGATGCTCTATCCAATTGAGCTACTGAGACACAAGCACCGGCAGCGAGCGCTGCACAGCGGGACGGCAAGCATGTTAACCAGCATGCTCGCGTTTGTCATGTCTGCGCCGGGCTTTTTCGCGTAATCCTTTTCTGGCACTGCTATGCCCGAGGCAACACACCCTCATCACGCAGCAACGCGAACAACCCCGCGACGGCAACCTCAAGGGTAGCGGAGTTGTCCAGCGCATGCACCGACGGGTCGGCAATCGCCTGCAAGCGTGCATTACGTGCCAGCCGCTGCTCGACTTCTTCAGCGCTTTCCCGGCCGCGGGCCAGCAAGCGCTGGCGCAGCACCTCGGGTTGGACGTCGACCAACACTGCCAACAAGTCCGGATAACGCTGGCGCGCCTCGGCCAGGTATGCCCGCGAGCCATTCACCAGCACCGCCCTGCCCGCCGCCAGCCACTGGTCCACCTGCCGGGGAATGCCATAGTCCAGGCCATTGGCCCGCCAGTGCATGGCAAACGCGCCCTGGGCACGCAGGATTTCGAACTGCTCGGCCGTGACCCCATGGGCAGCTTCACCCTTGGCTTCAGCCGAACGCGTGATGATACGCCGGGCAATTTCTACCCCCGCGGCCGCCAGCCGCTCACGCGCAGCGTCGATCAGGGAATCTTTCCCGGAACCCGACGGTCCTATCAGAAATATCAACCGGCCTGTCCCTGATCGGCATTCGCTTGCGTCATGTTGCATAGCCACTATGCTCTATGTAGGGAAACCGGCGCATTCTAGGGGTTTTCCGGACCTTTTGCTGCGTTTTTACAGTTTTTGACGGCAAAAGTCTGACGTTTGGGCAAGCCGGAGTATGTAAAACTTTTCAAACCAGTGCTCATTTCTGATAATTGGTACTGGCAGAAAGCCTTTATCCGGCTCACTATTTGTCACAGAATTGACGCCAAGGAAACGGCGACCATGAGGCAAGATGAGCATCCATTTTTCACTGACGGTTGAACATTTTGTCGTCGCCACGGTCGTACTTCCACCCCGTGCGGCCAATTTGAGAACCGCTTCCCCTGAACCAAAATCCGGTCAATTTATATGCGCCCATTGAAACAGGCTATTTATTCGAGCCGCACCGCTGACAAGTTTGTCGTCCGCCTGCCAGACGGGATGCGTGAGCGCATTGCCGAGGTAGCGCGCAACCATCACCGCAGCATGAACTCCGAAATCATCGCACGCCTGGAACAGAGCCTTATCCAGGAAGGCGCTTTGGGTGACGAGCTGAGCATGCGCCTGGACAGCCCTGAACTGTCCCTGCATGAGCGCGAGTTGCTGCAGCGCTTCCGCCAACTTTCGCACCGCCAGCAGAACGCGCTGGTCGCCCTCATCGCTCACGATGTGGAAATGGCCGCCGACGCTTCCTGAGGTTTGCAGCGGATGTAAAAAAGCCAGCGTAAGCTGGCTTTTTTTATGGGCTATCTGAAGCAAACGCAGCCCTCTGTGGGAGCGGGTTTACCTGCGAACACCGGCTATGCCGGTGCCATGCACCGCGTTGCATTCTTCGCGGGTAAATCGGATCGCCGCACCGCCGCTCCCACAGGGATTGTGTAGGGGCTCAAAGCAGGAACAGCGTAGCCAGCCCCAGGAAGATGAAGAAGCCGCCGCTGTCGGTCACGGCAGTAATCATCACGCTCGCCCCCATCGCCGGGTCACGCCCCAGGCGGGCCAAGGTCATCGGGATAAGCACGCCCATAAGCGCCGCCAGCAACAGGTTCAAAGTCATCGCTGCAGTCATCACCACCCCCAGTGACCAGCTGCCATACAGCCAGAAAGCCACCGCACCAATCACACCCCCCCAGACCAGGCCGTTGATCAGCGACACCGCCAACTCTTTGCGCATCAAGCGACTGGTATTACCTGGCGACACCTGGTCCAGCGCCATGGCGCGGACGATCATGGTGATGGTCTGGTTACCCGAGTTGCCACCAATACCCGCAACGATCGGCATCAACGCAGCCAACGCCACCAGCTTTTCAATCGAACCCTCGAACAGGCCGATCACGCGCGAAGCAAGGAAGGCGGTAATCAGGTTGATCGCCAGCCATGCCCAACGGTTGCGGAACGAGCGCCAGACCGAGGCGAAGATGTCTTCTTCCTCGCGCAGACCGGCCATGTTGAGGACTTCGCTCTCGCTCTCTTCACGAATCAGGTCGACCATCTCGTCAATGGTCAGGCGGCCAATCAGGCGCTCGGCCTTGTCGACTACCGGTGCCGATACCAGGTCATACCGCTCGAAGGCTTGCGCAGCATCGTAGGCATCTTCCTCGGGCTGGAACGAGACAGGGTCGGTCGCCATGACCTCCGCCACCTTCTTCTCCGGGTCATTGACCAGCAGGCGCTTGATCGGCAATACGCCCTTGAGGATGCCGTCGTAATCGACCACGAACAGTTTGTCGGTATGGTTCGGCAGCTCTTTCAGGCGGCGCAGGTAGCGCAGCACCACTTCCAGGCTGACATCTTCGCGGATGGTGACCATCTCGAAGTCCATCAGCGCACCGACCTGCTCCTCGTCGTAGCTCAGCGCCGAACGCACGCGCTCGCGCTGCTGGGCATCGAGGGTTTCCATCAACTCGTGAACAACGTCACGCGGCAGCTCTGGCGCCAGGTCAGCCAGTTCGTCGGCGTCCATTTCCTTGGCGGCGGCGAGCAGCTCGTGATCGTCCATGTCGGCGATCAGCGATTGGCGAACCGAATCGGAAACTTCCAGCAGAATGTCGCCATCACGATCCGAGCGCACCAGCTGCCAGACCGTCAGGCGATCTTCCAGGGGCAAGGCTTCGAGGATATAGGCGATGTCGGCGGGGTGCAGGTCATCGAGCTTGCGTTGCAGCTCGACGAGGTTCTGACGGTGGACCAGGTTTTCCACCAGGTCGTTGTGCGCACCCTCCTGGCGGTGGGTCAGGTCTTCGACCACGCGCTGGCGCTGCAGCAGTTCGACCACCTGGGCCAGGCGATCCTGCAGGCTGTCTTGCGCTTTTTTTACTTCTACTTCAGTCATAGGCGAACTCCACTCCCAGCAGCGGAGCACGCCGGGAGAATCAATCGGTCAGATCTTTCTGTATGAATCTTGTTAGCGAGTAACTACTGGGTAAGTCCATGGTGGTTTTCCACAAGCCCCGGCGGGGCTGACGGGCGCAATCATACACTGCTCAAGCTGTCAGATCGCTTAAAATTTTGGCCAGAACAATCGTTTGCGTGATAAAGCTAGGACAACGCGTGAAGCTATCAGTACGACGGTGGCTCTGGCGGTTAAAGCACATTTGATGTGTGCCTGGATGTGTTTGTGGTGCCTGGGCGATTTTTTGGGTCCGCTTTGCGGCCCAAGCTACACCACAATCATTACAGGAGAGCTTAGATCGACACGGCTAACATTTCTGCGCCGCAGAAAAACAAAAAGCCCGCTCAAATGAGCGGGCTTTTTGATGGGGTATGGCGGACTCAGCAGGATTCGAACCTGCGACCGCTCGGTTCGTAGCCGAGTACTCTATCCAGCTGAGCTATGAGTCCGTGGTGGTAGTTTTAGACCAGGTTACCACTGGTTGACTGAAGTAGCTTTGCAAGCAGAGCCACTTCAAGAAAGTGGCGGACTCAGCAGGATTCGAACCTGCGACCGCTCGGTTCGTAGCCGAGTACTCTATCCAGCTGAGCTATGAGTCCGCGAATGGCAGTTTTAAACCAGATACCGCTGGTTGACTGAAGTAGCTTTGCAAGCAGAGCCACTTCAAGAAAGTGGCGGACTCAGCAGGATTCGAACCTGCGACCGCTCGGTTCGTAGCCGAGTACTCTATCCAGCTGAGCTATGAGTCCGCGATTGGAAGTTTTAGACCAGATACCGCTGGTTGATTGAAGCAGCCTTGCAAACAAAGCCACTTCAAAAGTGGCGGACTCAGCAGGATTCGAACCTGCGACCGCTCGGTTCGTAGCCGAGTACTCTATCCAGCTGAGCTATGAGTCCGTGTCTTGCCGCGCATTATAGGTCGCTGAAACATTTTTGCAAGAACGTTTTCGTTTAAAATCAACTACTTAGCGTTCTTACTGTTTACAGCGCCCTACGCAAATAATGGCGGTGAAGGGGGGATTCGAACCCCCGATACCCTTATGAGGTATACTCCCTTAGCAGGGGAGCGCCTTCGGCCACTCGGCCACCTCACCGCAACACGAGGCGAATATTAAAGAACCTCTTTCACCTTTGCAACCCTTTTTTTGAAAAAAACTTCAAAAAAATTAAAGGCTTGGCTCTTCATCCTTCTCCTTCTTGATCCGCAGGTAGATTTCCTCGCGGTGAACAGCCACTTCTTTCGGGGCGCTGACGCCAATACGCACCTGGTTGCCTTTGACGCCAAGCACCGTCACGGTGATCTCGCCGTCTCCAATGATCAGGCTCTCGGCGCACCGACGAGTCAGAATCAACATAGCTTTCTCCTTACGCAAAACATTCAGGGGTAACAGTCTTGGGTGTCAGGGCTGGTCGTGGACGACGACCTGGCCCCGGTTACGCACCACACAGGGCAGGACAGGGCCTGCGTGGCGAGCAGAAACGCGAAGGGCGCGGCATCAGCCGCGCCCTTCCAGGCAACGCCTTACTCGCCCTGTCGGGCAGGAGCATCGAGCTCGAACGCGGTGTGCAGCGCGCGTACGGCCAGCTCCAGGTACTTCTCTTCGATCACGACCGAAACCTTGATCTCGGAGGTGGAGATCATCTGGATGTTGATGCTCTCCTTGGCCAGGGCTTCGAACATGCGGCTGGCAACACCGGCGTGCGAACGCATGCCGACGCCAACGATCGAGACCTTGGCGATCTTGGTGTCGCCGATCACTTCACGGGCACCGATTTCGCGGGCGGTGTTTTCCAGCACGCTCTGCGCCTTCTCGTACTCGTTGCGGTGTACGGTGAAGGTGAAGTCGGTGGTGTTATCGTGGGCAACGTTCTGCACGATCATGTCCACCTCGATGTTCGAGGCGCTGATCGGGCCGAGGATCTTGAAGGCCACGCCCGGGGTGTCCGGCACGCCGCGAATGGTCAGCTTGGCTTCATCACGGTTGAAGGCGATACCGGAAATGATCGGCTGTTCCATGGATTCCTCTTCATCAATGGTAATGAGGGTACCTGGACCCTCTTTGAAGCTGTGCAGCACGCGCAGCGGAACGTTGTACTTGCCGGCGAACTCCACCGAACGAATCTGCAGCACCTTGGAACCGAGGCTGGCCATTTCCAGCATCTCTTCGAAGGTGATCTTTTCCAGGCGCTGGGCCTGTGGCACAACCCGCGGGTCGGTGGTGTAGACACCATCCACATCGGTATAGATCTGGCACTCGTCAGCCTTCAGCGCTGCCGCCAGGGCCACGCCGGTGGTGTCGGAGCCGCCACGGCCCAGGGTGGTGATGCTGCCGTGCTCGTCCACACCCTGGAAGCCCGCAACCACGACCACGCGGCCTTCCTTGAGGTCGGCACGAATCTTCTGGTCGTCGATCTGCAGGATGCGCGCCTTGTTGTGCGAGCTGTCGGTGAGAATGCGCACCTGGTTGCCGGTGTAGGACACCGCTGGCACACCACGCTTGATCAAGGCCATGGTCAGCAGGGCAATGGTGACCTGCTCACCGGTCGACACGATCACGTCCAGTTCACGCGGAACCGGCTGATCGGTGATCTGCTTGGCCAGGTCGATCAGGCGATTGGTTTCACCGCTCATGGCCGACAGCACAACCACCAGGTCGTCGCCCGCCTCACGGTGTTTCTTGACCTTTTCGGCTACCTGCTCGATCCGCTCGATGGAACCGACAGAGGTGCCGCCAAATTTCTGTACGATCAACGCCATTTCAATGGTGCCTCAGCCCATACAGGGCCACAAAAAACAATCCAACATGAAGGAGCGGGCGACTAGACCACCCGCCCCTTCATCTCAAAGTCCCTGCTCTGCGAATGGCACGGCCAGCGCCAGGGCCTGGTCCAGTGCAGCGACGTCGACGCCACCACCCTGGGCCATGTCCGGACGGCCACCGCCCTTGCCACCCACTGCCGCAGCGGCTTGTTTCATCAGATCGCCAGCCTTGAGTTGGCTGGAGAGGTCTTTGGTCACGCCGGCCACCAGCACGACCTTGCCCTCATGCTCGCTGCCCAGCAGGATCACTGCGTGGCCGAGCTTGTTCTTCAACTGATCGACCAGGGCCAGCAGGGCCTTGCCGTCCTGCCCATCCAGGCGAGCGGCGAGTACCTTGGCGCCCTTGACCTCAACGGCCGCGTTGGAGAGATCGTCCCCGGCGGCGCTGGCGGCCTTGGCCTGCAGCTGTTCCAGCTGCTTCTCCAGCTGGCGGTTGCGCTCAAGCACAGCCGACAGCTTGTCGATCAGGTTGTCGCGGTTACCCTTGACCAATTGCGCGGCTTCCTTGACCTGCTCTTCGGCAGCGTTCAGGTAGGCCAGCGCAGCGGCGCCGGTCACTGCTTCGATACGGCGCACGCCAGAGGCCACGCCGCCTTCGCTGATGATCTTGAACAGGCTGATATCACCGGTGCGCTTGGCGTGGATGCCGCCGCACAGCTCCACCGAAAAATCGCCGCCCATGCTCAGCACACGCACGGTGTCGCCGTACTTCTCGCCAAACAGCGCCATGGCACCCTTGGCCTTGGCGGTTTCGATGTCGGTCAGTTCGGTTTCAACGGCGGTGTTCTTGCGCACTTCGCGGTTGACGATGTCTTCCAGCTGCTTGATCTGCTCTGGTTTCACCGCCTCGAAGTGGCTGAAGTCGAAACGCAGGCGCTGGCTGTCGACCAGCGAGCCTTTCTGCTGTACGTGCTCACCCAGTACCTGGCGCAGTGCTTCGTGCAGCAGGTGGGTGGCGGAGTGGTTCAGCGAGGTGGCGTGCTGCACGTCGGCATCGACCTTGGCCTCGACCTGCGAACCGATCACCAGCGCACCGCTGGCAACCACGCCGTGGTGCAGGAAGGCACCGCCGGTCTTGGTGGTGTCGCGCACGTCGAAGCGCGCAGCGCCAGCCTGCAGGAAGCCGCTGTCACCTACCTGACCACCGGATTCGGCGTAGAACGGCGTGCGGTCGAGCACGACCACCCCCTGCTCGCCTTCACCCAGTTGGTCGACGGCCTGGCCGTCCTTGTACAGGGCGATGATCTTGCCCTGGCCTTCGGTGGCGTCGTAGCCGAGGAACTCGGTAGCGCTGTCGACCTTGACCAGGCTGTTGTAGTCCATGCCGAAGGCGCTGGCGGAACGGGCGCGCTCACGCTGGGCGTCCATTTCACGCTCAAAGCCAGCTTCGTCGATGGTCAGCTCGCGCTCACGGGCGATGTCGGCGGTCAGGTCCATCGGGAAACCGTAGGTGTCATACAGCTTGAACACCACGTCGCCCGGTACCACGTCACCTTGCAGCTGTGCCAGGTCCTGCTCGAGGATGCGCAGGCCCTGCTCCAGGGTCTTGGCGAACTGCTCTTCTTCGGCCTTGAGCACGCGCTCGATGTGCGCTTGCTGGCTGTTCAGCTCCGGGAAGGCTTCGCCCATTTCGGCGACCAGGGCGGCAACGATCTGGTAGAAGAAGCTGCCCTTGGCGCCCAGCTTGTTACCGTGGCGGCAGGCACGACGAATGATGCGGCGCAGCACGTAGCCGCGGCCTTCGTTGGACGGCAGCACGCCGTCAGCGATCAGGAAGCCGCACGAACGGATGTGGTCGGCAACCACTTTCAGCGAGGCCTGGCCGTCATTGCTGCAACCGATGGCCTTGGCGGCGGCGCTCAGCAGGTTCTGGAACAGGTCGATCTCGTAGTTCGAGTGCACGTGCTGCAGCACGGCGCTGACGCGCTCCAGGCCCATGCCGGTGTCCACCGACGGTGCTGGCAGCGGGTGCAGAACGCCGTCGGCGGTGCGGTTGAACTGCATGAAGACGTTGTTCCAGATCTCGATGTAGCGGTCGCCGTCTTCTTCTGGCGAGCCTGGTGGGCCGCCCCAGATGTCTGCGCCGTGGTCGTAGAAGATCTCGGTGCATGGGCCGCACGGGCCGGTGTCACCCATGGTCCAGAAGTTGTCGGAGGCGTACGGGGCGCCCTTGTTGTCGCCGATGCGCACCATGCGCTCGGCCGGCACGCCAACTTCCTTGGTCCAGATGTCGTAGGCTTCGTCGTCAGTGGCGTAGACGGTGACCCAGAGCTTTTCCTTGGGCAGGTTCAGCCATTTGTCCGAGGTCAGGAAGGTCCAGGCGTAGGTGATGGCGTCGCGCTTGAAATAGTCGCCGAAGCTGAAGTTGCCCAGCATTTCGAAGAAAGTGTGGTGACGCGCGGTGTAACCGACGTTTTCCAGGTCGTTGTGCTTGCCACCGGCGCGCACGCACTTCTGGCTGCTGACCGCACGGGTATAGGCACGCTTCTCCGCGCCGAGGAAGCAGTCCTTG
The DNA here is from genome assembly GCF_044749595.1 of Pseudomonas sp. NPDC089392. Lineage (NCBI taxonomy): Bacteria > Pseudomonadati > Pseudomonadota > Gammaproteobacteria > Pseudomonadales > Pseudomonadaceae > Pseudomonas > Pseudomonas sp. NPDC089392. The sequence continues at coordinate 13,484 of NZ_JBIVIF010000050.1, forward strand.
AACTGGTTCATACCGGCATTGGTGAACAGCAAGGTCGGGTCGTTGTTCGGGATCAGCGAACTGGAGGCGACTCGGGTATGGCCCTGCTCTTCGAAGAAGCGAAGGAAGGCTTCACGGATTTCTGCGCTTTTCATAGGTTCTTCCACGGAAACGGCGGCCCTGTTGGGCAAACACGTCGACGAAACGACGGCAAAGGGCCGCATTATATCGGTCCTGCAGTCTCGATGCAGTGTGTTTATACGATAGAAACCGTCGTTTGGACGGTTTTTCGGGCTATGCAAACGAAAACGACATGACCGGATGCTAAATCCTGCCTTTCGCCACTGGCAAGCCAATTACCGCTTAAGGGAAGGGAAAATGGAACAGGCGGTGAATTAAAAGAGTTTCATGGGCAATCAAGTCGAGCACAGACCCCTGTAGGAGCGGCCTTGTGTCGCGATGGGGCGCGCAGCGGCCCCACAACCTCAGCTTCGCCGCAAATATTGCCGGGGCCGCTTTGCGGCCCTATCGCGACGCAAGGCCGCTCCTACAGGAGACCGTTGCCTGCTGCGGCTAACCTAACCGCTGCCCCGAATCCGGCACGATCAGGATGCCGGCGCGCAGGCCGTTCCTGACCTTGGGGTTGGGGAAGATGATGCGCGCCCCCTCCTCCTCGACCACCCAGCGCATTTCGGCCAGGTCCTCGGCCAGCAGGTAGCCCTTGCTCAGCTCGGAGAAGTTCTCGATGTCCGCCGGCAGGTGCAGGTGGAAGCTGTCGCTGTGCTTGATGATCTCGCGGGAGACGCTGAACAGCTGCAAGCCATCCAATGAGCTTTCGCCCTCGGGCTCGGTAGCTTCGATGATGCTGATCAGCCGCTCTTCCAGCTTGTCGAGGTTGACCTGCTCGTTCTGGCCGAAGGGGCGGGCCTTGCCCAACTCCAGGGTGAAGGCTTCGGCATCCAGCTGTTCGTAGGTGAAGGCGCTGAAGGTGATGGACGACTTGCTTTGCAGCAACACCGCCTCCATGCCTGCCGCCGCCAGGCGTGCCAGCTCGTGACGGGAGTGCTTGCGCCCCTCTTTATAGGGGTACAAGGCGAATTGTTCGATCTTTGAACCGCGAATGGCAGTATGCAGGTCGTAATGCAGGCGGTTGCGCCCCGGCTTGCTGAAGAACACCCGGGCGAACTGCTCCAGTTCGGCGGCACGCAATGCCTCGAAACCACTGGACAGCTCGTGGCGGCCATTGAACAGGCGGTTGATGTCTTGTTCGATAAAGCGCTCGCCCTTGCGGATCGCCGCCGGGTTGCCGAACAGGAACAGCACCCGCGCCTTCGGCTTGATCTTGCCGTTGGCCACACCGTGCAGCAGCCGTTCGAGCAGCTCGATCGGCGCCGTTTCATTGCCGTGGATACCTGCGGACAACAGCAAGTCCAGCCCACAGTCCTCGCTTTCAGGCGGGCGCACTTCAAGCGCGCCCTCCCCCAGCCAGCGCAAACGCGCGCCCTTGGGTGTCACTTGGGTCTTCTCGGCCGGTTCGTGATCGGTGAGGGTCAGCTCAAGCAATTTGCCAAGGGCGAGCATAGGTACTTCCTTAGTGTTTGTGGCCGCAGTCAGGGCCATGGACGTGATCGTCGTCTGCGCCGAGCTCCGCCGGCTCCATTTCCAGCTGCAGGCTGACCAGGTTGGTGGCCATCGGGCGCAGCAGCAGGTTGGCGTACTCAGCGTCGTCTTCCTCGACGTCCACGCCGATCAGCAACTGGCCGCGGCCATCCTGTTGAATCCACACTTCCTTGCCTTGCCAGACCACGGCAAAGCGGGTGCAGGAGGTTTCCAGCTGAGTGCCGTCTTCATCTTCGAGGATAAGGCGCAGGGCGTCGGTCATTGCAAAGTCTCTCTTCAAGGTTGGCGTTGGAACGGGTACACCGAGCCCAACTTCAGGATCTGGGTCAATTCATCCAGTGCCGTACGGCATTCCACCAGCAGTTGCGGGTCGGCCAGGTCCGCCTCGACGAGGCGATCGCGGTAATGCTTGTCGACCCATTGCAGCAGGGTGTCGTACAGCGGGGCGGTCATGATAACGCCTTGGTTGACCGCTGCCAGTTCCGTTTCCTTCAGGGCCACGCGCAAACGCAGGCAAGCCGGGCCACCGCCGTTCTGCATGCTCTGCTTGAGGTCGAACACCTTGACCTCCTTCACCGGGCCGCCCTGGCTGGTCAGCTGGCTCAGGTAGGCCCAGACCCGCTCGTTGTTGCGGCACTCTTCCGGCACCACCAGCAGCATGGAACCGTCGTCACGGCTGAGCAGTTGGCTGTTGAACAGGTAGGAACGCACTGCGTCCTCCACCGCCACCGCCGCCCGTGGCACACAGATGGCCTGGAAGTTGCCACCCTTGCTGGCCAGTTTAGCTCGCAGCTGGCCAAGTACCGCGTCGGTGTCGAGGAAAGCGTCCTCGTGGTAGAACAGCACCTCGCCGTTGCCCACCGAAATCACATCATTGTGAAACACACCCTGGTCGATTACCGCCGGGTTCTGTTGAGCGTAGACCACGCCGCCATCGCTCAACCCATGCAGCCGCGCCACGGCCTGCGAGGCCTCCAGGGTTTGCCGGGCCGGGTACTTCTGGGGCGCCGGGTAACGGCTGTCGAAGGCACTGCGGCCGTAGACGAAGAACTCCACGCCAGCCTCGCCATAGGCGCGGCAGAAGCGCGTATGGTTGGCCGCGCCCTCGTCACCGAACTGTGCCACGGCCGGCAGCGCCGCGTGGTGGGCAAAGTGTTTCTCGTTGTTGAACATGGCCCCCAGCACGCGGCTGGTGGTCGGGTGCTCGATGCTGCGGTGGTACTTGCAGTTCAGGTTGGCGGCAGTGAAGTGCACGCGGCCATCAGCGGTGTCGGCACTGGGGCTGACCGTGGCGGCATTGGCCACCCACATGCTCGACGCCGAGCAACTGGCCACCAGCAACGGCATGGCTTCTTTGGCGGCACGCTGGATTACCTGGGCGTCGCTGCCACTGAAGCCCAGGCGGCGCAGCGCAGCCACGTCCGGGCGCTCCTGCGGCGCCAGCACGCCCTGCTTGAAGCCCATGTCGGCCAGCGCTTTCATTTTCGCCAGACCCTGGCGCGCGGCTTCGCGCGGGTTGGAGCCCTGCTGGCTATTGCTCTGCGAAGCCACGTTGCCGTACGACAGGCCGCCGTAGTTGTGGGTAGGCCCCACCAGGCCATCAAAATTCACTTCATAGGATTTCATCGGCTAGGCTCCGTGACCTGTTGTTATAGGGTGACGCCCGGCGTCAGGGTCGCCGGCAAGGCAAGGCTGGCGGTTTCCAGCGAAGCCACGGGGTAAGCGCAGTAGTCGGCCGCGTAATAGGCACTGGCGCGATGGTTGCCACTGGCCCCCACGCCACCGAACGGCGCGCTGCTGGCAGCACCGGTCAGTTGCTTGTTCCAGTTGACGATGCCGGCGCGGCTGCGCAGCCAGAAGTACTGGTAGCGGGCGCGCGAGTCGGACAACAAGCCGGCAGCCAGGCCGTATTGGGTGTTGTTGGCTTCATCGATGGCTGCATCGAAGTCGGCGTAGCGGATCACCTGCAGCAACGGGCCGAAGAACTCTTCGTCCGGGCGCTCGACCACGGCGGTGACATCGACAATGCCCGGGGTCAGCAGCGCGGCATCGGCCTGCGGCTGGGTCATTTCCAGCAGTTTCACGCCACCTTTGGCGGCCAGTTCGGCCTGGGCCGCAATCAGCGCCCGTGCCGCCTGCAGGGAAATCACCGAGCCCATGAACGGCGCGGGCTGCTCATCGAACGCACCCACGGTGATGGTTTTGCACACCTCGACCAGGCGCGCGATCAGCGCATCACCCCAGGCACCTTGCGGTACCAGCAGACGACGGGCGCAGGTGCAGCGCTGGCCGGCAGAAATGAACGCCGACTGGATAATGGTGTACACCGCTGCGTCGACGTCCTTGACCTCGTCCACCACCAGCGGGTTGTTGCCACCCATTTCCAGGGCCAGGATCTTGTCCGGGCGGCCGGCGAATTGTTGGTGCAGCAGGTTGCCGGTACGGCTGGAGCCGGTGAAGAACAGGCCATCGATACCCGGGTTGGCGGCCAGCGCCACGCCGGTTTCACGCGCACCCTGCACCAGGTTCAGCACACCAGCCGGCAGGCCGGCGGCGATCCAGCAGTTCACGGTCAGCTCTGCCACCTTGGGTGTCAGCTCACTGGGCTTGAACACCACGCAGTTGCCTGCCAGCAGCGCTGGCACAATGTGGCCATTGGGCAGGTGGCCGGGGAAGTTGTAGGGGCCGAACACCGCCACCACGCCATGGGGCTTGTGCCGCAGCACGGCCGTGGCATCGGCGAGCGGGCCACTCTTTTCGCCGGTGCGCTCGCGGTAGCTTTGTACCGAGATGGCCACCTTGTTGATCATGCTGGTGACTTCGGTCGCCGATTCCCACAGCGGCTTGCCGGTTTCCTCGCCTATGCACTGAGCCATGGCTTCGGCATGCGCTTTCAGCTGCGCAGCAAACTTTTCCAGCACATCGGTACGCGCTTCCAGGCTCAGTTGCGCCCAGGCCGGGAAAGCCTGGCGCGCAGCCTGCACGGCGGCGTCTACCTGGCCGGCATCAGCGCCCTGCCCTTGCCAGACCACGGCTTGCGTCACCGGGTTGAGCGACTGCAGGGCTTCACCCTGGCCGGCCTGCCAATTGCCTGCGATGTAATGCGTGGTCATTTACTGGGCCTCCCGGCTTGCCGACAGCGGCACGGCGCGCACGTTGTCGCCAGCGCCCATGCGCAGGCGCTTGGCGGTCAGCGGGTCGACCACCAGGGTACCGGCGGCCAGCCGCGCAGGTGCGGCGGTGATGCGGCAATCGTCGCGCTTGCGGTTATGGATGATGTAAGGGGTAGCGTCATCGCCCGGCGTGCCGACCGCCAGCACCAGGGTCTGGCTCTCGCGCACGGCGCGGATCTTGGCGGTGTCGCACTCGATGGCGGGGCCTGCGTCGAAGATGTCGACGTAGCCCTGGTAGTTGAAGCCTTCCTGCTTGAGCATGGCCAGCGCCGGCTCGGTGTCCTTGTGCACACGGCCGATCACGTTGCGCGCCGCCTCGGACAGGAAGCAGGTGTACAGCGGGAACTTGGGCATCAGCTCGGCGATGAACGACTTGTTGCCTACGCCGGTGAGGTAGTCGGCTTGGCTGAACTCCATCTTGAAGAAGTGTCGGCCCAGGCTTTCCCAGAACGGCGAGCGGCCCTGCTCGTCGGACATGCCGCGCATTTCGGCGATGATCTTCTTGCCAAACAGCTCGGGGAATTCGGCGATGAACAGCATGCGTGCACGCGACAGCAGGCGGCCATTGAGGCCAGAGCGGTAGTCGCTGCGCAGGAACAGCGAGCACAGCTCGGAGTTGCCGGTCAGGTCGTTGGCCAGGAACAGCGTGGGGATTTCGCGGTAGATCTTCAGCTCCTGCGAGGCGCTGACGGTCAGGCCGACCCGGTAGTTGTACCAAGGCTCGCGCAGGCCGACGGCCCCGGCGATGGCGCTGATGCCCACCACCATGCCTTCGTCGTTTTCCAGCACGAACAGGTAGTCGGTGTCGCCACGCTCAGCCTCGCCACGGAAGCTCTTTTCCGCCCAGCCAACGCGATGCCCCAGGCGCTCTTCGTTGGCCGGCAGCGTGGTTAGCCCGGTGGTGCCGGTGCTGCGTGCCAATTCGATCAACGCAGGCAAATCGCTGCTGCGTACAGGACGAACGATCATGCTATCTCCTTGTGCGGCGGCATCGGCCGGCGCGAAACTCTGCTAACGCATCAATCCCGAAACGTCTGTTGCCAGACCTCAGACCGCGACCAGGCGCACGCTGGCACCCTCACCCACGCCCAGCGCATCCGCCGCTGCCACACTCAGGCTTACCGGCTTGCCAGGCACCCAGTCGAGGTCCAGCAGCACCGCGCGGTAGTCCTGCAGCTGGCCGTTGCACACCAGGTATGGGCGGCCACCCTTGGCCGGGCCTTCCTCGATCTTCACCGGCACTACCCGGCTCTGGGCGATCGAGCGGATGCCCGAGGTGCGCGCATGCAGGGTTGGGCCACCGTCGAAGATGTCGATGTAGTGCTCGGTCTCGAAGCCTTCGCGCATGAGGATGTCGAAGGTGATCTGCGCCCGCGGATGCACCTGGCCCATGGCCTCCTGCGCTTCATCGGGCAGCAGCGGCACGTAGATTGGGTAGTGCGGCATCAGTTCGGCGAGGAAGGTACGGCTCTTCAGCCCGCACAGGCGCTCGGCGTCGGCATAGTTGAGGTCGAAGAAATTGCGGCCAATGGCATCCCAGAACGGCGATTCACCCTGCTCGTCGCTGTAGCCGACAATCTCGGTCACCACCGAGTCGGCGAAACGCTCCGGGTGCGCGGCCATGAACAGCAGGCGGCCGCGCGAGTTGAGCTCGGCCCAGCCACTGTTCACCAGCTCCGGCAACACATAGAAGCTGGTCAGCAGGCTGTTGCCGGTCAGGTCATGACACAGCGACAGCACGTGGATCTTGTTGTGGATCTTCAGCTCGCGCGAGGCGTGCACGAAGGTCTCGTTACGAAAGCTGTAGAACGGCTCGGAGTAGCCGGCCGAGGCGACGATGGCGGAGCAACCGGCAAGCTTGCCGGTTTCGCTGTCTTCGAGCACGAAGAAGTAGCTTTCTTCACCGTTGAAGCTGACCTCGGCGGCGAAGGAAGTCTCGGAAGCGGCGATCTTGTCGCCCAGGCGAGCAGTGTCGTCCGGCAGCGAGGTGACACCAATGGGGCTGTCTGCAGCCATGCGCTGCACTTCGTTCAGATCAGCCATTTGCGCGGGGCGCATCACCAGCATGGTGTCACTCCTTTGGAATACGGGCCGCTCACGGCGGCACGGAAAAACGGCAGGTGCACAGGCACCTGCACTGGAATCGGGTATCGCCGGCCCGGTACAGCTGTGCCCGGGGCCGGCGAAGTGACCGCAGGAAGATCAGCCTTGGGTCAGGGTGGCCACGGCGCGCTCGAAGCGGTCCAGGCCTGCGTCGATGTCGGCGTCTTCAACCACCAGGCTTGGCGCGAAGCGGACCACGTCCGGGCCGGCCTGCAGCACCATCACACCTTCTTTCTCGGCTGCGTTGAGCACGTCCTTGGCCTTGCCTTGCCAGGCTTCGGTCAGCACGCAGCCCAGCAGCAGGCCAACGCCACGCACCTGGCTGAACAGGTTGTACTTCTGGCCGATCTGCTCCAGGCGGGTTTTGAAGCGTGTGTGCTTGGCCTTGATGCCGGCCAGGGTTTCCGGGGTGTTGACCACATCCAGCACGGCGCAGGCAACGGCGCAGCCCAGCGGGTTACCGCCGTAGGTGGTGCCGTGGGTGCCGACGGCCAGGTGCTTGGCCAGCTCGGCGGTGGTCAGCATGGCGCCGATCGGGAAGCCGCCGCCCAGGCTCTTGGCGCTGGTCAGGATGTCGGGGGTAACGCCGTAGTGCTGGTAGGCATACAGCGAGCCGGTACGGCCCACGCCGGTCTGCACTTCGTCGAAGATCAGCAGGGCGTTGTGCTCGTCACACAGCTTGCGCGCGCCTTCCAGGTAGGCCTTGTCGGCCGGCACCACGCCGCTCTCGCCTTGGATCGGCTCGATCACCACGGCGCAGGTCTTGTCGGAAATCTGTGCTTTCAACGCTTCCAGGTCGTTGTAAGGCACATGGCTGATACCGGTGATCTTCGGGCCGAAGCCGTCGGAGTACTTCGGCTGGCCACCGACGCTGACGGTGAACAGGGTGCGACCGTGGAAGCTGTTCACGGTGGCGATGATTTCGTGCTTTTCCGGGCCGAAGCGGTCATGGGCAACGCGACGGGCCAGCTTGAAAGCGGCCTCGTTGGACTCGGCGCCGGAGTTGCAGAAGAACGCACGGTCGGCAAAGGTGGCGTCCACCAGCTTGTGGGCCAGGCGCAGCGCCGGCTCGTTGGTGAACACGTTGGATACGTGCCAGAGGGTGTTGGCCTGTTCGGTCAGGGCCTTGACCAGTGCCGGGTGGCAGTGGCCCAGGGCGTTGACCGCGATGCCACCGGCAAAGTCGATCAGCTCGCGACCCGACTGGTCCCAGACGCGGGAACCCTCGCCTCGCACAGGAATGAAGGCCGCCGGAGAATAGTTGGGGACCATGACCTGGTCGAAATCGGCACGTTGCACCGGGGCTTGCTCAACGGACATCTGATGAGTCTCCTGAAGAGGAACGCTGGCCTGGAAGTGGCGAGCGATGGGGGGATTGTAAGGACTGATCCGCGCCTGTCCTTGCGGCCAAGCGACAACTTGTTACAGCGCAAAACCCAGTTTTCATGAGGTTTTCGGCAATGCGACAAACACTGTCGCAATCGCGCAGTGTACGGGAGAGAGGGGGCTGGGTGAACGGGTGTTCACCTGGAGATGACGGAGTAGAAGATACAAGGCGATATTTTTATGCAGTGGCGGGTGTAAGGCGTTGGTATTGCGCCGTGGCGGGTGCATGGCGTTGTTCTTGTAGCGCGGCGCAAATCGAGCGCCGCCCGCGCGGCGCTTCGCGGGTAAACCCGCTCCTACGTTTGTTTCGGGCCAATTATTCCTGGGGGATTTGCGCGCGAACGCCTTGGCGCATGTCTCGATATCGCGTCGTACCAACAAGGCGGTCGCGCGCGCCAGGCACAGGAGGGACTGGCCCGAAACAAACGTAGGAGCGGGTTTACCCGCGAAGCGCCGCGCGGGCGGCGCTCGATATCCGCCCCACCATCAATCCCAAGGCATACACCCCGGACCCAACCAAAATCTCAACCCTTTTCGGCAGGCGCCGAACTCAACTCGAACGGGCTGCTACTACGCCGCTGATTACGATCTTCCCGCGGCGTAGCCCCAAAGAAGTTGCGATACGCACTGGAAAAATGCGGCCCCGACGAGAAACCACACGACAACCCGATCTGAATGATCGACTTGCTGGTCTGCATCAACATCTGCCGCGCCTTGTTCAGCCGCAGCTCCAGGTAATACTGGCTCGGCACGCGGTTCAGGTACTGCTTGAAAATACGCTCCAGTTGCCGGCGCGACACGCACACATGCTGGGCAATTTCGTCGGTGGTCAGCGGCTCTTCGATGTTGGCTTCCATCAGCAACACTGCCTGGGTCAGCTTGGGATGGCTGGAACCCAGACGGTTCTGCAATGGAATACGCTGGCGCTCGCCACCCTCGCGGATGCGTTCGACCACCAACTCTTCCGACACCGCCCCGGCCAGCTCCGCGCCATGATCACGCGCCAGCACCGCCAGCAGCAGGTCGGTCACCGCCATGCCGCCACAGGCGGTCAGGCGGTCACGATCCCAGTCGAACAGGTGGCTGGTGGCAATGACCTTGGGGAAGCGCTCGGCAAAATCGTCCTGCCAGCGCCAGTGCACCGCAGCGCGGTAACCGTCGAGCAGGCCCAGCATCGCCAGTGGATAAACCCCGGCAGACAAACCGCCGATCATGCAGCCACTGCGCGCCAGCTGCTTGAGGGCCGCCGACAAGGCAGCCCCCACCCCAGCAGGCGGCTCGTCGGCCAGCAGAAACAGCTTGTGGCAACCGTCCAGGCGGCCCGTCCACGGCTCGCCCGGCAGGCGCCAGCCACCCTCTTGCGCCGGTTCCGCCTGCAGGAAGGCCAGCTCATAGACCACGTCCGGGTGCACCCGCTGCGCCACCTGCAACACTTCCTCGGCCAGCGCCAGGGTCAAGGGCCTGGTGCTGGGCCAGATGAGAAAACCGATTCGCTGGGTGGTCATAAGGTACGGTCCGAAACCTGAGGTCGTTCGAGTCTGTGCGCCGGGTCAGGCTGCGCTCGCCGCGCAGCATGCCCTATTCTGGTGCAAAAAAGCAGCTTTTACTTCAGGCTGCCGGAGAGGAACTGCTTCAGGCGCTCCGACTGCGGGTTGGCCAGCACTTCACGCGGGCAGCCGGTTTCTTCTACCAGGCCTTTATGCAGGAACACCAGCTGGTTGGACACCTCGCGGGCAAAGCCCATTTCGTGGGTCACCACCACCATGGTCCGGCCTTCCTGGGCCAGCGCCTGCATCACCTTCAGCACATCACCCACCAGCTCCGGGTCCAGTGCCGAGGTCGGCTCGTCGAACAGCATGACCTCCGGCTCCATGGCCAGCGCACGGGCAATTGCCACACGCTGTTGCTCACCACCCGACATATGCCCAGGGAAGGCATCCTTGCGGTGGGCGACACCAACCTTGGCCAGGTAGTGCTCGGCTTTTTCCAGGGCTTCTTTCTTGTTCACGCCCAGCACGTGCACTGGCGCCTCGATGATGTTTTCCAGCGCGGTCATGTGCGACCACAGGTTGAAGTGCTGGAACACCATCGACAGGCGCGAGCGCATGCGCTGCAGCTGGCGCGGGTCGGCGGCCTTCAGCGCACCGTCCTTGCCGGCGACCAGCTTCAGCTCTTCGTTGTTGAGCAGGATCTTGCCGGCGTGCGGCTGCTCCAGCAGGTTGATGCAGCGCAGGAAGGTCGACTTGCCCGAACCGCTGGAGCCGATGATGCTGATAACGTCGCCGGCCTTGGCCGCCAGGGAAACGCCCTTGAGCACTTCATGGCTGCCGTAACGCTTGTGCAGGTCTTGGACTTCGAGTTTGTACATGCTGTCGATTCTCACAAAGCGGTCAGTGCTTGCGCGGCGCCAGGTAGCCGAGCCAGCGGCGTTCGGCCAACTTGAACAGGCGCACCAGGATGAAGGTCAGGCACAGGTAGAACACGCCCGCCGTGATATAGGCCTCGAAAGGCAGGTAGTACTGGGCATTGACCGTGCGCGCGGCACCGGTAATGTCGATCAGGGTAACGATCGACGCCAGACTGGTGGTCTGCAGCATCATGATCACTTCGTTGCTGTACTGCGGCAGCGCCCGGCGCAGGGCCGACGGCAGCAGGATGCGGCGGTACATCTTCATGCGCGACATGCCCATGGCCTTGGCTGCCTCGATCTCGCCATGCGGCGTGGCCTTGAGGCTGCCGGCGATGATTTCGGCGGTATAGGCGCTGGTGTTGATGCCGAACGCCAGGCAAGCGCAGAAGGTAGCGCTGGACAGCAGCGGCCAGAACACGCTTTCACGCACTGCCTCGAACTGCGCCAGGCCGTAGTAGATCAGGAACAGCTGCACCAGCATCGGCGTGCCACGGATCACGTAGGTGTAGAGCCATGCCGCCAGGTTGACCGCAGGCTGTTTGGACACCCGCATCAACCCCAGCGGAATGGCCCCCAGCAAGCCGAAGAACAGTGAAATCGCCAGCAGCTTGAGGGTGGTCAGCAGGCCGCCGAAGTACATCGGCAACGCCTCCCAGACGACGTTGTAGTCGAAGATCATAGTTCAGCCACCTTGACGCCTACCGAGTAGCGGCGCTCGAGATACTTCAGGGCCAGCAGCGAGACGCTGGTCAGCACCAGGTACAGGGCTGCCACCGCCAGGAAGAAGGTGAACGGCTCGCGGGTGGCATCGGCCGCCTGCTTGGCCTTGAACATCATGTCCTGCAGGCCGACCACGGAAATCAGCGCGGTGGCCTTGGTCAGCACCAGCCAGTTGTTGGTGAAGCCCGGGATCGCGAGGCGAATCATTTGCGGCACCTGGATGCGGAAGAACACCTGGCGTGGGCTCATGCCATATGCCACGCCCGCCTCGCCCTGGCCCTTGGGAATGCCCAGGAAGGCGCCACGGAAGGTTTCCGACAGGTACGCGCCAAAGATGAAGCCCAGCGTACCGATACCCGCAATCAGCGGGTTCAGGTCGATGTAGTCTTCGTAGCCGAGCAGCGGCGCCACCCGGTTGATGATGTCTTGCCCGCCGTAGAAGATCAGCAGGATCAGGACCAAGTCCGGGATACCACGGATCACCGTGGAATACAGATCGCCCAACCAGGCCAGCCAGCGCACCGGCGACAAGCGCAGCGCCACACCGATCAGGCCGAGCACAATGGCCAGGGCCATCGACGACAGGGCGAGCTGCAGCGTCAGCCACGCCCCGTCGAGGATGACTGCCCCGTAGCCTTTCAACATGATGAGGTCCTCGACCTAGAGAATGAAAAATGGTGCAAACCTCAGAGCCTCTGCTGTTTGCACCATTGCACAGGTAAAACCCGACGTCTTAGTTCGAGTCTGGACCGTAGATGTCGAAGTTGAAGTACTTCTTCTCGATTTCTTTGTACTTGCCGTTGGCACGGATGGCGTCGATGGCCGCGTTGATGCGGTCGACGTTGGCCTTGTCACCCTTGCGCACGGCGATGCCGATGCCGTCACCGAAGTACTTGGCGTCGGTGAAGGCCGGGCCTACGAAGGCGAAGCCCTTGCCGGCGTCGGTCTTGAGGAAGCCGTCTTCCAGCAGGGTGGCGTCGGCCACGGTGCCATCGAGGCGACCGGCTGCCACGTCCAGGTAGATTTCGTTCTGGGTGCCGTAAGGAACCACGGTGGCACCTTTGGCGCCCAGTACTTCCTTGGCGAAGCGGTCGTGGATCGAGCCGCGCTGCACGCCGATCTTCTTGCCTTTCAGTTCATCCAGGCTGTCGCTGACGGTGGTGCCGTCCTTCATCACAAGGCGCGCCGGGGTCAGGTAGTAGCGCTTGGTGAAGTCGACCGACTTCTTGCGGTCTTCGGTGATCGACATGGACGACAGGATGGCGTCGATCTTGCGCACTTTCAGCGCAGGGATCAGGCCGTCGAATTCCTGCTCGACCCAGGTGCACTTGGCTTTCATCTCTTCGCACAGGGCGTTGCCGATGTCGTAGTCGAAGCCGGCGATGCTGCCGTCGGGTTGCTTGAAGGCGAAGGGTGGGTAGGCGGCTTCGATGCCGATTTTCAGCGGTTTTTCATCGGCCTGCGATACCAGGGAAAACACGGACAGCGCCAGGGCGCCAAGCAGTGCGAGCTTCTTCATCAGGTAACTCCATCGGTACGGGGCAATACAAGGCAGGAAACGGCTGCCCGATATGCGAATAAGTACAACGCGAGCCGCGCAGGGTTCGACCAAGGCCGCATACCACGAGCGAGTGAGTGGCATTTTAACGACAGCCCGGTAGTCGATATTTCTTCAAAGCGACAACTACTTACAGAAGCGCTTGAAACCGCTGCGGGCAATGTTGACAGCCATTGCAAAATATGCAAAAGCGCAAGAAATAGAACCTATAGACCTAGCAATTCCTGGGCCTATTATTGGCAAAGCCTTGTACTACGGCAAGTGTAGCGTGTTGTGTTGCACAAAATTGCGATGTAGATGCACCGAAACGGGACGGATTTGTTTCCTGGTGCCCCGATCTTGTGCATGGGCGGTGACAGAACAGTTACCGATGATTGTCGGGTAACAGTAAAGCAAAAAACCCCGCCGGCTGCCCGGACGGGGTTCTTGTTGGCTCATCTCACAGGTAAAACCCAGGCCTGCGGCCGACGCTTTACCCTGTAGGAGCGGCTTCAGCCGCGAACACCGGCAACGCCGGTGCCATCCACCGCGCTGGCTCCTTCGCGGCTAAAGCCGCTCCCACAGGGATCACACAAGGCCCCAGCGTGCGCCAGCCCCGCTATCAGGCCGAAGCCAGGCTCATCGCCTTGTGGGTATCGATCAGGTGCTGCACCACACCCGGGTCGGCCAGGGTCGAGATATCGCCCAGCGCATCGTACTCACCAGTGGCAATCTTGCGCAGGATACGGCGCATGATCTTGCCCGAGCGGGTCTTCGGCAGCCCCGGCGCCCACTGGATCACATCCGGCGAAGCGATCGGGCCGATTTCCTTGCGCACCCAGTTTTTCAGTTCCAGGCGCAATTGCTCGTTTGCCTCGACGCCGGCATTGAGGGTGACATACACGTAGATGCCCTGGCCCTTGATGTCGTGCGGCACGCCCACCACCGCAGCTTCGGCAACTTTCGAATGTGCCACCATGGCGCTTTCGATCTCGGCGGTACCCATGCGGTGGCCGGACACGTTGAGCACGTCATCCACGCGGCCAGTGATCCAGTAGTAGCCATCCTCGTCGCGGCGCGCGCCGTCGCCAGTGAAGTACATGCCACGGAAGGTCTTGAAGTAGGTGTCGACGAAGCGGTCGTGGTCGCCGTACAGCGAACGCGACTGGCCCGGCCAGGAGTCGAGGATTACCAGGTTGCCTTCGGCGGCGCCGTCGATCAGGTTGCCCAGGTTGTCCACCAGCGCCGGCACCACGCCGAAGAACGGACGGGTTGCCGAGCCCGGCTTCAGGCCGGTAGCGCCTGGCAGCGGGCTGATCAGGATGCCGCCGGTCTCGGTCTGCCACCAGGTGTCGACGATCGGGCAACGCTCCTTGCCCACGGTCTTGTAGTACCAGTTCCAGGCTTCGGGGTTGATCGGCTCGCCTACCGAGCCCAACAGGCGCAGGCTGGAGCCGTCGGCGCCCTCAACAGCAGCCTGCCCTTCGGCCATCATCGCGCGGATGGCGGTAGGTGCGGTGTAGAGGATGTTGACCTTGTGCTTGTCGACGATCTTCGACACGCGGGTGATGTCCGGGTAGTTCGGCACGCCCTCGAACAGCAGGGTGGTGGCGCCGTTGGCCAACGGGCCGTAGACGATGTAGCTGTGGCCGGTGACCCAACCCACGTCGGCGGTGCACCAGTACACCTCGCCCGGGCGGTAGTCGAACACGCGCTCATGGGTCAGCGCGGCATACACCAGGTAACCGCCGGTGGTGTGCAGCACACCCTTCGGCTTGCCGGTGGAGCCAGAGGTATAGAGGATGAACAGCGCCTCTTCGGCACCCATCTCTTTCGGTGCGCAGTGGCTGGAGGCCACTTTCATCAGGTCTTCGTACCAGATGTCGCGGTGCTGGTGCCAGGCAATATCGCCACCGGTGCGCTTGCACACGATGATCTTCTGCACGCTGTTGGTTTCCGGGTTGGTCAGCGCCAGGTCGACGTTGGCTTTCAGCGGAGTACGGCGGCCGCCGCGCACGCCTTCGTCGGCGGTGATCACCACCTTGGACTTGCAGTCGATGATGCGGCCAGCCAGCGCCTCGGGCGAGAAGCCGCCGAACACCACCGAGTGGATAGCACCGATGCGGGCACAGGCCAGCATGGCGACCACGGCTTCGGGGATCATCGGCATGTAGATGGTGACCACGTCACCACGGTGCACGTCCTGGCCACGCAGGGCGTTGGCGAACTTGCAGACCTGCTCGTGCAGCTCGCGGTAGGTGATGTTGCGGTGTTCGGAAGGGTCGTCGCCTTCCCAGATGATGGCCAGCTGGTCACCGCGCTC
This sequence comes from Pseudomonas sp. NPDC089392, assembly GCF_044749595.1. NCBI lineage: Bacteria > Pseudomonadati > Pseudomonadota > Gammaproteobacteria > Pseudomonadales > Pseudomonadaceae > Pseudomonas > Pseudomonas sp. NPDC089392. Next base: position 28,735 of record NZ_JBIVIF010000050.1, read on the forward strand.
TTCAAGGTGGCGGTCCAGGCAGTTGGAGGAAACGTTCAGAGTGCCGTCGGCGAACCATTTGATATCGACGTGATGGTCGTCGAAGGAGGTCTGCTTGACCTTGGTAAACGGCTTGATCCAGTCGATACGCTGGGCCTGCTCGCGCCAGAAGCCGTCCGGGTTGATCACCGATTGCTGGTACATGGCCTTGTAGGTGGCCTCGTCGGTCAGGGTAGTAGCCGCAACCTCAGGACGAACGGGATACAGTGGAGCCGCACTCATCTGTGTTACCTCGGTGTAATAGTTGTTTTTGTATGGAACCGTTTGTAACTGTACCAGAGCGATAAAAGCCATTCGACGTTGGTAGTAATTTGGCACGCCCGTTCCGGCAAAGCGCTCTGGCGCGCGCATTACAGCCCTTGCGCTGGGGAAAACGCCGGTGACTACCACAGGATTGTTACAGATTCTGTCAAAACACTTTATCAAAACACCCCCTGTTTCGGCCGTGGCCCCAGCCATAAAATTCACCTCGCCAGCAACGGCAAGGCGATTAACAACTGGTAACAGCCCCCACGAAGGCAAGCGTTAATCTCCATCTAATCCCGATAGTTAAAACTAGCTGTACTCGCGGCGCCATAAGCGCCGCGTGCCCCCTCACGACCTTAGACAGGTAAATAGAAAATGAAAGCTTTACTGGTATTGGTACTTGGCAGTCTTTGCGGCGCGGCGATGGCCGGCGAAGCCAAAGATGCCGAGCAGATTCCGGTTGAACAGTACAGTTACTCGCAGCACCTGGACATTGCCCGCGTCATTTCCATGAGCGAAGTGCCCAATGTGTGCGAAGTCGTGCCAGCCCGCATGACCTACGAGGACTCCCAAGGACAGAAGCACATTCTCGAATACCGCGTGATGGGGAACGGCTGCTCTAACGGCTGATACCTTGTGAATTGGGGGCCCTGCGGGCCCCATTCGCGGGTAAACCCGCTCCTACAGGTACTGCGCCAGTTTCACGAGCGGCGCGGCAAATGTAGGAGCGGGTTTACCCGCGAAGAAGTCACCACTGAATTAACAGGCTATTAACTCAAAACTTCTTAATCTGCCGACTTGCCCAACGAATAGTCCTTCAACTTGTTGGCAATCGTGGTATGCGAAACACCCAATCTTTTCCCGAGCGCCCGGCTACTGGAAAACTCCCCCATCAAACTTTCCAGCACCGCTTTTTCAAAGCGTCCGACAATCTGCGAAAGATCACCATCCAGCGAAAACTCACCCAACGGCTGGCGCACGCCATAATCCGGCAAACGAATATGTTCGCTTTTAACTACGCCGCCTTCGCATAACGAAACCGCCTGGAACAATACGTTTTCCAACTGCCTTACATTGCCCGGCCAATGATATTGGCTGAGTTTGTCCATCGCCGCCGGCGCCAGGCGCGGCATGGCACAGCCGATCTGTCGGCTGGCCTGGTCGAGGAAGTGCTGCACCAGCCCTTCCAGGCCATCCATGCATTCGCGCAAGGGCGGTATGTGCAGGGACAACACGTTGAGGCGGTGATACAGGTCCTGGCGGAACTCGCCACGGGCACACAGCTCGGACAAATCCACCTGGGTTGCGCAAATCACCCGCACGTCCAGGTACACCTCTTCATCGCTGCCTACACGGCGGAAGCAACCGTCCTGCAGAAAACGCAGCAGCTTCACCTGCAGGCGCGGGCTCATCTCCCCTACGCCGTCGAGGAACAGCGTGCCACCGGCGGTCAGCTCCAGCAGCCCCAGCTTGCCCTCGGCACGCGCCCCTTCGAATGCCCCTGGACCGTAACCAAACAGTTCGGTTTCGGCCATCGACTCGGGCAACCCGGCGCAGTTCAGCGCCATCAGCGGCGACTGGCCGCGCGGGCTGGCCAGGTGGCAGGCACGCGCCAGCAATTCCTTGCCAGTGCCGGTCTCGCCCTCGATCAGCAACGGCGCATCCAGCGGCGCCATGCGCCGCGCTTCACGCACCACCGCGGCCATTACCCGCGAGCTCTGGAAGATGCTGTCGAAACCGCGCAACTCCTGCTTGCGCACGTTGTAGATACGCTCGCCAATACGGTCGGCGCGGTGCAGGGTGAGTACCGCGCCGGCCAGCGCCTCGCTGTCATCATGCTCGGACTGAAGCGGCGCGATATCGGCCAGGAACACATCCCCCTTTACCTTGATACGCAGGCCATTGATGCGCGACTTGTTGGCACGCACCAGCTCCGGCAGGTCGAAGTCCTCCACATAGCGCGCCAGCGGCATGCCCGGCACCTCATCCACCCGCACCCCCAGCAACTGCGCCGCGGTACGGTTGGCGGCGACGATGCTGCCACCCATGTCGATCGACAGCACCGGGAAGTCCAGCGCCCCCAGCAATGCATTCAGCTCCATGTGCCGGCGCTCGCTGGGCATCAACCCCACGCGCTTGACGCCGAACACCCCGGCAATTGCCTCGAACTTTGGCCGTAGCGCCTGGAACTGCAAATTGATCAGGTTCGGGCAATGCAGGTAGATGGCGTTGCCATGGTCACCGCCCACCTCACCGCGCAGTACGTTGATGCCGTACTCCACCAGCAGGTTGAGGATGTCGCGCAGGATGCCAATGCGGTTTTGGCAATGCACTTTGATACGCATGAGGGCTCTCGAAGCGCCAATGTTTTTCAACACCGCGCGGAAAAGTCGTAAAGATAAGCTGACAAAAACAACGCAGGCATCAGCCAGATGCCTCGGATTTTCCGACACCCGTACCGTTTTGTAAAATTATCGTTACGAAAACAGGCTAAACCGCCCTCCTCGGCAGCAGCCTTCCCCCGTGCAAAACAGCGAGCGAAGGGATATTCCTTAGGTATGTCCTGCACATAACAAGAAAAGCCCTCACCAGGAGAGCCACATGAAACAGACGCAATACGTGGCACGCGAGCCCGATGCGCATGGTTTTATCGATTACCCGCAGCAAGAGCATGCGGTATGGAACACCCTGATCACCCGCCAGCTGAAAGTGATCGAAGGCCGTGCGTGCCAGGAATACCTGGACGGCATCGACCAGCTCAAGTTGCCACATGACCGCATTCCGCAACTGGGCGAAGTGAACAAGGTGCTGGGCGCCACCACCGGCTGGCAAGTTGCCCGGGTACCGGCACTGATCCCTTTCCAGACCTTCTTCGAACTGCTGGCCAGCAAGCGCTTTCCGGTGGCCACCTTCATCCGCACCCCGGAAGAGCTGGACTACCTGCAAGAGCCCGATATCTTCCATGAGATCTTCGGCCATTGCCCGCTGCTGACCAACCCTTGGTTCGCCGAATTCACCCACACCTACGGCAAACTTGGCCTGGCTGCGACCAAGGAACAACGCGTGTACCTGGCGCGCCTGTACTGGATGACCATCGAGTTCGGCCTGATGGAAACCGCGCAGGGCCGCAAAATCTATGGCGGCGGCATCCTCTCGTCGCCGAAAGAGACCGTCTACAGTTTGTCTGGCGAGCCTGAGCACCAGGCCTTCGACCCAATCGAAGCCATGCGCACGCCGTACCGCATCGACATCCTGCAGCCAGTGTATTTCGTGCTGCCGAACATGAAGCGCCTGTTCGACCTGGCCCACGAAGACATCATGGGCATGGTGCACAAAGCCATGCAGCTGGGCCTGCACGCACCGAAGTTTCCACCCAAGGTCGCTGCCTGAGCACCCTTGCCGATAACAACTCGAACCGGAAAACATCACATGAACGCCTTGAACCAAGCCCATTGCGAAGCCTGCCGTGCCGACGCACCGAAAGTCACCGACGAAGAGCTGGCCGAGCTGATTCGCGAAATCCCGGACTGGAACATCGAAGTACGTGACGGCCACATGGAGCTGGAGCGCGTGTTCCTGTTCAAGAACTTCAAGCACGCCCTGGCGTTCACCAATGCCGTGGGCGAAATCGCCGAGGCCGAAGGCCACCACCCGGGGCTGCTGACCGAGTGGGGCAAGGTCACCGTGACCTGGTGGAGCCACTCGATCAAGGGGCTGCACCGCAATGACTTCATCATGTGCGCGCGTACTGACGAGGTTGCGGAGACGGCTGAAGGCCGTAAGTAAGTAATAAGAAAGGGCCGCTTCGCGCCCCATTCGCGGGACAAGCCCGCTCCCACAGACCGCGCCTGCACAGGCTTGTGCGCGATACCTGTGGGAGCGGGCTTGTCCCGCGAATGGGGCGCGAAGCGGCCCTTTTTCATGGGAAAAATGTCCGCTGTTCGCCCGTAAAACCGACAAGCGAACGGTAAAAAATCCAAACTGTCATCCAGACTTGTGTATCCTGCCCCCTGCTTTGCGAAGCTCCAACCGCGCCTGGCGCAGACTTTTCACTCACACTTGCGAGGAACGACGAGATGCATGAGATCCCGAATCTTCCCTTCCCAAGCCTGAACCCAGAAGAGCCAACCGTGACCGTTCACGCCGAACCGGCGCCTGCCTTCGAGCAGGATGGTGACGATCAATCCAGCGCTGACCAGGAATAACTGCGCATCCCCCGACTGTGTGAAAACGGCTGACCTGCGGACCACCCCCGTCATCACGTTTTCACACCGTCCTGACCCCACGTAGGCCCCCATGCCCGATTCACCCCGCCCCCTTGCGGTCACCCTGCAAGTCGTCTCCATCGTCCTCTTCACCTTCATCGGCTACCTGAACATCGGCATCCCGCTGGCCGTTCTGCCTGGCTATGTGCACAACGACCTGGGTTTCAGCGCCGTGGTCGCCGGCCTGGTGATCAGCGTGCAATACCTTGCCACCCTGCTCAGCCGCCCTACCGCCAGCCGCATCATCGACAACCACGGCAGCAAAAAAGCAGTCATGTATGGCCTGTTCGGCTGCGGCCTGAGCGGGGTATTCATGCTCGCCTGCGCCTTCCTCACCCACCTGCCCTGGCTGAGCCTGGCCTGCCTGCTGGTCGGCCGCTTGGTGCTGGGCAGCGCCGAGAGCCTGGTGGGTTCCGGCTCCATCGGCTGGGGCATTGGCCGAGTGGGCGCCGAACACACCGCCAAGGTCATCTCATGGAACGGCATCGCCAGCTATGGCGCGCTGGCCATCGGCGCCCCGCTGGGGGTACTGATGGTCAAAGGCCTGGGGCTGTGGAGCATGGGTGTGAGCATCATCCTGTTGTGTGCGCTCGGCCTGCTGCTGGCCTGGCCGAAACGCGCCGCGCCGATCGTCAGTGGCAAGCGCCTGCCGTTCATGCAGGTGCTGGGCAAGGTGTTCCCGCATGGTTCGGGGCTGGCCCTGGGCTCGATCGGCTTTGGCACCATCGCCACCTTCATCACTCTGTACTACGCCAGCCGGGGCTGGGCCAATGCGGCGCTGACCCTGAGCCTGTTTGGTGCCAGCTTCATCAGCGCGCGGCTGCTGTTCGGCAACCTGATCAACCGGATTGGCGGGTTCCGGGTGGCCATCGCGTGCCTGTCGGTGGAAACACTGGGGCTGTTGATGCTGTGGCTGGCACCCAGCGCCGAGCTGGCATTGGCGGGTGCAGCGCTGAGTGGGTTTGGTTTCTCGCTGGTGTTCCCGGCGCTGGGCGTTGAGGCGGTGAACCAGGTGTCGGCGGCCAACCGCGGGGCGGCGGTGGGGGCGTATTCGCTGTTCATCGACTTGTCGCTGGGGGTGACCGGGCCACTGGTGGGCGCGGTGGCGGCGGGGTTCGGGTTTGCTTCGATGTTTCTGTTTGCGGCGGCTGCGGCGGCTTGCGGGTTGGTGCTGAGCCTGTATTTGTATCGGCAGGCGCGTCGGGATAGAGATCGCACAGCAGAAGGCTGAAAGCTGTATTGCCCGGGCGGGCCCATTCGCGGGTAAACCCGCTCCCACAGGTACAACACCGCCCTCAAGCCCGGTGATGTCCCTGTGGGAGCGGGTTCACCCGCGAATGGGCTGCAAAGCAGCCCCCGGGGCCCTGAAGGTCAGCGCTGAGCGTACTGCAACACCACTTCCAGCGGGTGGCGCATCTTGCGTTCGGTCATGCGCTTGACCTGGCTACGGCACGAATAACCGGTCGCCAGTGGCTCGCCTTCCTTGTCCAGCTTGGTCGCCCAACTCTGCTCGAAGATGGTCCTCGAGGTTTCCTGGTTACGCGCCTCATGCCCATAGGTACCGGACATGCCACAGCAACCGGTCGCCTCGGTCACCAGCTTCAGCCCCAAACGGGCGAACACCTGCTCCCACTGCCTGGTACTGGCCGGCACGTTGGTCTTCTCGGTGCAGTGCGCCATCAGGCGGAAGTTGCCCGGCGCGGTCGGCGCCTGCTCCGGCAACACATCCATCAGCCACTCCTGCGGCAACAGCACGTTCGGGCAACCGTCCAGGCCCGGCACTTTCTGGTACTCCTGGCGGTACACCAGGGTCATCGCCGGGTCCAGGCCCACCAGCGGCACGCCACAGTCGGCCAGGGCCTTGAGCTGGGTGGCATTGCGGATCGCCGCCTTGGCGAACGCCCCCAGGAAGCCCTGCACATGCAGTGGCTTGCCGTTGGCGCTGTACGGCGCCAGGAACACCCGGTGGCCCAGGCGGTGGGCCAGGTCGATGAAGGCCGACAGCAGCGGCGTCTCGAAGTAGCGGGTGAAGGCATCCTGCACCAGTACGATACTGCGCTCGCGCTGGGCCGGGGTCAGTTCACGCAGGGCCGGCACGCTGGCTACGCCGACACGGCAGCGGGCCAGGGTGGCCTGGAAGTTGAAGCGGCTGATCAGCGGGCTGTCGACCATGCCGACCTTGTCGGCCAGCAGCTTGCTCACCCACTTCGAGCCCATCACCGCGTTGTACAGCCCCGGTGCGTGCGCCAGATACGGAATGGTGAATTCCAGCGAGCCAATCAGGTAGTCACGCAGCGGGCGCTGATAGCGGCCGTGGTACAGCTCGAGGAAGCGTGAGCGGAAGTCCGGCACGTTGACCTTGATCGGGCACTGTCCGGCGCACGACTTGCACGCCAGGCAGCCTGCCATGGCGTCGTACACTTCATGGGAGAAATCTTCCTGGCCCTGGCTGCGCGCGCGGTTGTTGCGCAGGCGCGCCGGCAGGCCCTTGAGCCACGACACCTTGTTGCGCGCTGCGGCCAGCACGTCGATGTTGGCCTCACCCTGCAGGCGCAGCCACTCGCGCATCAGCGAGGCACGGCCCTTGGGCGAATGCTGCCGCTCACGGGTGGCCTTCCACGATGGGCACATGGCGTCGTTGGGGTCGTAGTTGTAGCAGGCGCCGTTGCCGTTGCAGTGCACGGCGCTGGGGAAGTCCTGCCACACGCGCTCGTTGATGGTGCGGTCAAGGTCGCCGCGCAGGGTCACGCCATCCACCGGGGTCAGGCCTTCGGTGCTGCCTGGCGGGGTGCAGATCTTGCCTGGGTTGAGCTGGTTGTGCGGGTCGAAGGCGCCCTTCAGGCGCTGCAGCGCCGGGTACAGTTCGCCGAAGTACTCGGGCACGTATTCCGAGCGCAGGCCCTTGCCGTGCTCGCCCCACAGCAGGCCACCGTAGCTTTTGGTCAGCGCCGCCACGGCATCGGAAATCGGCTTGACCAGAGCCGCCTGGGCCGGGTCTTTCATGTCCAGTGCCGGGCGCACGTGCAGCACGCCGGCATCGACATGGCCAAACATGCCGTAGGCCAGACCATAGCCATCGAGCAGCGCGCGGAAGTCGGCGATGTAGTCGGCCAGTTGCTCCGGCGGCACCGCGGTGTCTTCGACGAACGGCTGCGGGCGCACTTCACCCTCGACGTTGCCCAGCAGGCCCACGGAACGCTTGCGCATGACATAGACACGGGTAACGGCCTCGGCGCCTTCAGCCAAGGTATGCCCAAGGCGCTCGACGCTGGTGTCCGCCTGCAGGTGTTCGACAAAGGCCTGCACCCGGGCATTGACCTCGGCCGGCTCGTCGCCGCAGAACTCCACCAGGTTGATGCCCAGGGTCGGGCGCTCGGGGTCGGCCGGGAAGTACTCGGCAACGCTGTGCCAGACGATGTCCTTCATCGCCAGCATCAGCACCTTGGAGTCGACGGTCTCGATCGAAAGCGGCTTGTGCGCCATCAGCGCATTGGCGTCACGCAGGGCATCCATGAAGCTGGTGTAGCGTACGTTGACCAGTACCGCGTATTTGGGGATCGGCAGCACGTTGAGCTTGGCTTCGACCACATAACCCAGCGAACCTTCGGCACCGCACAACACGCTGTTGAGGTTGAAACGCCCCTGCTCGTCGCGCAGGTGCGCCAGGTCGTAGCCGGTCAGGCAACGGTTGAGCTTGGGAAAGGTGGTTTCGATCAGCTCGGCCTGGGTTTCCTGGATCTCCCGGGCCATGCGGTACACCTCGCCAACCCGGCCAGGCGCGGCGCAAGCCCGCTCCAGCGCGGCATCGTCGATCGGCAGGCTGTGCAGGCGCTCGCCACCGAGCAGCACGCTGTGCAGCTCCAGCACGTGGTCGCGGGTCTTGCCATAGGTGCAACTACCCTGGCCGCTGGCGTCGGTGTTGATCATGCCGCCGACGGTGGCGCGGTTGGAGGTGGACAGCTCGGGGGCAAAGAACAGCCCGTGCGGCTTGAGCGCGGCATTGAGCTGGTCCTTGACGGTACCGGCCTGCACCCGCACCCAGCGCTCCTCGACGTTGATTTCGAGGATGTTGTTCATGTGCCGCGACAGGTCGACAACGATGCCATCGGTCAGCGACTGGCCGTTGGTGCCGGTGCCACCGCCACGCGGGGTCAGCTTGACGTCCTTGAAGCGCGGCTCGCCCATCAGTGTGGCGACGCGCGCCACATCGTCGGCATCCAGCGGGAACACCGCTGCTTGCGGCAGGCGCTGGTAAATCGAGTTGTCGGTGGCCAGCACCGTACGGGTGGCGTAGTCGGCACTGATCTGGCCACGGAAGCCGCTGTTGCGCAGGGCTTCGAGGAATTCGGGGTAGTTGGCGCTCGGTGCAACGGTCGGCAGCTGGGCGATCATCGAAGGATGGCCTCTTGATATTGGCTAATTCACGGGATTCCTGTCGTACCGGCATGGGTCAATACATGCGGGGATGACGTATAGGCCAATGTTCCTGTAGTTTGGCTCCAGGGGCAAACGGATAATCCTGCCGCTATCAATGACTTTTATGAATGAATTACCGCCACCTGACACCGTCCATGTCGCTGCTGCTGGCATTCGAGGCTGCGGCCCGGCATGAAAGCTATACCCGCGCCGCTGCCGAACTGTCGCTGACCCAGAGTGCGGTCAGCCGCCAGGTCCAGGCGCTGGAGCAGCAACTGGGCCTGACCCTGTTCCGCCGCGAAGGGCGCCAGGTGCAGTTGACCGATGTCGGCCGCCTGTACCAGCGCGAGCTGAGCGAGGCACTGGGGCGTATCCGTAGCGCCACACTGCAAGCATTAGCCTACCAATCCGGCGTGGGCACCTTGCGCCTGGCCACCCTGCCCACCTTCGGCTCGAAATGGCTGCTGCCGCGGCTGCATGCGTTCTACAGCGCCCACCCGGGCATGCTGGTGCACATTCATTCGCGCATCGAAGCCATCAATTTCGACACTAGCGAGATCGACGCCACCATCGGCGTGGCCAGCCACGACCTGCCGGGGCTGATCTGCCATCGCCTGCACGCCGAAGAGCTGGTAGTGATTTTGCCGCCGGAAGCGGGCGCCGACAGCCAGGGCTGGAGCCCGGCGCGGATCAGTGAAGAGGTGCTGCTGAACGTGGCCAACAACCCGCATGCCTGGGGTGAATGGTTCTCCCACCACAGCCTGGCGCACCGGGCGATGCGTTTGGGGCCAAGCTTCGAGCTGACCTCGCACCTGATCCAGGCGGTGCGGGCCGGCATTGGGATCGGGCTGGTGCCACGCATATTGGTGGAGGAGGAATTGGCCAAGGGTGAGCTGTACAGCCCGGGGGGGGCGTTTGCCAGCCAGCGTAGTTATTACCTGATCTATCCGCCGAGGAATGAAGCGTTGCCTTCGTTGCGGGCATTCAGGAGCTGGTTGCTGGAGCAGATATGAGTTTTTGCCTGTGCCGGCCTATTCGCGGGTAAACCCGCTCCTACGGGGGGATCACCGGACCCGAGGGCAACGCTATACCCGTAGGAGCGGGTTCACCCGCGAAAGGGCCCGAACAGGCAACAAAAAACCCGAAGCCAGTCTCCCGGCTTCGGGTTCCTCTATCACCAACCAGGCCTTACTTGGCCACAGTACCAGCGGCCCCACCGGCATTCATCTTGCGCCGCGGCTTGACCATGTAGATCACGAACATCGCAAACAACCACACCGGAATCGCATACACCGAAACCTGGATGCCCGGGATCATCAGCATGATGCCGAGGATCAGCACCACGAAGGCCAGTACCACATAGTTGCCGTACGGGTACCACAGGGCCTTGAACAGCGGCTTCTGGCCGGTACGGTCCAGGTGCTGGCGGAACTTCAGGTGCGAGTAGCTGATCATCGCCCAGTTGATTACCAAGGTGGCCACTACCAGCGACATCAGCAGCTCCAGGGCGTTCTGCGGCATCAGGTAGTTGAGCAGCACGGCAACGAAGGTCACGGCAGCCGACACCAGGATCGAACGTACCGGTACGCCACGCTTGTCGACTTTGGCCAGCGACGCCGGGGCATCGCCCTGCTCGGCCATGCCCAGCAGCATGCGGGCGTTGCAGTAGGTACCGCTGTTGTACACCGACAGTGCAGCAGTCAGGACCACGAAGTTCAGCAGGTTGGCGGCCACGTCACTGCCCAGCAGCGAGAACACCTGCACGAACGGGCTGCTGCCATAGCTGCCCCCGGAGGCGTCGATGCTGGCGACCAGGTTGTCCCATGGGGTCAGCGACAGCAGCACCACCAGGGCACCGACATAGAAGATCAGGATACGGTAGATGACCTGGTTGATCGCCTTGGGTATCACGGTCTTCGGCTTGTCGGCCTCGGCAGCGGTGAAGCCGAGCATTTCCAGGCCACCGAAGGAGAACATGATGAAGGCCAGAGCCATTACCAGCCCGCTGACACCATTCGGGAAGAAGCCGCCATGCGACCACAGGTTGGCCACGGTGGCTTCCGGGCCGCCGCTGCCGCTGGTCAGCAGGTAGGCACCCAGGCCGATCATGCTGACGATGGCCACGACCTTGATGATGGCGAACCAGAACTCCGCCTCACCGAAGAACTTCACGTTCATCAGGTTGATGGCGTTGATCAGCACGAAGAACGCCGCTGCGGTGACCCAGGTAGGGATCTCTGGCCACCAGTAGTGGACATACTTGCCGACCGCCGAAAGCTCCGACATGCCCACCAGGATGTACAGCACCCAGCAGTTCCAGCCCGACAGGAAGCCGGCGAAACCGCCCCAGTAGGTGTGGGCGAAGTGGCTGAACGAGCCGGCCACCGGCTCTTCGACGATCATTTCGCCAAGCTGGCGCATGATCATGAAGGCGATGAAGCCGCAGATGGCGTAGCCAAGGATCATCGACGGGCCGGCGGATTTCATCACGCCTGCCGAGCCAAGGAACAGGCCGGTACCAATCGCGCCGCCGAGGGCGATCAACTGGATATGGCGGTTCTTCAGGCCCCGCTTGAGCTCGCCTGAATGCATGTTTTGTCCACTCATGAACGAAGTCACCTGCATTGTTTTTATCTGTGACGGAATCGGACCCACCGCGCTCGTGGCGCAGCGGAATGGGCAAGGTGGTTACCTTGGGTTTCTTGCCAGCGGGTGCCGCCGGGGCGGATCAGCCGGGTGTGGGCAAGAGTGCGCGGTACGCAAAGGGGTCACAGGTAAAACGCGGCGCACTGTATACCCCTGCGAGCGCGCAGGCGTCAACGCGTTGCGTCCTTCCTTCCGGAAAAAACGCAGCGATCCTGTGGTATGGGCCTTGAAAGGCGGAGTGATCGGCGTACATGGCGCCTCCATTTGTTGTTTTGTCAGCCAGGCTCTGTGGACGGGCTCTTGCACACGGCAATGGCGGCTATAACACCGTGGGACGGGGGTTTGGGCAAGGGTGGGTAGCACCGGCGCGGAGGTTTATGCGACTGGGCAGCGGCAAGGTTTGTTTACAAAAATGGGCTTGTTCTGAAATGGAGGCTGAAATCAGCCAAATTTGTATAAATTTCTTTACATGGTGGTTCGGGAACTTGCCAGTCGTCCGAAAAATTCTTTTGCTTCAATATCTTGGGGCCGCTTTGCGGCCCCTAAAATCCTACAGCCAAAAAAAACCAGCCCGAAGGCTAATGCCAGTCAGTTAAGCTGACTGGCATTTTCATTTGCGCATGGGGTACTTCGCCGGTCGTTGCTTCACTGCTCGGGGAAACCACCGGTCAGG
>NZ_JBIVIF010000051.1:0-40947 GCF_044749595.1 Pseudomonas sp. NPDC089392
CCGGATTGCAAATCCGTCTACGCCGGTTCGATTCCGACCTCGGCCTCCACCATTCGAAAGCCCCGCAGCCATTGAGGTTGCGGGGCTTTTTTAATGCCTGCGGATTTTGTCCCGCGCTCGGTTTGGGACAAATTTGGGACACCGAAGAAAATTGCGTGTCCCAGTTGTCCCCGGCAAAATCCGGTGCATGGCCACTTACGAGCAGCGCCCAGGCGGCGCATGGCGGGCAAAGATCCGCCGGAAAGGATACCCGTCTCTCTCCGCGACCTTCGACACCAAGGCCGAGGCCCAGCGCTGGGCAGCGGAGATCGAGGGCGACATGTCGCGCGCCCGTTTCGTCGATATGCGAGAAGCGGAGCGAACCACCCTGACTGAAGCCTTGGATCGGTACTCCAGGGAAGTCAGCTCGACCAAGAAAGGCGCGAAGCAGGAGCAGACCCGGATCAACAAGTGGAAGAAGCATCCATTTGCCGGGAAAGGCCTGGCTGCTTTGCGGTCAAGTGATTTTGCGTCGTACAGGGATGAAGAGCTCAAGGCGGGCAGGTCCACGGCCACGGTCAGGCTCGACCTGGCGATCATTAGCCACCTGTTCACGGTAGCCATCAAGGACTGGGGTATTGAGGGGCTGAGCAACCCGGTGATGAAACTTCGAATGCCCAAAGGGGCAAAGGAGAGAGATCGCCGACCGAAGAGCTTCGAGCTGGCCGGCGTCATCGAGAAGGCGGGAGCGATTCACGCCGAGATGCCGGCGATCATCCAGATTGCGGTTGAAACGGCGATGCGCCGAAGCGAGCTGCTTGGGCTGCGCCGGGAGAATGTGAAAGCGAAGCATGTGCTGCTCGAGGACACCAAGAACGGTACCCGGCGCCTGGTCCCACTTTCTACCAAGGCGCGGGCGCTCCTTGACGGGTTGCCGGCGCGCCTGGACGGCAAGGTGTTCTCTCTTGCACCCCACTCGGTGAGCCAGTACTTCCACCGGGCCTGCAAAGCGGCCAAGGTTGAAGACTTGCACTTCCATGACCTGCGCCATGAAGGTACATCCAGGCTTTTCGAGAAGGGCCTGTCGATCATGGAGGTGGCCTCGATCACTGGCCACAAAACCATGAGCATGCTCAAGCGATACACCCACCTTTGCCCGGACGCGCTGGCAGACAAGCTGGGTTAGCGGACACTGGCCAGCGTCGGTGGAGCCTGGCGCTTCCGGCCGGGCTTGGCCGGCGTGTGCAGGCCCTGTTCGAACTCCTGCAGGAACTCGCGCACTGTGCTGACCCTCCAGCAGACGCGCGCGCCTTGTTTGAAAAAAGGTGGCAGCCACGCTGCACCGGCCTGCCGGGCACTGCGTATAGCTGATTCAGACCGACCCAGCAGCTTGGCCAGTTCGGGGATGTGGATGATCTCTGGTTCCATTTAGGGCTCCTGCCGTACCCGGCGGTGATCAGTAGGATGCAACGATCTTCTTCCGCTGCTCGTGCAGCGCGTTTTCTTTGGCAAGCTGCGCGTCGCGGTCAGCCAGCCATTTCCTCGCTTTGTCCTGCGCAGCCTTGGCGCTGGTGAAAAGCTTCGGCTTCGGGTGCTTCACGCCTTGGCTGTCCAAGCAGAACAGCCCGTTGCGCACGATGGTGACCTCCCGTACGGCGAAATCCTCGCCCAGGGTGTAGGCCTTGAATGGAGTGGTCATTGGTAATCCTCAGGCCGTGAAGTGGTGCCCGACCTTCGCCGCCCGGGCGGCTTCCTCGGTGCGGAACATGAGCCGTGTTGTGCTGGTGCTGCCCCAGCTGTCGTATTCGACGTCGACCCACCAGGCGCCGAACTTGCGGTACGGCTCGCCTAGGATCTTCGTGACGTAGCAGTCAACAAGGTTCATGGATGGTCTCCTGGCTCAGTCCAAGCTGAGCTTGGCGGGTGCGGGCGGGATGGTTTCGAGCGTGGCCAGGTTCAGCAGGGTGAAGTAGCCGCCGTCCTGCGGTCGCCAGCCCATGGTGTCGATATAAATGACGTTGCCGAGCGCCGCCGGCTTGTCCAGCGGGGTGTGGCCGACCACCAGCACCCGCAGGCCGTGCACGCCTTCTGTCTCGCCCAGTTCGATCCGGCTGCGCGACCACATGCAGGTGTTCTGGGTCAGCCGCAGCTGCTTGGCGGTTTCCGGCGCCTCAAGAGCAGCCCCCAACTGATCCCAGGACGGGAATGGGCAGTCGGCGTGCACGACCCCGATCAGACCGCCTGGCGTCTCCACCTCGATGGCAATCGGAAGTTCTCTGAACTGGGCGGCGAACTCACGTTGCTCATCCCAGGACAGGCCGGCGAACCAGGCGCCGCCGTTGTAAACCCAGTTGTCTACGTCGCAGGTATCGAAGCGGCAAACGTAGTCGTCGTGGTTGCCGCGCACTGGGTGGAACCATGGCTTGGCCAGCCAGTTGAGCACGTCTCGACACTCGGGCCCGCGGTCGACCAGATCGCCGACGCTGAATAGGCGGTCAACTGCCGGGTCGAAGCCGGCAGCGTCCAGGGCAGACTGCAGTCGGGTGAAGTGCCCGTGAATGTCGCCGACCGCGAAATCGCGGCCAGCCGTGTTTGCGGCGAAGCGCTTGATGCGCATCACCTCGATGTTTTCGAGCATGCAGAATCCTCGCCCGCGCATGTCGGCGGGCTTGAGTTGTAGGGGGAGGGGTTACTTCGGCTTGGGACTGGCTTTACGCTTGCGATCGGCCATGACGAACTCTTTCGACATGCTGGCGAGGCCGCCCACCACGTCCTCGGGCAGGAGCGCGTTATTGCAGTGAGGGCAAAGCGGAGCCATCTTTGTGCTGCGCCAGGCTTCATCCATAACCTTCGCGGCGCGGCTGCGGATCTGGAATTTCTCGGCCTCGGCCAGTTCGGCCGCGCGCCGATTGATCCTGTTCGTTCCGGCACTGAACACTTCCACCAGGCCGAGGAAGGCGTCGAACGGCTCGACTTCTGCTTCGCAGTCGCTGCACCAGACGCGCCGCTCCTTGTCGTCGTAAACCAGCTTCTTGTGTCGGCAGGCGCAGGCAGGTCGACGAGTGAGCCCTCGTGCAACTCGCAGGTCCTCAATCTGGACGACCTTCACGCCGTAGATGTAATCCTGCGGTTCGATTGGTGCGTCGCTCATCGCGGCCCCCTGTAGATCAGGTAGGCCATATAGGCGAGGGCGATCATGGCTTCCACCTCTTGCCGACGCGGTACACCATCATCATGTTGTGATGGAGTGGCACTTTCAGGACGTGGTCGAAGAACTCGCCCTTTCCAGAGATGAATCCGGTAGGCACCTTGGTTCCTCCGGCGCCGAATTCACGCCAGCATTCTTCGCCGCCGTTCTTTTCCCAGTAGGCGCGATCGCGCTTGGGGATCTCATCGTAGGTTTTTTCGAACACGGAGATATCCGGGATATCGCAGATCCGGCGCCATGCGGGATTGCGTTTGCACCATTCAGCAGCATGCTGAGAGGCTTGATCGACAGAGTAGAATTCCTTTGTGCTTTTTTCGGTCATGGCATCAGCTCCTGCGGCACTTTGACGGTCTGCCCGAACTTCGCATGGACCAGCGCTCGGCAGAAGGCGATAAGTGGAGTTGGGCCTGAAAGCCAGGTCGAGTTGAGTGGGCCCGCGCTCCAGCCACATGGCCCGCCTGACAAATACCGGTCATGGCTCAACCCTGCCTGGTGCTTTTCGAGCAGCGGCCCGCCGTGCTCCCAGTTGCTGGATGGGCGATAGCCGAAGCCATCAGCAGCGCCGCGGATGCTGACGGTGGTAGGGTCGGTCCGGGTGCGCCATATTGTGGTCCTGCACTCTGGGTCTGTGCCGAAGCCCTCGGCCATGGCCACCGCCCAGTCCAGAGGTGCGCCGATCAGGTTGGATACCCTCACTTCGATCAGGTCGGTCATGCCCGGCGCCTCTCTGGGTTGCCATAGATGTCGTACTCCGGGCGCTCTGGCGGGTATGCCTCTGCCGTCAGCGCCTGGTCGATGGCCGCGCGCAGGTTCTCGTTGTAGTTTTCACCGAGCACACGCCGGTTTGGCTTGCCCATGTAATGGCCGATGATCTCGATGCCGATGGTGTAGTCGCCGTCCATGCCATTCAAATGGCTTTCGAAGCTGACGTCCCAGCAGCAGGATTCCAGCGCGCTGAGGCGAGCCCGGTCTTGTCGCAGCTCATCCAGCTCGGCGCTGGATACGATGGTGAAGTGAGTTTTCTTCTTGCTCACAGCTGATACCTCTCATCAATCCAGCGCCCAGGCGCCAGTGCGGGTGTAGGTTCGGGTTGTGTTTCGTGCGTGGAGAGCTGGCGCTGGTTGCCGGCCTGCAGCTGGCTGTCGGGGATGCAGCTGATGCCGCCCTTGTAGTAGTAGCCGCTGTAGACCCAGCAGGTGACGGCGCGCTTGTCGTCGTGGATGACCTCGACATTGGGGGTGACCTGTTCTGCGTTGGCGCCGGTGGCCAGCAGCAGGAGGCAGAGGGCGAGGCGGATCATGGCTTGTACTCGACTGCTGGCGCGACCTGGCGGGCAAAGTCGAGCAGATCCCCTGACCACGACTTGCCTACGCCGTCGTCGAAAGCGAACAGCATGCCGCCCAGTGCTCGTCGCAGGGCTGTGCACTGGTCCTGCACCTCAGCCACATGGCCGTATTCGAAGTCTTCACGCTGGTTGTCGATGAGGCGCAAGTCGATGTGGACGCTGTCCGTCCAGCACCCCTCGTCATGGTCGAACCGATCGCACCAGAAGGTGCCTTGCTCATCACGTTGGGCGAGGGTGAAGCTGTCGTACGGCCCGCCGTAGGTTGGGACTTGGCCGCCATCGGAGCGCTCGATCCACATGAAGAACTTCCGCCCGGTGATCGGGCATTCATCCGGGCACCACGGTGCCGCCTGCTTTGACTTGGGCATAGCGCTTCCTTGGCCGCCATATCGCGGCAGTGAATAGAGGGGAGAGGGGTTACAGCTTGGGGGTACAGATGTTCTCTTTCGGGTCGCGGCCTTCCTCGCGCATGAAGGCCGCCATGTCGCCCATCTGTTCGACTATGGCGAGCTCCTCGGCGGCTGCGGATTTGGTGATCGTTTCCTTGCGCGCCTGGCACAGCCGGCAATCGACCCTGGCCCAGTCTCCTGACAGCTCGGAGGATTCCCCTAGCCAGGTGCCGCAGGGCGCTTGCTCAAGGTCATCCAGGTCGGTGAATGGTGCGAAGTGCGTCTTCACGACTTCGCCTCCGGCTCTGCACTGGCTTTGCGGCAATGCTCGTCGTAAATCCGCTGCGATTCTTCATCGCCCCTGAGGCATCCGCACCGGTATGGATGGGCCGTGTAGTCGATATGGCAAAGGCGATTCGGGTATGGGGCGGCAGGCGCGCTCGGATCTGCGCTGGCGGTGAGCATGTCGCGAAGCTCGGCGCGAGTTTTGGCGCGCTCTTCTGGATCAACCTTTGCCCAGTGATAGCCTTCAATCTTGCGCAGCAGCGCATCACGCTCGTTCAGTTGGCCGGAAAGCTCCATGGTACGAGCGATCATTCGGTCACGCTCGCCCTTCACCTGCTCCAATAGCTCTTCGCGCAGGCCATATGACCTCTCAATGGACTTCAGCCGCTCAACCTCTCCATGATCTGCGTGGGTGTAGAGCGGCGTTTCAACCTTGCAGCAAATGTCGAAGACATCGCCGCATTCTGCCTTGGTCAGCACGGTACCATTGGCGTACAGCACCGCCACCGGCTCGCCCTGGTGCTGCTCGGCTGGAGTGTAAGTGCCCGTCATCGGGCCGAACGGCGTCATAGGCTTACCAGTAGCCGCCGCATCCCGCTCTGCCTCTTCTTTGGTCCACCAGAAGGCAGTACCAACCATCCAGGCTATCGGCTCGGCGCGGGGCTGCGGGGCTGGCTTCCCGGTAACCCGCGCCTCGATGGCCGCCCAGGTTGGCTCGTATTCGGGCCAGTCGCGCTCGACCACCACGCAATCGACCAAGGCATCTTCATGTTCACGCTTGAGCGCGCTGAGGTGCTTTGCCCGGAAGGTTGGGTGAGGATGCATCTTGCTGATCTTGATGACGACATAGCGCTCTTCTCGCTGTAAGGGAGCGCTGACCATCTCTGTGTTGCTGGATCGATTTTCTGTGGGCATGGGGATATCTCGCTTCATGCGGCTTTCGACTCCGGCTGCCATTCGGTCCAGCCGATTCGCGGCATCTTGGTCTTTGGGTTCAGGATGGGATTGCCCTTCGCGTCAGTCATCGCGCAGCGGGCCCGAATTCGCAGGTCCCGGCAATCACCAGAGCGCTTGGCCAGATCCATGAACTGCTGGGCGTACTGGGGGGCGTCGAACATGTTGCTGAGTTGCTTCACCTTCTCGCCGCCCATGAGCTTGTCGACGTACTTGGCGACCGCTTCCTCCCACTGCGCCGGGGCCAGTTGAATCGAAGGGCCGCCCGGCTTGCCAGGTTTGCTGGTTTTGACGCGCTTCTTGGCCTCGGCCAGCGCTACATCACGGGTCATGCCGAACACTGCGAATGTGCTCATGGTGATCTCCAGGCAGGCGCCGCCCTCGCAGGGAGGCGATTCTCGAATCAAGAAGAGGTTAGGCGGCCAGTTCGACCAGGGGGATGCGGTTCATGTGCATGGTGTAGCCGGTGCGCTTCTCTAGCGCGTCGTACTTGGCAAGCAGTGCTGGATTGTTCGCCGCGCCATTCACCAGGTCGTTCTTGCTGGCCATGATGCAAAACACGCAGCTGAGTCGCTCATTGCCGAGTGCGTAGGCGTAGTGAGGCTTCTGGCCTGCCGCTTCGATAATGTCGAACACCTCGATCGTCGAAAGGTCGTGCACGGGTAGCCACTCGAACCAGGTATTCACGCTGTTGCTGATCCTCATGCGACTGAATGACTGCCGCTTGGCTCTGCCTGGGGATTCCTGCGCGCGCAGGCCCAGGCAGTTGACGATCACCTTGAAGCCATTTGCCTTTGCGTAGCGGCGAACCTCGCGCTGGATAGGCCCTCGCTTGAGGTCGCTGGTACACTGGCGATGGCTCGCCGATGGCCAGCTCGGAACCTCAGGGCGATTCTCGAAGCGCCGCTCGACCATGTCGAACAGGGTCTTGCTGGCCTTGGCCACAACGAAGGTCAGGCCGGCGTCGGCAGCCTGATCGCGGGCCAGCTCCAGCGCGCCAGGCCACTCGAGCTCGCCAAGTGAGGCGTGAACGACGACGATCTGCGCAGGCGGAATCACCTCAAGTAGCTTGATCAGCTGGGCCTGGGAGTCTTTGCCGCCCGAATGGTTGGCGACAAACAGCGCGCCGGAGGCTACCAAGGCCTCAACGTCTTTGGGGATCTGCATGGATTCTCCACGCGCCGCCCTCGCCGGGGAGGCGTTATCGTTGAATAGGGGAAGGCGCTGGCGGGCAGCGCTGGAGTGTCAGGCCGCGCGGCGAATCTTTTCGGCGCGGCGCTCAGCCAGCTTGATACGAAGCGCTTCTTTGTAGCTGGCTTTGGCCGCTTTCATGGTTGGAGCCCATTCACCTGCGACCTCAAGAGTCTCGTAGGGCGACCAGTGCGCGAAACGGGTAGGCCGGCGATGCTCGCAGTAGGCGCTGCCGCGTGGGTAGCGCACCATCCGGTATTCATAGTCTCCCCAGGTGCCGCGCTGCTGGATCTGAGGCTGGTTGATCCCCAGGAAGTGAGCAAAGCCGTCATAGCACTCGCACTCGTCGAGATATGCATCGAACCTGGTGTACTTTCGCGGAGGCGGCGGCGGGGGCAGCTTGTCCAGCGCAAACTGCTTACCTTCAGGCGTTGCCCTGTACACCACGTCATTCGCGTCACAGAAGGCCGGCGCCTTGCCGCGCGTCATCAGGCCGGCCTCCACCAGAACATCAAGGTTGTTGGAGTCGTCATAGCCTGGGCTGGTGAGGAAATGGTTTCTACCGCCAGTTCGGCAGCCTGGATTTAGGCCCAGGGTGTGCCAGAGCAGGTTGAGCTGCTTCTCTGTGGCTTCGATCATGGCTTTCTCCATGCATGCGCCGCCCTCCGTGGCCGGATGCGGCATGGTGTAAGGTGGGTTAAAGGTCGGGCGGTAGGATTTCGTCGCCGGGGTCTCGGCGGATGTCGCGCAAGCTCTGTTCTTCGAACTGACGCGCTAGTTTTGGTGAGATGTAAAAAGCTGGCGCGTCAGGTCGTTCAAGACGACGCGCCCGCTCCTCAGGATCCTGCGCAATCCACGACAAGGCCAGGTCCTGCCAGAGCTCCTGCACCTGGTCGTACCCGTGGTGCTCGATCTCGACAGCCATGGCAGCCTTGATCCCGGCGGGCATATTGAAGAACACCTTCTCGATGCCCAGCTTCTCGGCCATAGCCTTCTTCCGGGCCCGGTAGTCCGCAGAGTGCTTTGCGACACCGGTCTTTTCCTCGGCCATCGCTGGTACCTCCCAAGCCGCTGGGCGGCAGATTGATGTGCTGCTGGCGCCGCCGATGCTGTGTGAGTTTTCGGATCGTTCTCACGGGTTGCAGGTCTCGATGGGCTTTTTCTTGGTCGAATCCGACGGCATGATCACCAGCAGGTGCCGGGTGCCGCGGTACACGCCCCAAGGCTTACCGGTTGACCTGGCCATGGCCGCTGCATACTTCACGGCAGCGACAGGCTGCGACATGGTTGCGATCATGGCTACGCACCGGCCAGGTGGTGGAGGGGCGCGAACGGTATGTCGTCGTCGAAGCTGTCGTGATCAGGTGGCGCCGCCTGCTGGTTCTGCTGCTGC
Source organism: Pseudomonas sp. NPDC089392 (assembly GCF_044749595.1). NCBI lineage: Bacteria > Pseudomonadati > Pseudomonadota > Gammaproteobacteria > Pseudomonadales > Pseudomonadaceae > Pseudomonas > Pseudomonas sp. NPDC089392. The sequence goes on from NZ_JBIVIF010000051.1 coordinate 8,745, forward strand.
CGCGCCGGGCGCTGTTGTTGCCTTGGCTGCCGATCTGGCACTTGCCCGGGCTGCTGACCTTGCGGCCGGCTGCCGAGCAGCTGCATCGTTCCGTTGATGTCGACCACGATTTCCGTGGTGTAGCGCTTGATACCGTCCTTCTCCCACTCGCGGGTCTGCAGCTTGCCCTCGATGTAGCACTGGGCGCCCTTGCGCAGGTACTCGCCGGCGATTTCTGCGACCTTCCCGAACAGCGACACCCGGTGCCACTCGGTGCGCTCGACCTTCTCGCCCGAGCGCTTGTCCGTCCACTGCTCGCTGGTGGCCAGGCTGAGGTTGGTGACGGCATTGCCATTGGGCAAGTAGCGCACCTCCGGGTCTTGGCCGCAGGTGCCGACCAGGATGACCTTGTTTACCCCGCGGCTCATGACGACGCCGCTCCGGCCAACAAGATCAGTGCCAAGGCAAAGAGCGCCATCCAGCGTGTGGCGCTTTCCCCGACCTGACGGACCTTCACCACAGCGACCACCGGAAGGGTCTTGGCATCGATAGCGCGCTCCAGGCTCTGCGCATAGCGAACCGCCTGGGCGTAGCTGGTATTGCGGCCGTACACGCGGTTGTTGCTGGCCGAGACGACGGCCCAGCCGTTGCCGCTTTGGGTGACAAAGAAGCGAGATTTGGCGCGGAATGCCTCGGTGGCCGTGATCACTTCCTGGCGCAGGGCTTCGAGCTTGTCCTGGCTTTGTTGGATGGCTGCTTGCATGGGTTGGTCCTCAGTGGGTCAGGCGTGGAGCTCGAAGGCCTCGGCCTTGCGAACGATTCGAACTTGGGCGGTGCGGCGCTCCGGCGCGCGGCGGTCGCGGCGCATTGGGTCGCTGTCGTCGATCACCGCGTGCATGGTGATGAGGGCAGCCAGGGCGATGCAGATGGGGCTGATGATCTGGCGGCGCATGGCTTCGGCCACGGCCGCAGCCCGCCGGGCAACACCCAGCTTCAACATGGCGTCGCCGATGCGCTTCTCGACACCGCTTTCGCTGATGCCGAAGTGCCGTGCGATTTCCTTGGTGGTGAAGCCCTGGGCGACATCGAGGATGCATTGCAATTCGCGAGGCGCCAGGCCACGGCCGAGGTGGCCGATCCATGCGCCGATGGTGATCGTGTCCATGATTTGCTCTTGCGGGGTGGCTGCATTGGTGTGCGATCTGGGGGACCGTCCAGGCGAGGCCAACAAGGCCCTGTAATCATTCCCCATTTACTCGGGGCGGCCTGCCATTCAGTTTCAGATCACACACCGATTCAGCCTGGTGATGGGGAGCCAGGTGAACCGGGCAGTTAAAGTCAGGCTGACTTGGAATAGGCTTCAAAGGCGGCTCGTTCCAGCTCGAGACATTGCTCGTAATGAGCCATCGCGATTGGCATGTGATAGCTATCCAGCGGCCATTTACTCACCTTGCAGCCTTGACCTGCCGGGCAGTGGAATACGAAGAGTTCGCCTTCGTTCTTGTCCATCTCCAGGCTGACCTGGGCACCGCTATCGAAGCGGTCTTGGATAATCGTGGTCATTCGAATTGCTCCAGTGGATTCCCCCTGATGCGCCCCGCTTGAGGCGCACCGGGGAATCGTCTGGCGTCACCGCCTCAGATGGCAGCTCTGCGCTCAATGCGTTGGCCTTGGGCTTCCCTCGCAACACCTTCAATCTGAATACGGCGATGGTCGTTGGGGATCATTTTGCTCCGCGCTTGAGTGCAGCCCTTTGGCCGGCTGAGTAGGGCACGTATGCGCGGATTGCCGACCCGTTTTGTCGGCTGGGCTTAATGCTTCATTGGCAGGTTCCTCCTATGGTTTTTGATCCTCACCATGCTCGTCGCCGGGTTTCCCCACCACTGCCTGCTGCAGCTACTGGCTACGCATCAGGTGGCTCGCATGGTTTGGCGTCCTCCCATGGGGGAGTCCGGCAGCTATCCAGAGGCTGCGTGGTCGACGACTTAGCTTGTCCCGACCCAGGTGATGGCCTGGGTGCGTCGAGGTGGTCACGTCTGGTTGTGTAAAGAGCGGTGGCTGCCGGAGCTGCCAGCTCGATGCAAATGCAAGCGAACTTGCATTTATAAAAGCATGCTTGTTTTTTAAATGCAAGCACGCTTGTGTAATTTTCTCTTACTGTATGGATGTCCAGTTTGTAGGAGCTTTCGGATGTCGGCGCAGGAAAGAGCAGTTCGTATGGAAGAGTTAACGAGCCTTGAGCGGCTGGGCTTGAGGGTTTCAGCGATGATCAACTCGCCGCTCGCGCAGCACGGCAGAAGGGTTCTCGTCCATCGCCTGGACACGGACAAGGATCAGGACTGGTGCGCGATCATGGACTTGCTAGCCGAGTCTGATGGGCTGGATATGAGTTTTTGCGATGATGGGTCGGTGCTTCTTCAGTGGGATGCGCCGACGGATGACGACCGAGTGATCGAAAGCGAAGAGGATGTGAGCCTGGTTGATAGCGAGGGGGAGGAGCCCCCCTTTTAGAAGTTAATCCAGCCCGCTGCGGTGGGCCGGTCAAGGTCTGGACTGGTCGCAAGCTTGCGATCAGTCAGACCTTGCGAGCATTCCAAACAAGTAGAACTTTTGCGTGAATGGTCACATCATCAATCCTGGCCTGTTGATCCTTGTTGTGAGGGTTGTCGGAGATCAGCCAGATGTGATCTTCATCTTTCCGCTGCAGGCGCTTAATCAGAAGGTCACCATGCCAGGTGAGCACGTAAACGCCTTCCCCCGCATAGTCATTCACACCTCGGTCAACGATCACAGGATCCTTATCATTGATCGTGCCTTCCATGCTCTGACCCCATCCTGTGATGATGGCCAAAGACTGGGCTGCCGTGTAGTTCACCCCTTTGTCACGCAGCAAATCCTCACTGATCACCACGTTCCTAATGATCTCGCTGTATTCAGCTGGAACCTGGCCGTGCCCCATCGCCGCACGAATATCGTACTGGGGTATGGAGATATCTCCCCTGGTAACAGGGTTGGCAGCAATCAAAAAGCCGCTTTCCTTCTCGCCCTGAGGATCATCCTCCACCGCACTAACAATCCGCTGCCTGGCCTCTGCGGTCAGCCCCTTTCCGTGCTTCTCGAGCATTTTTCGGACTGCGTCTGCGGCGGAGCTTGGAGCGCTGACTTCTTTAGGTTGCTCCTGCTTTGCGGCCCCTTTGCGCGGTGGCTCGCCCTTCCCCGACAAAAGCCAATCAACGGTCGTGTCGTAGCCTTCGGCTAGCGCGACAAGATTTTCGTTCTTGATGTTTTCGGTATCACCAGCGAACCACTGGCGGACAGCCTCATAGCTGATTCCGCAGGTGTTCGCGATGTCGCGTTTGACATTGCGAACGCCCAGTTCCGGGCGACGGGTCAAGACGAGTTTGGTGATTCGATCAGTAGTTTTCATTCGCGCAATCTACAAGGTTGCTTGTCAAGCATGCTTGTTTTGCATATGCAAGCATGCTTGAATGTCGAGACGAGCAGAGGAGGTCGCCATGACCAAAAGCCAGGCAATCCAACATTTCGGGTCTATTTCTGCCCTGGCGAAGGCGCTAGGGGTGACCTATGAGGCCGTCCGCCAATGGGCAGACGTTCCTGAGTTGCGCCAGTACCAAATCGAGCGTTTGACCAAGGGTGCGCTGAAGGCAGGAAAAGCGGATGCCGCTGCGTGACCTTGTAGAAATTCTCCCCTATCTGGCCTTGCGCCAGTAGTGGGGCCGTCCAGCTGTTCAGGCATCCAGTAGCCGATCAGCAGACGAAAAAAAACCGCCTGGCAGGGCGGCTTTCTCTACAGCTTCATAACGGGTTAAAGCATGACAAACATAGTCCCACTTGACAAGTCCAGGGGGTTCACCCGGATGGACAACCAGCTCATGGATGGCCTGCTGGCTATCGATCTCCCTGCTCGGGAGATGAAGATTGTGCTGTACGTGGCCAAGGCCACCATCAACTTCGGGGCGGGCGCTCAACGCATCCCGGCTACCGACATCGCGAAAGCCATCCACGCTCACCCTGACACCGTGTCGAAAGCGATCTCCAGCCTGTTGCGTCGTCGCGTGCTGTTCCGCGAAGGCGGTGCTCGAGGTGACATCGGCGTGAACGACCCCAAAGACTGGGCCTACGTCACTGAGCCGAAACAGACCAAAACAGCCGACTCGGCTCAAGTGGTCCGAATCGGCGAAGAGTCGAAACAGACCAAAACAGCCGACTCCCTTCTTTATTCTAAGAATCTAACCCCCTATGTAAATCTTCCTACGGAAGATATTACATGCCCCCCCAGCGACGAAGAGACGGCCCCAGCCAAGGTTGACCGCAAGGCGCCATTCGGGAAGGCCGCCATGCTGGCCGACAACCCGCACGACCTGGATGAGTCGCTGATCGCTGACTACCTGGTTGTCCGGAAGGCCGCCAAGGCCCCGGTGACTGCCCGTATCTGGTCCGCCCTGAACACCAAGCTGGAGCAGTGCAAGGCATTCGGTATCCAGCCAGCACAGGCCCTGGAGATCGCCGTCGAGAACGGATGGCGCGGCTTCGAGGTGGATTGGGTGACCAAGCGTATCGCCGCCCAGATTCCTGCCAAAGCTAACCCCAACAGCCGCCACCACGGTTTCAGTGACCGCGACTACACCGGCGGCCTGACCGAGCGCGAGGACGGTACCTATGCGATCTGAATCGGTGATCACCATGTCCGAGGTGCGAAACGCTGCCGGCTTCCGCGTCCAGCCTGCGCACTGCGAGCATCACGGCGACTTCGAGCAGCGGGTGACCATGCTCATGGGCCGTGAAATCGTTGGCCGCTGCCCAGAGTGCGAAAAGGCGGGCATTGCCGAGCGCCAGGCCAAGCAGCAGGCCGAGGAAATCCGGCTGAAGCGCGAGGCCATGACCCGCAAGCTGGGTTCTGCGTTGATTCCAAAGCGCTTCGTCGATCGCACCCTGGCCAACTACCGCGCCGAGCACGAAGGCCAGCGCAAGGCCTTGGCCTACTGCACGCGATACGTGGCTGCGTTCGAGGAGATCGAGCGCACCGGGCGTTGCCTGATGCTGCTGGGCAAGGTCGGCACCGGCAAGACCCATCTGGGTGCCGCCATGGCAAACGAGCTGATGCGCAACACCCCGGCCACCGCCGTCTACCGGACGGTTGGCGCGATCCTGCAATCCATCCGGGCGACCTACGACCGCCACAGCGAGCAGTCCGAGGCCGACATCCTGGCCAGCCTGATCGAGCCGTCATTGCTGGTGCTGGACGAGGTCGGGGTCAGCAAGGAGCAGCCGAGCGAGTTCGAACTGACCACCCTGTTTTCGATCATCAACGGGCGCTACGAGCAGATGCGCCCCACGGTGGTGATCTCCAACCTGGAGGCCGGCCAATTGCGCCACGCCATGGGCGAGCGGTGCTACGACCGCCTGCGCGAGGGCGGTGGGGTGGTGGTGCCCTTCGAGTGGGAATCTCACCGCGGCAAGGAGTCCTGACCATGCGGCAGACGAAGTTGACCAAGGCCGCGCGCGGCCGGGAGTGCCAGGTGCGCATTCCCGGCGTGTGCAACGGCAACCCCGAGACCACCGTCCTTGCGCACTACCGCCTGGCGGGCACCTGCGGCGTCGGCAAGAAACCGCACGACCTGCAAGGCGCCTGGTCCTGCAGCGATTGCCACGACGCCTGTGACGGTCGCAGTCGGGCAGTGGATCGCGCCACCGCGCGCCAGTACCACGCCGAGGGCGTGATGCGCACCCAGGCCATCCTGATCAGCGAGGGGGTGCTGGTCGCATGACTATCGAAATTCTAAAGGCTTGCGCGCCAGTCTTATTTTTACTGGTCGCATGTCTGGCTATTCGAGCGGCAGGCCGACGTCGGCAGGCCTATTACGACGATGCCAGGCGCCGTTTTCGCGATCATCGCGAGCAGGTAGAGCGTGATGCGAGGAAGCGCCTGTGAAGCCCTTTGTTGCCAAGCCGGCCCGCGCCAAGCCAGTCGACCGTGAAGGGCAGGAGCAGGCTGCGTTGATGCGGGAAATCCAGCTGCGCCGCCCCGATGTGTACGAGCTGATCTATCACGTCCCAAACGGTGGGCATCGCGTGAAAGCGGTAGCGGCGAAGCTCAAGGCCCAGGGCGTGAAGGCCGGTATTCCCGACCTGGTCCTGCCGATGGCGCGCGGCGGGTACTTCGGCCTGTACATCGAGTTCAAGGCGACCATTGACCCAGCGCCTGTTTCGTCGAGCCAGCAGGCCTGCATCAAGCGCCTGAACGCCCAAGGCTATCTGGCCGTGGTGTGCCGTGGGCATTTCGATGCCATGGAGTGCCTGCGGGCGTACTTGGCCCTGCCAAAAACGGAGGTCGCCGCGTGAGCAAAACCCTACTGACTACCTTCTCCGACGCCGAAATCAAGCGGCAGGCTTCGGCCGGCACTGCTCGCGACCTGCGAGATGCGCGTTTTCCAGGCGTGTACTTCCGGTTCGGCCAGCGCCGCGAGCGCGGCACCTGGTACCTTGTCACCGGCTCCAAGTGGAGCAAGATCGCCGGTTATCCCGAGCTGCCAGTGAAGAACCTGATCAGCGCCTTGCCCGGTATCCGCGAGCGCTTGGCCGTCGACCCCGAAGCATCGACTGCCGCTGGCACCCTGCACACCGTGGGGCAAGTGCTTGATTGGTTTGCTGAGCGCCACGCTCGTGACCGCAGTCTGTCGGCCAAGCGCAAAGCCACCGCCGCCTCGGCGATCAGCTGCCACCTGAAGCCGCGCCTGGAGGGCCTGGCCGTGGCCGAGGTGTCCCGCTCGACACTGGACAAGTTGCTGATGTGGCCGGCCCAAGCCGAGGTGTCGCTTTCCTATGTGCGCCTGATGTGGGGCGTTCTGGTTGTGGCCTTTCGCCAGGCCGCCAAGTTGCGACTGATCACCAGCAATCCGATCGCGGGATTCAAGTTCACTGACTTCACCACTGCCCGAGTGGTGCCCAAGGCAGCCCGGCTGCGCGCGGTCCAGCTGGGAGAGGTGCTCGAGCAGTTGCGCGCTCGGTTTGATGAGTCGCCCGTGGACTGCACTCTGGCACTGCTGATGCTTTGCCATGGCACGCGGGTCGGCGAAACCCGGCAGGCGCGCTGGGCTCACCTGACCCAAGGCGCACAGGCCGAGTGGTTCATCCCGGCCGAGAACACCAAAACCCGCTGCGAGCACCGGCTACCGCTGACTCGTCAGGCCCTGGCGTTGCTGGAGCGGTATCGAGCCTGGCAGCAGGGCAGGGGCTACCAGGGTGCGTTCATCTTCCCGGCCAAGAACGGTCGACCCATGACCGAGAGCCAGGCCTGCGCCGTGTTCACCCGCTTGGGCCAGGGCGAATGGACCAGCCACGACCTGCGCAAGGTGGCCCGTACTGGGTGGACTGACCTCGGAGTGGACTACCTCATCGGCGAGATGCTGGTTAACCACACCCTGACCCGCAACGTGCAGACCTACATCCACACCTCCGCCGAGCAGCTGAAGCGTGATGCCCTGGAGAAGTGGCACGCGTGGCTTGATAGCAAGGGCTTCGCCGCCATTCACGGCTCGACAGAGGCAGGAATCGCAATTTCGCATATTACTCCCGAGGCCAATGGCGGCGCGGCCTGCGGGGCAAATTCGGAATCCGTAAAAAGCGAGGATTCGAAATGAACAACGGCGACAAGGTGCGCTCCGACCTTCCTTCGGTGCTCAAGCAGTCGATCACCGACCATCCTGGCTATCCGGACTTCGCTGCGTGGTGCGAGAGCCAGCTGATTCACCCTTACCCGATCTATTTCCTGATCTGGCAGGCCTCTCGCGAATCGCTGCGCATCAGGAACCCTTTCGAACTGATCATGGGTGACCCTGATGGGCAGTGGGCGCACGAGGTGGCTGAAAAGTCGCTGCGCGACCAAGGGCTGAAGGTGGTCGGCTGATGAAGAAGCACGGCCCAGCCTTCAAGAAGGCCGTGATTGAGCTGGATAAGTGCCCTTTGTGCCGTGGGAGAGCGGTCACTCAGGGTGTGTTTCACGAACTGCCATGCGACCACTGCAACGCCTCGGGCTTTGTGGCGGCCGCAACCGGCGAGGCTCTGCCCCTGGAGGAACTGGTTACCCAGCTCAGCATGAGACTCCGGGCAGCGCTCCGGCAGATCGAGCAGTTGAAGAACCCTCAGGCATCCGGGCCTGAGGCGGCATATCAGGGAAGCAACCGGCGCGGCGCCGGCGGCACCAACTACACCGGTGATTGAGGGGGAAGGACATGATCTACAACAGCGTATCGGGTGCAGTAGTTGCCGCTCTGGCGGCAGGAGAGAAAGGCGCTGCGAAAGGCCAGGCATGGCAGAAGCTCTACAAGTCGGCGGAAGAGGAGGGCGGCTGCCTGGCTTCGCTGGGGGGCCATTCAGGCGGCTTTGATCGGGCTCAGGTTGATTACTGGCTGGCTGCGCGCCTCCACCACCTGCTCATTCCCCGCCACTGGAACGCCCTTAATGCGAAGTACGCCACCAACAAGGCAAAGCGGCTGCAGGGGATCACGGCCATCGCGCCGCTGATTGCCAGCCCTGCGCCTCAGCTGTTCATCTACAAGGCCGTGACCACTTGGGCGATCCCGAAGCTCAAGGGCGCACGCCGCAAGGGGCCTCGCTCGGTTGCGGTTGATATCCCGCTGGATGCGCCTGAATGGCGCCGCGAGAACTTGGTCAACGCTGCCTTGGCCGCTGGCCAGGCAGAACGCAAAAAGGCAGAGGCGCTGGCCGAGGATCTCATCATTCTTCCGGACAGCTTTTACGACATGAACACCTGGGATCTGGATGCCACATCGGAGCCTACGCGCTACCGCTGGCGTTCCGGGATCAAGGAGAAGCTGGACGGCATGATCAACGATTCCTTGGCAGAGGTCCGGACGATTCTTGAGGCGGAAGGCCTTCTGATCAAAGACGCCGCTTAATTGCCTATTGACAGCAGTGAGAGAGTGAGAGAAATTAACGCCATCCTGTCATTCCTGCGCACGTTGAGGACTGACGATAAAAACCCGGCCCGAGAGCCGGGTTTTTTTATGGCCGGTACCCCTTCAGCGCGTCCAAAGATTTCGAGACATTCGCAGTCGATCGCGCTTTATACGCATCGCGAATTTTCTCTTGCGCCTCTTCGATGGCTTCGATGCCGGAAAGGCAGTCGTCCAAGTCGAACTTGATGGTTCCGTTTGCTACCAAGGCCATCGCGATGTGCCAAGATTTTTCTTTTAATTCCATGGGCGTGTCTCCTATTAATGGGAGGCAGATTCTAGCCCGCGTGGGAAGGAAGGGAAACGCCATAAATCACCGTCCAAGGGCCTCAGCAAGTGCTGGGGCTTTTTCGTATTCAGCTCCCCGCAACGGGAGGAACCGAGATGCCAAACATGCCCGAGAAGGATCCTGGCCTGTGGGCCGCTGTGCTCACCTGGGTGCTGGCCCATCAGCCTCAGCTGTATGCGGCTGGCTTGTCAGTCGCCATCGCCGTCCTCCGGGTGATTTATGGCGGTGGCACCCGCCGTCAGATGTTCTTGGAGGGCGCGCTGTGCGGCCTCATCACCCTGGCCCTGGTGCCTCTGCTCGAATGGATGGGCTTGCCGCAGGGCATGGCCACCTTCGTGGGCGGTATGGTCGGGTTCATGGGTGTTGAGAAGCTTCGAGGCTACTCCGACCTGTTCTTGTCTCGTAAGGCGCAGGGGTGATCAATGAATCGAAACCAGATTGCCACCGCCTACAGCCTGTTCTTCAAGCGTGACCAGGTGCAACGGCGCTTGGATACGGTGCTGAGTGGATCCGGGGTTGCATTGATGGTGACCGGTGATTATCAGGAGCCGGCTGTGCTGGCTGCTGTTGTTGATCCACTTGCAGATCACTTCCGGAAAGAGCTCGAGCACATTGATGCTCAGCTCAAGTTGATGGGGTGGAGCGGCGAGTAACTCAGCCGCGCCCCAAAGCCTAGATGCGCCGTTTCGTGGCGCGCCCACATGAGGATTCACCATGGACAACCAGCACAAGAAGATCACCGGCTACCGCGACCTCACTCAGAGTGAGATCGACGGCATGAACTCCATCAAGTCTCTGGAGGCCGATGCAGGCGAACTGTTCAAGCAGATCGGCCAGATCGAAGGCGTGGACCAGCGCACCCTGGCCCTGGCCAAGACCAACCTGCAGCAGGGCTTCATGTGGTTCGTACGCTCGATTGCCAAGCCCGCTGACCCCTTCGCCTAATGGCCTGCGGTGGGTGCGCCCAGCGGCGCGAGTGGATCAACAAGTGGATGAGGGTAGCCCGTGAACGAGCAAGCAATCTCTTTGCTCCAGCAGATCCTGGATCAGCAGCAGAAGCAGACCAGCCTTCTCGAACAGATCGCGACCCAGAACCTGGCGTTGATCGAAGTCCTGGCGGATGAAGGTGGAGTAGATCCTGATGCGCCGCCCCAGACTTACCTGAGTGGTGCGCCATGCCGTTGAGACCTCAGCGGCCATGCCGGGCCCAAGGCTGTCGAACCCTGCACCGGAATGCCAATGGCTACTGCGATGACCATGCTGACAAGGTCAAGAGCTACGTGCGTGAGAAGCCGCGAGAGAGCTCAACGGCGCGCGGCTATGGCTACAAGTGGCAGCAAGCCCGCGCTGGATATCTTGCTAAGCACCCGCTGTGCGTCAAGTGCCAGGCCCGCGGCCTTGTGGTGATAGCCACAGATGTCGACCACATCCAGGCGCACAAGGGCGACATGACTCTGTTCTGGGATCGGAACAATTGGCAGGCGCTATGCGCGCCGTGCCACTCCGCCAAGACCGCATCTGAAGACGGCGGGTTCGGCAATGCCCGGCGCGAGATCTTATAGCGCTATAAAAATCTTGTTTTTCTAAGATTTTTTTCATGACGAGGGCTGTAGCGACCCTCGATCTCAGGGTGATGCACCGGTTTGGTGCCAATTCGCAGTCGAGTTATGAGAAATCGGCCAGAAACGGCGTAAATGAGACGAATTCTCGGCTATGGGGAGGGGGAGGGTCAAAAGTTCAGGCCCTTTCGTTTCTAGACCGCGCCCTCAGTCATTTTTTTACACCCGCGAAATATAAAGTTTAGTGGAGGCGCCGATGCCAGGGGTTGCCGGGCGCTCCGGCCGTCGCCCAAAACCCACGGCCCAGAAGGCGTTGGCCGGCAACCCCGGCAAGCGCAAGCTGAACAAGGACGAACCAGATTTTGCCCTCGTGACCAACGTCGACGCGCCCGAATGGCTGTGCGAACACGCCACCCGGGTATGGGAAATGCTGGTTCCGGAACTGCTCCGGGCAAAGGTTCTTGCCCTGACCGACATGCACAACGTCGAGGCGTTCTGCTCTGCTTACGGCAACTGGCGAAGGGCACAAGAATCGGTTATCGCCCACGGCATCGTGGTGGCAGGAGCCACTGGCGGGCCGGTGAAAAATCCGGCGCTCACTGCAGCTAACGAAGCTATGCGCCAGATGGTCACCTTCGGTTCGATGCTGGGCCTGGACCCGGCCAGCCGCACGCGGATCATCGGCGGCAACAAGCAGAAATCCACCAACGAGTTCGCAGCCCTACTGAGTTCCTGATGGCCAGAGCCAAGTACACCAACGTCGACAAGGCGATGGCGTGGGCGAAGTCCGTCCTGAAGGGAAAGTTTCCCGCTTGCCGCTTCATCCACCAGGCGATCGAGCGCCACTTCGATGATGTAGCGTCCAGCCGCTCGAAGGACTACCCGTACAAGTTCGACCCGGCCAAGGCCGAGAAAAAGCTGCGCCTCATGCAGCTGCTGCCCCACACCAAGGGTGAATGGGCGTTCAAGCGGCAGCTGATAACGCTCGAGCCGTGGCAGCTTTTCGGCTTGGCCTGCACGTTTGGCTGGGTCAGGAAGAAGGGCGGGTACCGGCGCTTTCGCGAGAGCTACTGGGAGGTGCCGCGCAAGAACGGAAAATCGGTGATCGCCGCTGGCGTCGGCATCAGCATGTTCACCGCCGACAACGAGTTCGGCGCTGAGGTCTACTCCGGTGCGACCACCGAGAAGCAGGCGTGGGAGGTGTTCCGGCCAGCAAGGCTGATGGTCAGCCGGTCGCCCATGCTGATCGAGGCGGCGGGGATCGAGGTCAACGCCTCGAACCTGAACATCCCGTCGAACGGCAGCCGATTCGAGCCGCTGATTGGCAACCCAGGTGATGGTGCGTCGCCGTCCTGCGCGATCATCGACGAATACCACGAGCACGACAGCGCGGCCCAATACGACACGATGCTCACCGGCATGGGCGCTCGCCGCCAGCCGTTGATGTTTATCATCACCACGGCCGGCGCGAACATCGAGGGGCCGTGCTACGACAAGCGCCGCCAGGTCATCGAGATGCTGAATGGCACCGTCCCTGACGACGAACTGTTCGGTTACATCTGGACCCTGGACGAGGGCGATGACTGGACCGATCCGAAGAACCTGGCCAAGGCCAACCCCTGCATGGGCGTGTCCGTGTTTCAGGAGTACCTGGAGAGCCAGCTGGCCCGGGCGATCCGCTCGGCGCGCTTCACCAACACTTTCAAGACCAAGCACTTGAACCTGTGGGTGAGCGCCAAGTCCGGCTTCTTCAACATGGAAAGCTGGAAGGCCTGCGAGGACAAGACGCTCACGCTTGAGCAGTTCGAGGGGCAAGAGTGGATGGCGGGGTTCGACTTGGCGCGAAAGCTCGACATGAACTCCAGGGCCAGGCTGTTCTGGCGAGAAATCGATGGGAAGGTCCATTACTACAGCGTGGCTCCGGCGTTCTGGGTTCCCGAGGACACCGCGAACGACGTGGACAACAAGCGCATGGCCGAGCGCTTCCAGGCTTGGGTCAATACCGGTCACCTGACCGCCACACCTGGCGCCGAAGTGGACTACCGCGAAATCCTCGAGGACACCAAGGAAGCCAACAAGCTGGCTCCGATCAGGGAGAGCCCGATCGACCCGCACGGCGCCACGGGCCTGAGCCATGACCTGGACGACGAGGGTTTCAACCCGATCACCATCACCCAGAACTACACCAACATGTCCGACGGCATGAAGGAGTTGGAGGCCGCAATCGAGGCGGGCCGTTTCCACCACGACGGCAATCCGATCATGACTTGGTGTATCGGCAACGTCATCGGCAAGAACCTGCCCGGCAACGATGACGTTGTGCGACCAATTAAGCAGGGCGAAGACAACAAGATCGACGGGGCAGTGGCGTTGATCATGACGGTTGGCCGGGTGCTGGCCAACGCAAACCCGGAGGAAACGCTCTCCGACCACATCTCCAAGCACGGAATCAGAACTCTATGACCTCTCACAACGAGGCGCCCCGCATAGGTGGGGCGTCCGCGCTCGCTCGCCTGCGCGAATCCTTGCCGGATGCGGTAGGCCTGGCTGGGTTTGCGCTGCTTGCACGGGGCCTGTGGATCGGCATGGGCGAGGCCGTGGCACTATCGGTGTGCGGCGTGATCCTCATGGCACTTTCGGCCTATGCCGTCGTGCGGGGAGGGCGCTGATGTTCAAGGCCCTTCTAGGAAGAAAAAGCAATCCGCTGATCATCGATACGCCTGAGAAACTGGCGCAGGCGCTTGGCTCCGGCTACGAAAGTGCATCAGGTCAGCGCGTGACCACGACCAGCGCCTTGCAGCAACTGGTGGTGTTCAACTGCGTTCGGGTCTTGGCGGAATCCATCGGCATGCTGCCCTGTCGGCTGTTCAAGCAAGAAGGGAAAAACCGACTGCCTGCCACAGCGCACCGCCTCTACCCCCTGCTGACGATGGCGCCGAATGGCTACATGACGGCACAGGAGTTCTGGGAGCTGCTGGTAGCCTGCCTGTGCCTACGCGGTAATTTCTATGCGTACAAGGTCAAGGCTCTAGGTAACGTCGTTGAGCTGCTTCCAATCAGCCCGGACCGCGTCCAGCCAAAGCTGAAGGACGATTGGTCTGTCGAGTACAACGTCACGTTCAACAGCGGGCAGGAGACGCTGACCCAGGACGAAATCTGGCACGTTCGGCTATTCACCCTCGATGGGCTCATCGGATTGAATCCGATCGCATATGCCCGTCAGGCTCTCGGCCTGGGTCAGGCCATGGACGCTCATGCGGCCAAGCTGTTCACGAACGGAGCTGTTGCTAGCGGCGTGCTTTCAACGACAGAGCAGCTCACCGAAGCAGCATTTGATCGGCTCAAAACCCAATTCCAGGGTGAGCACATGGGGGTGGCCAATGCCTACAAACCCATGATTCTGGAGATGGGGTTGGACTGGAAGCCAATCAGTCTAAATGCCCAGGACACCCAGTTCATCGAGTCCAAGCGCTTGACCAACGATCAGATCTGCGGCTTGTACCGCGTTCCGCCACACCTGGTCGCGAACATGGAGAAGATGACACTCAACAACGTCGAGCAGTTGGGCATGAGCTTCGTCAACTACTCGCTCGTGCCGTACCTGACCCGCATCGAGCACCGCATCCAGGTTGGGCTGTTGAACGAGAAAGACCGACTTATCCACTACGCCAAGTTCAACGCTGGCGCGCTGATGCGTGGCGACCTCAAGGGGCGTTACGACTCCTACGGCAAGGGAATCCAGTGGGGGATTCTCAGCCCCAACGACTGCCGGGAGCTGGAGGATCTGAATCCGCGCGAAGGCGGTGATATCTACCTGACCCCAATGAACATGACCACCAAGCCGGAGGGCGGCAACAGTGCTTAAGAAAATGCGTGTCCCTTTTGAGCTCAAGGCGCTTTCCGAGGCCGGTGAGTTCGAGGGGTATGGCTCCGTGTTCGGGGTCAAGGATCACGGCTCCGATATCGTCATGCCAGGAGCTTTCACTGACTCACTGATTGAGTGGCGGGGCAAGAACAAATTGCCTCCGGTTCTTTGGCAGCACAAGACGCATGAGCCAATCGGCCCTCATACCGACATGAAGGAGGACGACAAGGGCTTGTATGTGAAAGGCCAGCTGCTGATCGATGACGATCCTCTCGCTCGCCGCGCCTACGCCCACATGAAGGCCGGCAGCGTTACTGGGCTGTCGATCGGATACACGCTCGACGACTGGGAGTGGGACAGCGTCAAAGGCGCCTACCTGCTCAAAAAGATCACCCTTTGGGAGGTGTCGGTGGTCACGTTCGCCATGAACGAGGCGGCCTACGTCACCGATGTGAAATCTCTGCTGGAGCGCGGCGAAACCCCGCCACCCAGCAAAGTGGAGCGGGCCCTGCGCGAGGTAGGGTTTTCCGGCTCACAAGCCAAGGCCTTCATGGCCAAGGGCTACGGCGCAGTGTCACCGCGAGAGGCGGGTGCCGACGAAGCACTTCAATCCCTGAAATCCCTTTTGGAAAAAATGTAAGGAGCCTCTCATGGCTGTGGAAAAGAAAGACATCGAAGACGTCGCAGAAGCCCTGGGCAAGAAATTCGACGAGTTCAAGAAAACAAACGACAAGCGTATCGACGGCCTGGAAGAGGAGAAAGGCAAGCTCTCCGGTCAGGTCGACACCCTGAACGAGAAGCTGGGAGAGCTCGACGAACTCAAGTCGGCGCTCGAGAAGGAATTGGCCGACCTGAAGCGCCCTGACGGTAGCGGCACCAAGGCTGCTAGCGAACACAAGACTGCCTTCATGCAGTTCGTCCGCAAAGGGGTCGATTCCGGACTGGGTGACCTGCAGGCCAAGGCCTTGCAGATCGGCACCGATGCTGATGGTGGGTACGCTGTTCCTGAGGAGCTGGACCGCAGCATCATCGAGCTGCTGAAGGACACTTCCCCGATGCGCCAAGTGTGCAACCAGATCTCTGTTGGATCGCCGGATTACAAGCGCCTGGTCAGCCTAGGTGGTGCCGGCTCTGGCTGGGTCGGCGAAACTGACGCGCGCCCGGCTACTGGTACCCCGACTCTCGGTCAGGTCTCCGCTTTCATGGGCGAGATTTACGCCAATCCGCAGGCAACCCAGACCAGCTTGGACGACATCTTCTTCGACGCCGAAGGCTGGCTGAACAGTGAAGTCGCCCGCGAATTCGCCGAGCGTGAAGGCAATGCGTTCCTGCTGGGCAACGGCGACAAGAAGCCGAAGGGTATCCTGGCCTATGCGCTGAGCACGGCCAAAGACTCGACCCGCCCGTTCGGCACGCTGCAGAAGCTGATCACCGGCGCGGCGGGTGGTTTCACCGGCGACAACCTGATCGATTTGGTCCATTCACTGAAGGCCGGGTATCGAGCAAATGCCCGCTTCATGATGAACAACCTGACCGTGGCCTACGCGCGCAAGCTGAAGGACAGCGACGGCAACTACCTGTGGCGCCCTGGTCTGGAGCTCGGTCAGCCGTCGACCCTGTTGAGCTACGGCATCACTGAGAACGAGGACATGCCGGATGTCGCGGCCGACGCCAACGCAGTCACCTTTGGCGACTACAAGCGCGGCTACACCATCGTGGATCGCATCGGTACTCGCGTGCTGCGCGACCCTTACACCAACAAGCCGTTCGTTGGCTTCTACGCCACCAAGCGCGTTGGCGGCATGCTCGTCGACTCCCAGGCAATCAAGGTCATGACCCTGAGCGCTGCGTGATCCTGTGGGCGCCTGCGGGCGCCCATGCATCGGAGGATTTATGCCAATCATTATCGTGAAGAAGCCGTTCCCGTTCGCTGTGGACGGCAACCAGGTGGTTGAGGTTCAGGTCGGTGAGCAGGACGTGTCGGAGCGCTGCGCACTGGTGGCGGTCGATCACCTTGGCGTTGCCGAGTATCTCAATCGCCAGAGCGCGCCCGTGCTCCGTGAAGATGGCCCGACTGTTGCCGAATGGGTGGAAGCAGGCTATCTGGCGGCGAACTATCCACCGGATGGTTATGTCTCGCGCAGTTCGCAGGAGGAGATCGACGCGGCCATCGAGCAGCAGAAGGCAGCCGAGAACGAAACCGACCCGCTGAAAATGAGCGCTCCCAAGCTGAAGGAATGGCTAACCGCTCAAGGCATCGAGTTCGCGGCTGACGCGAAAAAGCCTGCGTTGCAGGCCCTGGTGCCGAAAAATGATTGACCTCGACACCGTGAAATCGCATCTGCGGGTTGACGGTGACGAGGAGGACAGCCTGATCCAGGGGTACACCGACGCTGCGTTCAGCACTTTCGAGCAGTGGACCAACCGCAAGCTGATCGCCGAGGGTGAGCCGCTACCTGATCCCGTTGGGAGCACGCTCGTTATCACCAAGGCAATTCGCCAGGGCGCGTTGTTGCTGG
Source organism: Pseudomonas sp. NPDC089392 (assembly GCF_044749595.1). Taxonomy (NCBI): domain Bacteria; kingdom Pseudomonadati; phylum Pseudomonadota; class Gammaproteobacteria; order Pseudomonadales; family Pseudomonadaceae; genus Pseudomonas; species Pseudomonas sp. NPDC089392. Next base: position 25,952 of record NZ_JBIVIF010000051.1, read on the forward strand.
TCGGTCACTGGTACGCGGGGCGGGAAGCTGTAGTCACCGGAACTATCGCGACCGAGATGCCGATGGCCACCCAAGCTCTCTGGGGGCCTCACCGCTGGGTGAATCTATGAAAGCTGGTGACCTGAGGCACCGCGTTGAACTGCAGCATAAGGTCACATCTCGCGACCCTGATTCAGGCGAATACGGTGAGCCGGAGTGGCAGAAGCTGGTTGCGGTATGGGCTCAAGTCTCGCCCCTGTCAGCTCGCGACCTGATCGCCGCCCAGGCAGCCCAGTCGGAGGCCACAGCCCGGGTTGTCATTCGGTATCGGCCTGACGTGCTCTCCACCATGCGCATTGTTCATCGCGGCCAGATCTACAGCATCGAAGGGCCGCCCCTGGAGGACGACAAGTCTGGCCAGGAGTACCTGACCATCCTCGTATCGAAAGGGGTGAAAGATGGATGACGGCGTCGAGTTCAGCATCACCGGCTTGGATAGCCTGCTAGGGAAGCTGGACTCGGTCAGCTATGACGTTCGCCGAAAGGGTGGCCGGGCTGCGTTGCGCAAGGCTGCCCAAGTGGTCATGCAGAAGGCAAAGGACGGCGCCGAGCGGATCGACGACAAGGCAACCGGTCGCTCGATCTCGGACAACATCGCCCTGCGCTGGAACGGCAAGTTGTTCAAGCAGACTGGTGACCTCGGCTTCCGGATCGGTGTGCTGCACGGCGCCGTGCTCAAGGATGGCGGTGACCTCAGCCCGAACTCACCAACGCCGCACTGGCGCCTGATCGAGTTCGGTACCGAGAACATGGCAGCTGTTCCTTTCATGCGTCCAGCCCTGGCCAACAGCATCAGTGAGGTGACGGCCACCTTTGTCAGTGAATACGAAAAGGCTATCGACCGCGCCATCCGGCGCGCTGCGAAGAAGGCTGCATACTCATGACACCACCTATTTTTCAGATCTGCTCCCAGGCCACAGGCGTCACTGCGCTGCTCGGTGCTGGCGCGAATCTGCGGCTCTACTCATTTGGCGAGGCCCCGCAGGATGTGGCCAAGCCCTACGCAGTGTGGCAGCTGGTCAATGGAGAACCGGAGAACTACCTGGCCGGCCGGCCAGATGCTGACGGTGTAACGCTGCAGATCGACATTTACGGCACTACCGGCACTTCAGTGCGACAGGTGCGCGATGCCATACGAGACGCCATCGAGTTGCGTGCCTACGTCACCCGGTGGGGCGGCGAGGGTCGCGACCCAACCACAAAGAATTACCGAGCCAGCTTCGATGTGGACTGGATCGTCCACCGGTAGCTGATCAATACCCCAATAGCCCGCCCAGTGCGGGTTTTCTTTTGCCCGCAATTGGAGAAACCCATGGCGATTCTCGCTCAAGGCACCCAGATCTATGCCCTGGTGCCCAAGGTAGGTACCCCATCCCAGTTTGAAGTCATGGAAGTGGAGTGCGCGACCGCCTTCAACCCGGGCGGTAACCCTGCTGACCAAGTCGAGGTTACCTGCCTCAGCGACCGCGTTCGCAAGTACCTGCGCGGTCTGCGCACCCCAGGCCAGGCTTCGCTGACCCTGAACGTCGACCCGCGTAACGCCTCTCACGTGCGCCTCCACCAAATCTCGGAAGATGACTCGATCGAAAGCATCCGATGGGTTGTGGGCTGGTCGGACGGCACCGACATTGCTCCGACTGTTGGCGTTGCCGGCGCACTGGCTGCGATCGAGTTGACCAATGGCGGTACCGGCTATACCACGGCCCCGACCGTCGCGTTCTCGGGGGGTGGAGGCACTGGCGCCGCAGCAACCGCAATCATCGAGGATGGCAAGGTGGTCGGCTTCAACATCACCAATGCCGGCTCCGGCTACACCAGCGCGCCGAGCATCACCCTGACCGGTGGCGCTGGATCTGGCGCGGCGGCCTCCGCAGTCCTGGGCGATGCGGATGATTTCGTCCTGCCCCCGACCCGCACCTGGTTCCTGTTCGACGGCTACGTCTCCGACTTCCCGTTCGACTTCGCGGCCAACGCGGCGGTTACCACCGCGGCGACCATTCAACGTTCGGGCGGTTCTGCCTGGATCCGTAAAACCACCAGCGCCTGAGGCAAGTGATGAAGCTGACGCTCGATTCGTTGAAGAAAACCGGCTCGTTCACTGGCCGGCCCGTGGCAAAGGAAATCACTTGGCGGCAAGGCGACGAGACCTTTACCGCGACGGTGTATGTGCGTCCGTTGGGCTACCAGGCAGCGGTGAGCGATGTTCTGGCGGCTGGCGGCAAGCAAGACAACATTGCCGGCCGCATCGCCGCGGCCATCTGCGACGAGGAAGGCAACACTGTCTTCACTGTGCTCGACATCACCCATGGGCCGCTTGATCCGGTGGAGCTCGCCAAGGATCCAGATAGCACCAAGCGCCTGGGGGCCTTGGACGGCAATCTCACTGTCGCCCTGATGGTGGCGATCAATGAGGTGACCAACATGGGAAAGACACCGAGCTCAGCGACCTCGACGAGTTCTGGCACGAGTTAGTCCTATGCGGCGTCGGGGGCAGGACGATCGCCGAGGCGAAAGAGCGGATCAGCATCCACGAGTTTCGCTCCTGGATGAAGTACCGCAGCCGCCGCGGATCCCTGCACTTGGGAATGCGCTTCGAGCGTGGCACGGCTCTGTTGGCCACGCTTTACGCGAACACCCACACAAAGGACGGCGGCTACACCGTTTACGACTTTATGCCTCACGAGTCCGCGCCTGCGTTGACGCTTGAGGAGGCCATGAAGACATGGGCGTAGTCGAACTCTGAGCCAGCGATCAGCAGGAGAAAGGCATGGCAAGTAAATCGCTGGGTACGCTGACCCTGGACTTGATCGCCAAGATTGGCGGTTTCACAGGGCCGCTTGACCAGGCCAGCCGTGAATCGCAAAAGCGCATGGCTGAGATCAAGAAGTCGGCTGAGAACCTCGGCAAAGGCATCGGTACCGCCTTCGCCGCGGTGCCGGCCATTGTTGCTGGCCTGGTCACCAGTTCGGCCATGGCGGCGAAGGAAATCACCAACCTTTCGAACCTGGCAGGCCTCACCACCACCGAGTTCCAGCGTTACGCTGCCGGCGCTGCTTCAGTCGGAGTAGAGCAGGACAAGCTGTCCGACATCTTCAAGGACACCAACGACAAGATTGGCGACTTTCTGGCTACTGGTGGCGGCGAGCTCAAGAACTTCTTCGAGACCGTCGCGCCAAAGGTCGGCGTGACCGCTGAGCAGTTCCGCAACCTGAACAGCGCCGACGCGCTGCAGCTGTATGTGACCAGCCTGCAGAAGGCGAACGTGAGCCAGGCTCAAATGACCTTCTTCATGGAGGCGATCGCCGACGAAGCCACGGCTTTGGTGCCGCTCCTGGCTGATGGGGGCAAGAAGTTCAAGGAGTACGGGGATGCCGCGCAGCAGGCCGGCATGATCATGGACGAGCAGACCATCGGCGCTGCTCAGCAATTCAGCACAGAGCTTACGGTTATCGGCCAGTACGCCAATTCTGCGAAGACAGCCCTGGCGGCCGAGTTCATGCCGGTACTGGCCCAACTCGCAAAAGACCTTGCCGGCACCACGAAGGAGGCCGGCGGGCTTCGGAAAGTTGTTGGCGAATTCGCCAACGATTTCATTGAGGTGACCGCCGTTACTGCCAGCTTGGCTGACGGCATCGGCCGGACCTTCAAGGTGGTGGCCGCCGGTATTGTGAGTGGGTTCTCCACCACCATGGCCTATCTGCAGAGCATCGGCGCAACGGCCAACACTTTGCTCGGTGCTGTGACCTTCGGCGACATGTCGAAGGACTTCAAGGCCAACGCTGACAAACTGACAGCGGATGCCATTGACCATGCTCGCACAGCCAGCACCGTCATGGAGGAGGTTGCTGAGGCGTTCAACAAGCCTTGGTCTGGCGACACGATCCGCGCCTATGTGAAGGAAGCCCGAAAGGCTGCCTCCGAGCTTCCCAAGATCGTTCCACCTGGTGGGCAAGGCGCCGGCTTCGTCGGCCAAACGGACGAGCAGAAGGCAGCTCAGAAGGCGGCTGAAGCAGCAGCCAAGAAGCTGAATCAGTCCTTCGAGACCGCTGAGGAGAACCTGAAGCGGCAGATTACGCTGATCAATACCAGCACTGACGCCCGGAAAAACGCTACTGAGGTGGCAAAGCTGCAGTTCGAAATCGAATCTGGGAAGCTGGTCGGGATCAACGCCAAGCAGCAGGAGCGCCTGAACGGTTTAGCGGCTGAGCTTGACCGATTGCAGCAGCTAAAGAAGGCGAACGAGGACGCAGCGAAGGCCCAGGCCTTCGCCGATACGCTGTCTCAAGCGAACAGGACCGCCCGTGAAGGGTTCGACCTCGAGTTAGCGGGCGCTGGGAGCGGTGACAAGCTGAAGGAGCGGCTGAAGGCTGACCTGGCTATCCAGCAGGATTACCAGAGCCAGCTGGCGGACCTGCAGAAGCAGTACAACGGCGGCGATATCAGCGAGGAGCTATACAAGCAGGAAACCGAACTGCTGCGCCAGGCGCTTGAAGAGCGCATGGAGATCCAGCAGGACTATTACGCTCGGCAAGACGAGGCGCAGAACAATTGGCTGGACGGTGTCTCATCTGCCTGGGAGAACTACCGAGATGCCGCGGTAGATTACCAGCAGCAAGCCGCTGATTTCACGGCCAGCACTCTGGATACCATGACCAGTTCGGTTGGCGACGGCATAGCCTCGATGATCTTGGAGTCGCAGAGCCTGGGAGACGCTTTCGTCAATGTCGCTTCGACCATGGCCAATAGCATTATCAATGCCTTAGCGCAAATGGCCGCGGAATGGCTGGTTTATCAAGCGGTTCAGATGGTGGTAGGCAAAGCAACTCAAGCCAGCGCGGTGCCCACCTTGATTGCGAACGCTCAGGCCACGTCTTTCCAGGCTCAGCTGGCTGCGTTCGCAAGTACTGCGGCCATCCCAATTGTCGGTCCAGCGCTTGCGCCTGGCGCGGCATTTGCAGCCGCTGCGGCCACAGCGCCGATGGTCGCGGGCGTGGCCAGCGCAGCGCTGGCAGGTATGGCGCACGACGGTATCGATTCCATTCCGGAGGATGGCACCTGGTTCCTGCAGAAGGGCGAGCGTGTAACTACCGCCGAAACCAGCGCCAAGCTCGACAAAACCCTTGAGGACGTACGATCCAAGCAGGGCGGCAGTGGAACAGTGGTTAACCTGATCGGAGATCGCAGCAAGGCAGGATCCGTAGAGACCCGGACGCGCCCTGATGGCCGCGAGCAGGTCGACGTGTTTGTGGCAGATATCTGGGGCGGCGGTGAGCGGGCCCAAGCCATTGAAGAAGCCTATGGGCTGACAAGGCGAGGCAGTTGATCAATGGCTTCCATCGACTATCCGAAACAACTGCCGATTCCGCTACAGGATGGCTATGCACTTGACACTCAGGACCCGGTGTCCAGAACGCCCATGGTTACTGGTCGTGTCAGGTCACGGATCATGCACCGCAGCGTTCCGCTGTATGTCAATGCGACGCTGATTTTCAATGCGAAACAGAAGGCTTTCTTCGAGGCCTGGTATTCGAGGGTGCTTAATGAAGGCATTGAGTGGTTCAACTGCCCACTGCAGATCGACGGCACGGTCGAGATGCATGAAGTCCAGTTTGGTCAGATCTACAGCGGGCCGACCCTGGTGCAGCTGTCATTCTGGCGTTATTCGTTCCGGCTGATGCTGAAGCGTAAGCCGCTTATTCCAGAAGGATGGGAGTTGTTCCCGGAGCTCTGGTTCGGGATGAATATCATCGACCTGGCCGTGAACAAGGAGTGGCCTGAAGTATGAGCCTGATCGAGGAGTGCTACGCCTCGGGCAGGGGTGAATTGGTCGTTACCGTAGAGGGTCGCGAGGAGGGAAGCCCCACCTCGCACCTTTATTGCTCTGGCTACGAGGATCGGATCTGCACAACAGAGGATGGTCGCACACTCCTGTTTATCGCCATGGCAATGGATCTGGCTCTGCCCCGGAACGACAACAGCGCGTTTCAGAGTCTGGTTCTCGGCCTGGACAATGTCACTGGAGAGGTGCAGGAAGTCGTCGAGGCCGCCAAGGCGGCTGACAATCGCTTCATCATCACCGTCCGCATCTACCTGGCTGAAGATCTCTCATTCCCGCAAGAGCGTTATCGCATGACGCTGCTGAGCCGTGAATACGACGGCGGAGTGGCAAAACTAACCGCCGGATTCTTCGACCTGCTCAACACCAACGGTCTGCGCACCATCCTGACCACCACGCTGGCACCTGGCCTGAAGTACGTCTGACTATGATCGAAAAATTTATGCGCGCCCCGTATCGCGAGGGTGCACGGGGTCCTATTGCCTTTGATTGCTGGGGGCTGTGCAGGGCGATCCGTCACGACCTATTTGGCCTGCCATGGCTCCCGTCCTTGGGGGCGGTTGGAAAGGACAAGATCCGCGAAAACACCAAGGCTTACCGCAGCCTCCGCAGCGCAATGGAGGAGTGCCCTCCTGAGCCGGGTGCCATTGCTGCGGTGCTGCGAGGAACAGCGCTTCTGCATGTTGGCACGGTCCTGGTGAGCGAAGGACGGCTGAAGGTGCTGGACACAAATCCCGGAGGCGCCTGCCTCCGGACAACCGGCGAGTTTGAAGCCGCTCACCCTAAGGTGGTGTATTACCGTGACCGTCGAGTTCTATCCGAACAAGCTTTCTGATACGGCGCCGATCTGCACCTGGACGACCGACCGCCGCATGACGATCGAGGAGTGGCTAAAGTCGCAGGCCCCGTCCTACGAACGCCGGGAAAGCCCGCCGATCAGTGTTGTGCTCAACGATGAGGTAATCGAGCAGGCGGACTGGCACAGGGTGACGTTCAAACCCTCGCACCTGGTGCAGATCTACCGGGAGCCCAAAGGGACGGACCCAGTGTCCATAACCTTCGCGCTGTTCAAGGGGGGGCAGGCCGCGCTCAAGGCCATGATGCCGAAGATGCCAGGTATGCCGTCCACTGCTGGATCGCAGCAGGGTGATCCATTGATGGAGGCCAGCGCTAAGGGCAACAAGGTGAAACTTGGCGACCCGGTTCGTCAGATCGCCGGTCATCAGCGGGTATATCCAGCCTACCTGTCTCAGCCTCGGCGATACTTCGCCGGCCCTCGTGACCAGCGCGTGGAAATGCTGCTGTACGTAGGCGAGGGCGAGTACGACTTGCCGGCGGCCAAGCGGAAGGTCGGCGAGACGCCTCTGATCTCGCTTGGGGCTGATGCTGTTGTGCGCGTGTATGGTCCCGGGGCTGATATCTCTGGCGACCCTGCCCACATCAACTGGTTCAACGCACCAGAAGTTGGGGCAAGTTCGAGCGGATCGTCGGGCCTCGAATTGACTATGGCCACGGACCTCACTAGGTCCGCCACCGCTTCTGCGTATCAGTTCGTGGGTGACACGATCAGCGTTCCTGCGGGTGCCGGGCAATTCCCGGAAGACTGGGCCAGTGGAGTCATCATTCGCGCTGTGGCGCCGTACACCTACGAGGTGGTCGACGGCGGCTCGGACCGTGACATCGTCCGTGGCCCGTTGGAAATGCTGAACCCAAGCCCTGGCATGTTGATCGAGGTGGCAGGTGCGAACGCCGGCATGTATGTGGTGCACAGCTTCACGCCGGCCGTTCCTGCTGTTCCAGCTGACCCGGGTTCAGCGTCGACGTTGACGGGCTCTGCAGCACCCAGCCGTTACGACTTCAACGTCACGCCTCTCGGCTTCACGATTTCGCATGCAGGTACGACCTACCCAGTGACGCTGAACACCGCTACGACGGATTTGGCTGGCCTGGTGACCGCACTGAATGTGCAGCTCACTGGGGTCCCGATACTAGCTCAGCAATCGTCGGGTGTGGTTCGTTTCGTAGAGCTCACACCGTTCTTCGGCATGCCTATAACGGCATCCGGGGCCTCGACTGTTCTTGGGTCTGCGCCAGTTGGGGTGACGGGAACGCCTACGACTGGTGGCACGCCGGCTCAACCAGCGGAGATGACGCTGAACTACGACGGCGGATCCCCCGTGGTAGGACTCGCGCTTGGGCAGGGCATGGCTACTATCGGCCCGCGCGGCCTTCGGTACCGTATCACCACATTCAGCAGCACCTTAGTAGAGGTCGAACGCCTGACTTCTTCAGGCGCCGCCGACACTGCTTGGCCTGGCTTTGACAGCATGCAGACCGTCAATGGCCTGATTACGCTGGATGCCTCAAACCTGCAGGGTGGTTACCGAGGGCCGATCGCATGCTGCCCGGAAGGCGAAAAGATCACCGAAATCGAGTGGTCTGTGACCTACTCGAGCGGCCTTTGTGGCATCGGTCGAGAGGGGCAGATCTACGAAATTCCGACCTACTACGTCTTCGAGTATCGAGATATGGACGTGGCCGGGGCGTGGACGGTCATCGAGAAGATGAACGTCGGTGGCTCCTTGGATGCCCAGGGCTTTACCGAACGGGTGACTCTTCCATACCCAATGCGCGCCGAAGCACGGATTCGCAAGCAGTATGTTGACCGTCCCGGACGAATCAACGATGAGGCCCGAGACGATGCGACCTGGACCGATCTGCGCGGGAAGATGCAGAACTCTCCCACAAGCTATCCAGGCTTGACTGTCATGACTTGCGTGATTCGGGGTGGTGACAGGCTGTCGGCTCAGTCAGAGAGCCAGGTCAGCGTCGAAGCAACTCGCATTCTGCCGCTTATGGAGGGCGGTACCGGGCCAACCCGTGACATCGTGCCATGGTGCATTTACCAGTTAAAGCAGCGCGGCTACACCGACGATGACCTGGATCTGCCCGAGTGGCAGGCCTTCCACAGTATCTGCGTGGCCCGTGGCGACACCTACGACGAGACACTGGATTCGACGATCACCGTCAAGGACATGATCAACAATGCCCTGGCGTGCGGTTTTGGTGAGCTGGTGACCTTCCGGGGCCTACTGCGCCCCGTGCGTGACCAGGCCAGGCCGATGTATGAGGGCATTCGCTACGGTCCTAAAACTCAGACTTACTCCCCGCAAAACATGACCAAGATGATCAGGATCAGCGGCCCTATGCCGTCGATCAACGACTTCGACGGCGTGGATGTGGAGTATTTCTCTCGCGAGACTTGGGCCTGGGAGACAGTACCGTGCCGGTGGCCTGGAGACCTTGGCCTCAAGATCGAGAAGGTCAAGATGCCCGGCTTCAGTGATGAAACCAGGGCTTGGCGTTTCGGCATGCGCCGGCGTGGCCACCAGAAGTTCCGCACCGACACATACACTTGGGAAACCGAGATGGATGGCCGGAATAGCGGATACCTTGGGTTCGCGGTGGTGGCGGATGACGCTCCAAAGCGATGCCAGAGCGCGATCCTAGTGGATTTCCAGGTAACTGGCACCGGGACATACCTGCACTCATCCGAACCGCTCGACTTCAGCGCAGGCGGAGAGCATTGGCTTGGCCTGCGGATGCTTGACGGCGAACTGTCTGGACCTTGGGTTGCTACGCAAATCGACGACTACACCGCCAGGGTCGACGCAATCGACTTCACGCCACTGGTCAACGGCCCGCTTGAACCGCCGCACATCCTGTTTGGACCGGCAGTGCGCTGGGCGTACCCGGTGCTGATCACCAGCTCTGATCCAGCCAGCGGCAATGTGGCGATGAAGGGCATGCCCTACGACGCCCGCGTCTACACCTACGATGACCAATTCCCGGACTGACCGGAACTTATCGAGCATGCCCGCCTAGCGCGGGCTTTTTTGTGCCCGGAGAAACTATGCCTTACAACACTCGAAATCCGGTCGGCCCGAACGGCTCGAGCGATCCGCGCGATCTCTTTGACAACTCTGCGGTGGTCGACGTCTGGGCCACAGATCGCGACAAGAAGAGCCATCCCGACCGGATGGGTGTACCCAGGAAGACCTGGGCCGGCATGGAGCAGGCATTTGATGCCAGTCAAATTGAGCGCGATCTTCGGTTTCTTGCTGCTCAGGGTGACCGCACTGAACGCTTCAATGCGCTCATGCTATCCACCGGCTACCAGTATATGGGGCCATTCGCAGCCGGACTGACCTTCACCGAGCCGAACCAGTTCACTCTTGAGTCCGGGGTGTACTGGCGCCCGGCTCCTGGCGTTGCTAGACCATTCACGACTACCGGCGTGTGGGCGACAGATTCTGCGAAGTTCACTCCGTTGGGTGACGACATTCTGCGCTCTGACCTTGGTAGCACGATTGACCCCGCTTTGGGGGCTTCACTGGTCTTCGCCAAGTCCGCGCTGGCGGGTGCCGTCGCCCGTAATGTTGCAGTAATGTCGCTTGAAGTGCTCAACATCAAAAACTATGGTGCTATCGGGGATGGTAACAGCCACCAGCTCGGTGAATACTACTCAACGCTTGCCGCAGCACAGTTGCACTACTCGAATATCACCATCACGTCGCTAACCGAGGAGGTGGACTGGGCAGCCACGCAATGCGCTTTTGAGCATGCTAGGGCGGGAGGCCGGTATGTGTTTGGGCCTGCAGGTACCTATATCTCGACCACTACCGTAGTGCAGCCGCAGGGCGTGAAGTACGTGGGCGAGGGTCCGCTGAAGAACCCTTCAACCCCGCAGGACCCAATTCGCGAGTTCCGCCTTATAGGCACCAACTATCTATTCAAGGGCACTGGGCCTCGCGTTCATGTTGCCAATCTAGCCGCCTGCGCCGGTGCGACCGATGGTGACCAACGCACCAACGTGTCGACGTTTGAGCCAGGGTATGACAGCACGTACCGCAAAACTTCGTTCTGGAACAACGATGCGAACCCTGTGACCGGTGCACCTGCCACGCAGAAGCTATTTTCGTGCGGCTGGAAAGTAGAGCAAGGCGGTTTCGCTCAGCTGCGCGATGTCGGCTTGTTGCCCTACTACGACGGTATTAACGGTTACAACACAGATGCGGCGACTTGGGCTGATGACTGGGATATCGGTCTGTGGGTCGACAACCACCACGATTTCACGGCAGTCAACGTTTCCGTGGTTGGCTTCTGGCGCATGGCTGGGTGTTTTGGGCGAACCGCCCTAACAGGTGGCGATACGCTTTCGCCGGACTGGGAACGCAACAAGTTCTTGCACTGTAACTTCCAAGGGTTCGCATCGTTCTTGGTGCGCGGCTCGGACCTCTACGACATTAAGGCGGTCGGCGCAGACTGGATCGAAATTGAATGGTTCGACTCACACCCGTTCGACCCGTCATTTGACAACACTTTCCGCACTCAAGAGTACGGTGGTCTGTTCTGTACTTACACGGGCACGCAGAAAGTTGGCGCTAATCTGCGCATCACCGGTGTCACCCCATCACCTGCCTCGATCGATCCAGCCAATACCGCCAACAAGGTAATCCTGGGTGAACGCACAAATGGCGTGGCGGATGCAAACTGGGATAACTGCTACTTCTATGGCATGAACCACCGGAAGTACCGTGCGACCTCGGCTGCATTCAGTGTGCATCGCTATTCCACGCCGTCGCGCTGCATTGAGATCAGCGGGGCAAATATCCGTGGCCTGAAGTTTAACGATTCGTGCAAGATCATGAGCTGTGATGACATCGCCCTATATTTGGGTAACGTCCTGCAATTGGAGTACAACGGGTCATTCGAGAGCAAAGACGTCGAAGGTCGCGGCACTGGCATACGCAACGTTGCCGGTTCAAGCTCTTACCAGATTAGACTGGGCCAGAGAGTTCGTGGTACGTCGGGCTTGGACAACCGTCCAGCGTATCCTACTACTGACGGAAGATTTACGACTCCGGGTGATCCGGGCATGTTCAGCCCTAACCAAGTCATGTGGGACGGTTGGTCCTACGGTCTGAGCGGTCACGTCGACATTCGACCAGGTGCAGGTCAGAGAGTTGGGTTCACGGATGCCACAGGTGTTCCTGTTCTTTATCGGACTTCCGCAGGTGAATATGGATATCTGGATGGCAACGGAGTTCGCATTAAGCGGTACAATCCTTCGTTGGATCAGTGGACCACCACAGGAGACGTTCATACCTATGTGAACCGAGCAGGCGTAAAGCGAGCCGAGTTCACGCTCAATGATGCAGCCCTTTATGGCGCTGTGACTCGCCTATATAACGCGGATGGTTCCGTTGTTATGTGGCGGAACGACTACTCGTCAGCTACCTGCGATCACTATGGTCGCTTGCGCCCCGACACCGATGGCACGCGTAACCTGGCGGATGTAGCGAAACGGTACAACGTGGTATTTGCCGTCACCGGCACCATCAACACCTCCGATGGCCGCGAGAAGACCCCGATGCGCACCTTCACGGACGCGGAGCTGGCGGCGTCCCGGGACATCGCGGCAGAGATCGGTGCCTATAAGTTCCTGACCGCAGTGGAGGAAAAGGGGGATCAAGCCCGGGAGCACATCGGCATGTACGTGCAAACGGCTATCGAGATCATGCAGCGTCATGGTCTTGACCCATTCAACTACAGCTTCATCTGTTACGACCAGTGGCCGGATGAGTACCAAGAAATTCCGGCCGAATACGCTGAAATTGACGGCGAGATAGTTGAGGTGGCTCCGGCCTATCAGCAGCTGGTGACAAAAGCCGGTGACCGATACAGCTTCAGGTATGACGGGCTGAGCCTATTTATTTCGGCGGGGCAAGAACAAAGACTTAGAAAGCTTGAAGATCTTCTTTCACAGTAGTTTTTTCGAACCCTTTCAGAACACCTACATAGCCCGCCAAGCGCGGGCTTCTTTTTGTCTGGAGAAAGCCCATGACCCAATCCCAGCCACGCGGCATACGCAACCGGAACCCCGGAAACATCGATTTCAATCCCCGCAACGCCTGGCAGGGCCAGCTCGGCCTGGAGGTTGGCGTGACCAGCCCGCGCTTCGCCCGCTTCGATCAAGCAGAGAATGGCATCCGAGCCTTGGGCAAGCTGCTGCTCAACTACCGAGGCAAGGACGGCATGCCCGGCGTGGGCCGCCCTGGCATCGACACCCCACTGGAGTTCATCAGCCGCTGGGCGCCGTCCAGCGAGAACAACACCTTGGCCTATGCGCAGGCCATCGCCAAGCGCCTCGGCGTGGGCGTGCGCGAATCCATCGACATTTCCAAGCCGCAGGTCCTGCGTGAGGCCGTGCTGGGCATCATCATCCACGAGAACGGCGGCAACCCCTACAAAGCCGAAGTGATCGACGAGGGTGTGCGTCGAGCCCTGGCATCATGAGCCCGTGGGTTGTGGCTGCTGCTGGGTTGGTGCTGCTGGTTTCCCATTGGGCGGCCTACGAGCACGGTCGCTCGGTGGAGCTTGCCCAGGCCGGCCAGCAATCAGCGAAGCGGGACAGCGGCGATCGACTCGCCGAAGTGATTGGCGAACGTGCGGCGCGTAAAGAAGAACACCGGAGCGCAAATGCGCAGCAAGAGGCGAGGCTAAAGGCCCATGAAGAAAGAACGATTGCTGATGCTGGCGCTGCTGACGCCGATGCTGCTGGCCAGCGGCTGCGCACTGACGCCAGCCAGCTCGCTGCCGCCGTCAGTTGCCCCAGCACGGATACCGCCGCTGTCGCCCGAGGCGAGACAGCCACCCGCGCCGCCATGGTGCTCTCCGACCTGCTCGCACGGGCTGATGCTCGAGCGGGAGAACTGGCGAAAGCTTATGACCAAGCTACGATTGCCGGTCAGCAATGCGAGCGCGAGTACGACGCCTTGAGAGGTCCAACTGAATGGAGTCATAGATCGGGGGAGGTAGCGTCGTTTTGAGCCTTGGCGTGATAGTGGTAGATTTCCGGCATTCACAAGGAGGTCTGCATGACTACCACGGCAACTGTCACATCATTCATCTCCCTCGGCGTTTGCGCCATCCTGTATCTGCTGCCAGCGATCAACGCCAAAAGCCGGAAACACCCCAGCACTGGCGCAATATTCCTCCTGAATCTTTTTTTGGGATGGACGGTGATCGGATGGCTGGCCGCTCTGATTTGGTCGGCTACAGCCACATCTACACATGTCACCACCGTAACAAACCCGAGCGTTGTTAATCCAGGTGAAGACAAGTACCAGAAGCTTGAGCGGCTTGGAGGGCTAAAAGATAAAGGCCTCATCACGGCGGCGGAGTACGAGGCTGAAAAGAGCAAAATTCTCGGAAGCTGACCCGACGAGTCTTGACAGGTCATCAGCAGCTGGTTGCTAAAATCATTCGGCACGGACTACGATACTGTATCGATATACAGTATTGGTGCCTTATGTATTTCCTCCTTGTGCGCCGCCGCGCGAATGGCGTGGCCATCCCTTCGAGTCAGCTTGGGAAGATCACCCCTCTGCGGGCCGACATTCACATCGGCGACCACCACAGCGAGCCGCTGGGCCGGGTATCGACACAGGCTTGGGTGTTCAACCCTTCGCCTGGGCCGGACATCATCCCGCGGCTGCACGATGCCAAGGTCAACGGAATGGCTCAGCTCGGCATCAACATCAACGGGGTGGAGGAGGTCGACGGCGTGCTGTACGCGCAGTCTTGGTGGTGCAGGGCAGAATGATGGTGGGAATACCACAGGCCTGGGTGGCGGAACTGGACGACCAGACGGCCCTGATAACTGACCCAGATGGGCGAGCGGCTGTGCTCAGTGAAATGGCCTATGCCGCGCACCGACGGCAGGAAGTCGACGATGGCGACCTGGTCGACATGCTGGAGATCGTCGAGTCGGCCAGGCTGTGGGCGCTGGATGGGGCAGCCCTATGAGTAGCTATATAAAGGAAGGGAAACGGTCGGCAGAACGCCGGTAGAGGGGAGCAGGAGGCGTGGGACAAAACTGGGACATTGAATGTCCCAAATGATGATGAATCAAGATGCAGGAAAATGACGCTAAACCCAATAGATACAGGGGCTTGAGCGATTGCACCTAGCAAAATAGCAGGTTCGTACCGGATTGCAAATCCGTCTACGCCGGTTCGATTCCGACCTCGGCCTCCACCATTCGAAAGCCCCGCAG
>NZ_JBIVIF010000052.1:0-40909 GCF_044749595.1 Pseudomonas sp. NPDC089392
ATCGAGCGCCGCCCGCGCGGCGCTTCGCGGGGCAAGCCCGCTCCCACTGTCTGTTTCGGGCCAATGACTCCTGTGCCAGGTGGGTTGCAGCCTTGGTGCATGGCTGGAGATCGATGAAGAGAAACTGCGTCCCCTTCGATATCGAAGGGAACAAACAAGGCGGACAGCGGTGACCTCACAGGATGGACTGGCCCGAAACAGACAGTGGGAGCGGGCTTGTCCCGCGAAGCGCCGCGCGGGCGGCGCTCGATCTCACAGGCGCAGAAAATGCTGTGGCAAGCACCTTCCAGCCCAGACGCATTCAAAGAATTGAACACTCTGGGTACTGGCGCTATTCCGGTCGTGCCACGCTGGGCATATGCTAGCCCCTCAGAGGCATGACCTTGCCACCTGCGGCAATTACCACCACTGTCGGCAGCCCCTAGACGGAGCGCAGTTGCCGGGCATCAGGGAGAGTGTCCATGAGTCAGGAAACCAGGCCGGCCCCAGCCGGCTTCAGTGAACAGCAGTTGCACACCTTGTTCGAATTGATCAGCGATGGCATCTGGGACTGGAATGCCAACACCGGCTACGTCTATCGCAACCCCGGCTGGTACGCCATGCTCGGCTACCCCAGCCACTCCATGGCCAACTCGGTACTCACCTGGGAAAGCGTGATCCACCCAGAGGACTATCCGCGGGTAATGGCGCATTTCGAGGCGTACATCAACCAGCGCAACGAGCACTACCTCGTCGAATACCGTTGCCGTTGCCAGGATGGCAGCTACCTGTGGATCGAGGACCGCGGCTACATCATTGCCCGCAACGAGAACGGCTCGGTGGCGCGCATGCTGGGCGCCCACCGCAATATCGACGCCGGCAAGCGCCTGGTGGCGCAGTTGGAGCAGAAGAACCAGTCGCTGGAAGGCCAGGTGGCCGAACGCACCCGCGAGCTGTCCTGGGTCAACCAGCAGTTGCAGCGGCAACTGGACGAAAACCGCGAGTTGGCCGAACGCGATGCCTTGACACGCATTGCCAACCGCTATCGGCTGGAGAAGGCGCTGCAACTGGAGTGCGAGCGCGCTCAACGCTTTCGCCAGCCGTTGTCGCTGATCGCCATGGACATGGACGATTTCAAGCCGATCAACGACCGCTACGGCCATGCGCGTGGCGATGCGGCGCTGGTGCGGGTGGCCGAAAACCTGCGCACCTGCCTGCGCGAGCTGGACCTGCTGGCGCGCTGGGGTGGGGACGAGTTTGTCATTGTGCTGCCGCAGACCACGCTGGGTGAGGCACTGGATGTGGCGGCGCGCTTGCAGCGCGTGATGGAACAAGTGGCGCCGGTGGGCGATTGCCGGCTGACCATGAGCTATGGCGTGGTGCAGTGGCAGGAAGGGGATGACCAGCATGCGCTGTTGGGGCGGGCTGACCAGGCGCTGTACCGGGCCAAAGGTGCTGGCAAGAACACCATAGCCGAGTAGTACGCGGTCTCTGTGGGAGCGGGCGTGCCCGCACCCACAGAGACCGCGCTGCTTTCTGGTTTTTCATATGACCTGAATAAAAAAAGACCCGCGGCGCCTCACGGCGCAGCGGGCCAAATCGGCCTCAGCCGCTTCAGTGTCAGATCAGATATGCAGGGCGTGGCCCAGGGCGCGCAGTGCCGCTTCCTGTACCGCCTCACCCAGCGTCGGGTGGGCATGGATGGTACCGGCCACATCTTCCAGGCACGCGCCCATTTCCAGCGATTGGGCAAACGCCGTGGACAGCTCGGAAACCGCCACGCCAACCGCCTGCCAACCCACGATCAAGTGGTTGTCACGCCGCGCCACCACGCGCACGAAACCGCTTTTCGCTTCCAGGCTCATGGCCCGGCCGTTGGCGGCGAACGGGAACTGCGCGACGATGCAGTCCAGGCCTTGCTGGCTGGCTTGCTCCGGGGTCTTGCCGACCACCACCACTTCCGGGTCGGTGAAGCACACGGCGGCAATTGCAGCCGGCTCGAAACGGCGTGCCTTGCCGGCGATGATCTCGGCCACCATTTCGCCCTGGGCCATGGCCCGGTGCGCCAGCATCGGTTCGCCGGCCACGTCGCCGATGGCCCAGACGTTGCGCATGCTGGTCTGGCAGCGTTCGTCGATGGCAATGGCGGCGCCGTTCATCTTCAGGTCCAGGCATTCCAGGTTGAAGCCCTGGGTGCGCGGGCGGCGGCCCACGGCGACCAGCACCTGGTCCGCTTCCAGGCGCAGCTGCCCGCCCTTGCCGTCGTTGGCCAGCAGGCAGCCATTTTCGTAACCCTCGACGCTGTGGCCCAGGTGCAGGGCGATGCCCAGCTTTTTCAGCGACTCGGCCACCGGGGCGGTCAATTCGCTGTCGTAGGTGGGCAGGATGCGCTCGCGCGCCTCCACCACGCTGACCTGTGCGCCCAGCTTGCGGTAAGCGATGCCCAGTTCCAGGCCAATATAGCCACCGCCCACCACCACCAGGTGTTGCGGCAGGGCTTTCGGCGCCAGGGCTTCGGTCGAGGAAATCACCGGCCCGCCCAGCGGCAGCATCGGCAGTTCGACGCTGTTGGAGCCGGTAGCCAGCAACAAGTGCTCGCACTGGATGCGCTGGCCATCGACCTCGACCTGTTTGCCGTCGAGCACTTTGGCCCAGCCGTGCACTACTTTCACCCCGTGCTTTTTCAGCAGGGCGGCTACACCGGTGGTCAGGCGGTCGACGATGCCGTCCTTCCAGGCCACGCTCTGGCCGATGTCCAGGCGTGGTGATGCCACGCTGATGCCCAGCGGCGATGGCTCGGTAAAGCGCGAGGCCTGGTGGAACTGCTCGGCCACGTGGATCAACGCCTTGGACGGGATGCAGCCGATGTTCAGGCAGGTACCGCCCAGTGCCTGGCCTTCCACCAGCACGGTAGGAATGCCCAGTTGCCCGGCGCGGATGGCTGCTACGTAGCCGCCAGGGCCGCCGCCGATGATCAACAGGGTAGTCTGGATAGTCTGTTGCATGCTCACTCCACGAACAGGCAGGCGGGTTGTTCAAGCAGGCCACGCACGGCCTGGATGAACAGTGCGGCGTCCATGCCATCGACCACGCGGTGGTCGAACGAGCTGGACAGGTTCATCATCTTGCGCACGACGATCTGGCCGTCGATCACCACCGGCCGCTCAACCATACGGTTGACGCCGACGATCGCCACTTCCGGGGTGTTGACCACCGGCGTGCTGACGATGCCGCCCAGGGCGCCCAGGCTGGTCAGGGTAATGGTCGAGCCCGACAGCTCCTCGCGGTTGGCCTTGTTGGTGCGCGCAGCGTTGGCCAGGCGCGAAATCTCGCTGGCATTGGCCCACAGGCTGCCCGCTTCGGCGTGGCGCAGCACAGGTACCATCAGGCCGTTGTCACCCTGGGTGGCGATGCCCACATGCACCGCGCCATGGCGGGTGATGACCTGGGCTTCGTCGTCATAGGTGGCGTTGATCTGCGGGAAGTCGCGCAGGGCTACGACCAAGGCGCGCACCAGGAACGGCAGCAGGGTCAGCTTGCCGCGGCTGTCGCCGTGCTTGCTGTTCAACTGCTGGCGCAGGGCTTCCAGGGCGGTGACGTCGATTTCTTCCACATAGCTGAAGTGCGCGACCCGGCGCTTGGCGTCCTGCATGCGCTGGGCGATCTTGCGGCGCAGGCCGATCACCGGTACCTGCTCGCTGTCGGTGCGCTTGGCATAGCCATTCGGCGTTTGCCCGGCTGAACTCTGCGGCTTGCTCATGAAAGCGTCGAGGTCTTCGTGCAGGATGCGCCCGGCCGGGCCGCTGCCATGCACGTAACGCAGTTCGATGCCGGCATCCAGGGCGCGCTTGCGCACCGCTGGCGAGGCCAGTGGCTTGTCGCCCGGCTGGCGCGGCACGACCGGGGCTGCCTCGTGGTTGGCAGGTGCCTGGTACGCTGCAGGTTTTACCTGTTGCTGTGGCGCTGGCTGGGCCGCCACCGGGGCAGCAGGGGCCTCGACCGGTTTGGCCGTTGGCACATCCACATGGTTGCCGCTGCCTTCCACTTCGATACGGATCAGCTCGCTGCCGACCGCCATCACTTCACCAGGCTGGCCACCCAGGGCCAGCACCTTGCCGCTGACCGGCGAAGGGATTTCCACGGTGGCCTTGTCGGTCATGACGTCGGCCACTACCTGGTCCTCGGCGATCATGTCACCGACCTTGACGAACCATTCCACCAACTCGACCTGCGCGATGCCTTCGCCAATGTCCGGCATCTTGATGACGTGCGTGCCCATTCAGACCTCCATGACCTTTTTCAATGCCGCACCTACCCGCGAAGGCCCTGGGAAGTAAGCCCATTCCTGTGCGTGAGGGTAGGGCGTGTCCCAACCGGTGACGCGCTCGATCGGCGCCTCCAGGTGGTGGAAGCAGTGCTCTTGCACCAGCGACACCAGTTCGGCGCCGAAGCCGCAAGTGCGGGTGGCTTCATGCACGACGACGCAGCGGCCGGTCTTTTTCACCGACTCGACGATGGTGTCCAGGTCCAGCGGCCACAGGCTGCGCAGGTCGATCACTTCGGCGTCGACGCCGGTTTCTTCGGCGGCCACCTGGGCCACGTATACCGTGGTGCCGTAGGTCAGCACGGTCACGTCATTGCCGGGGCGGGTAATGGCGGCCTTGTCCAGCGGCACGGTGTAGTAGCCGTCGGGCACGGCGCTGTGCGGGTGCTTGGACCACGGCGTCACCGGGCGGTCGTGGTGGCCGTCGAACGGGCCGTTGTACAGGCGCTTGGGTTCCAGGAAGATCACCGGGTCGTCGCATTCGATCGAGGCAATCAGCAGGCCTTTGGCGTCATACGGGTTGGACGGCATGACGGTGCGCAGGCCGCACACCTGGGTGAACATTGCTTCCGGGCTCTGGCTGTGGGTCTGGCCACCATAGATACCGCCACCGCAAGGCATGCGCAGGGTCAGCGGGGCGATGAACTCGCCGGCCGAACGGTAACGCAGGCGGGCCATTTCCGAGACGATCTGGTCGGAGGCCGGGTAGAAGTAGTCGGCGAACTGGATTTCCACCACCGGGCGCAAGCCATAGGCACCCATGCCCACGGCCGTGCCGACGATGCCGCTTTCCGAGATCGGGGCGTCGAACACACGGGACTTGCCGTATTTGTTCTGCAGGCCCTCGGTGCAACGGAACACGCCGCCGAAGTAACCGACGTCCTGGCCGTACACCACTACATTGTCGTCGCGCTCAAGCATGACATCCATGGCCGAGCGCAGGGCCTGGATCATGGTCATGGTGGTGGTGGCCATGGCGGTTTCCGGGTTGATGCTGTTGTTGTGGTCGTTCATCTCAAACCCCCAGTTCCTGGCGTTGACGGCGCAGGTGGTCGGGCATTTCCTTGTACACGTCCTCGAACATCGAGGCGGCGCTCGGGATGTGACCGTTGGCCAAGGTGCCGTACTGCTCGGCTTCCTTCTGCGCGGCAATCACTGCGGCTTCGAACTCGGCCGTGGTGGCCTGGTGTTCTTCCTCGGACCAGTGGCCGATCTTGATCAGGTGCTGCTTCAGGCGGGCGATCGGGTCGCCCAGCGGGAAGTGGCTCCAGTCATCGGCGGGGCGGTACTTGGACGGGTCGTCGGAGGTCGAGTGCGGGCCGGCACGGTAGGTGACCCACTCGATCAAGCTTGGGCCAAGGCCACGGCGGGCGCGTTCGGCGGCCCAGCGCGAAGCGGCGTACACGGCGACGAAGTCGTTGCCGTCAACCCGCAGCGAAGCAATGCCGCAACCCACGCCACGGCCGGCGAAGGTGGTGGACTCGCCACCGGCAATGGCCTGGAAGGTCGAGATCGCCCACTGGTTGTTGACCACGTTGAGGATCACCGGGGCGCGGTACACGTGGGCAAAGGTGAGGGCGGTGTGGAAGTCCGATTCGGCGGTGGCGCCGTCGCCGATCCACGCCGAAGCGATCTTGGTATCGCCCTTGATGGCCGAAGCCATGGCCCAGCCGACGGCCTGCACAAACTGGGTCGCCAGGTTGCCGCTGATGGTGAAGAAGCCGGCCTCGCGCACCGAGTACATGATCGGCAGCTGGCGGCCCTTGAGCGGGTCGCGCTCGTTGGACAGCAACTGGCAGATCATCTCGACCAGCGACACGTCGCGGGCCATCAGGATGCTTTGCTGGCGGTAGGTCGGGAAGCACATGTCGGTGCGGTTGAGCGCCAGTGCCTGGCCGCTGCCGATGGCTTCTTCGCCCAGGCTCTGCATGTAGAAGGACATCTTCTTCTGGCGCTGGGCGACCACCATGCGGCTGTCGAAAATGCGCGTCTTGAGCATGGCGCGCATGCCCTGGCGGAGGATTTGCGGGTCGATGTCTTCGGCCCATGGGCCTTGCGCGTTGCCTTGCTCATCGAGCACGCGGACCAGGCTGTAGGACAGGTCGGCGGTGTCGGCAGCATCGACATCGACAGGGGGTTTACGGGCTTGACCTGCGTCGTTCAGGCGCAGGTAGGAGAAATCGGTCTGGCAGCCTGGCCGGCCGGTGGGCTCGGGCACATGCAAACGCAGGGGGGCGTACTCGTTCATGCTTTTTACGCTCGCTCGGGTATTTGTTTTTGTGAGCTCTGAAGCGGCCGCCGCTGAATACCGGCTCGTGACTGGTAGGTCAGCGTCCCCTACATCTTAGTGGCCCGGCAGGAGAATTTTTCTCTCAAGTTGATTGCCTTTGCCGAGCGGGCCAGATAAACATTCCGCATAAACACAAAAAACCGGTGATTTTGTCTCATGCGCAAACTCGATCGTACCGATATCGGCATTCTCAACAGCCTGCAGGAAAACGCCCGCATCACCAACGCCGAGCTGGCACGCTCGGTAAACCTGTCGCCCACACCGTGTTTCAACCGGGTGCGGGCCATGGAAGAGCTGGGGGTAATCCGCCAGCAAGTGACCTTGCTGTCGCCCGAGGCGCTGGGGCTGGATGTGAATGTGTTCATCCATGTCAGCCTGGAAAAGCAGGTGGAGCAGTCGCTGCACCGCTTCGAGGAAGAAATCGCCGAGCGGCCCGAGGTAATGGAGTGTTACCTGATGACCGGCGACCCGGATTACCTGCTGCGGGTGTTGCTGCCGAGCATCCAGGCGCTGGAGCGGTTTCTCGATTACCTGACGCGGTTGCCGGGGGTGGCCAATATACGGTCGAGTTTTGCCCTCAAGCAGGTGCGCTACAAGACTGCCTTGCCGTTGCCGGCCAATGGCATGACCTTGCGCGAATAGTTGTCTCCTGTACCGGCCCTTTCGCGGGTGAACCCGCTCCTACAAGGATCGCGCGATCGTTGTAGGAGCGGGTTCACCCGCGAAAGGGCCGGCACAGGCACTACAGAGGGTGCTTGAAATTTTAAACACCCCCAGCCTATGTTGTTGTCAGCCTACAACAACAAGGACAAGCGTCATGAGCACCGCTCAGCTCCAGGGCATCGATGAAATCGAATGCGTCACCCCCGACCTCAACGGCGTCCCGCGCGGCAAGGTGATGACCGCCGAAGGCTTCCTTGAAGGCCGCCGCCTGCAGATGGCCCGGGGTGTGCTGCTGCAATGCATCATGGGCGGCTACCCGCCGGCAAGGTTCTACGGCAGCGACGATGGCGACCTGGCGCTGGTGGCCGAGCCCAGCCAGGTCCACCGCCTGCCCTGGAGCAATGACGGCCGCGCCCTGGCTATTTGCGATGCCAACGAACTGGATGGCCGGCCCTCGGCACTCTCCACCCGTGGCCAGCTCAAGGCGGTAATCGCCCGCTACGCCGCGCTGGGCCTGGCGCCCGTGGTGGCGACCGAGCTGGAGTTCTTCGTGTTTGCCCCCAACAGCGACCCGCAGCAGCCGTTCCAGCCACCGCTGGGCAGCGACGGCCGTCGCGAGCTGGGCCATTCGGCGTTCAGTGTCAGCTCCAACAACGGCCTGCGTCCGTTCTTCAAGGAGGTGTACCAGTGCATGGCCGCGCTCGGCCTGCCGCGTGACACCTTCATGCATGAAATGGGCGTCAGCCAGTTTGAGATCAACCTGCTGCACGGCGACCCGCTGCTGTTGGCCGACCAGACTTTCCTGTTCAAGCACCTGCTCAAGGAAGTGGCGCTCAAGCATGGCCTGACCGTGGTGTGCATGGCCAAGCCCTTGGCGCGCACACCCGGCAGTTCCATGCACATTCACCAAAGCCTGGTGGAGGTGGCCAGCGGGCGTAACGTGTTCAGCGACGAGCAAGGCCTGCCAACCGACACCTTCCACCACTTCATCGGCGGCCTGCAGGCGTGCATGGCCGATTTCACCGCGTTGTTCGCGCCCAACGTCAATTCCTATCAGCGCCTGTGCCACCCCTATGCCTCACCGAACAATGCCTGCTGGTCGGAGGACAACCGCGCCGCCGGCCTGCGCATCCCCGCCAGTGCACCCGTGGCGCGGCGGGTGGAAAACCGCCTGCCTGGCGCCGACGCCAACCCGTACCTGGCCATTGCCGCCAGCCTGGCCGCCGGGCTGCACGGCATTGAGCAGCGCCTGCAGCCGTCGCCGGCGATCCAGGGCGAGTTCGAAGTGCCGGAGCACCTGAGCCTGCCGTGCACCCTGCATGCCGCCCTCGAGCGCCTCAAGCGCAGCGCACTGGCGCGTGAACTGTTCAGCAGCGAGTTCATCGAAGGCTACATCGCCAGCAAGACCCTGGAGCTGACCGATTTCTTTGACGAGATCACCCCGTGGGAGCGCCGGGTGCTGGCGGCACAAGCCTGATCGCGACACGACCTGCACCGGACGCGTCCCCGCAGCGCCAAATCGCTGAAGGGGGCCTGCGCCGGGTGGTTTTTGCCCTTATGCTGCTTAGCACCCCGCCACCTGACCAAGGGAGCTTCACGGGACCTATGCGAAATATATGGAAGCCGTTTCAGTCGTTGTATTTCGCCGCGCTGATGATGTTGATCGGCTCGGGCCTGCTCAGTACCTACCTGGCCCTGCGCCTGGCGGCCGACCATGTCGACAGCCTGTGGGTGGGTGCGTTGATGGCGGCCAACTACTTTGGCCTGGCGGTCGGCGGCAAAGTCGGCCACCGGCTGATTGGCCGGGTCGGGCACATACGCGCCTATGCCACCTGCGCCGGCATTGTCTGTGCGGCGGTGCTCGGCCATGGCATGACCAACTGGTTGCCGGTGTGGATCGGGCTGCGGATGATCGTCGGCCTGGGCATGATGTGCCAGTACATGGTCATCGAGAGCTGGCTCAACGAGCAGGCCGATGTGAAGCACCGCGGCGCGGTGTTCAGCGGTTACATGATTGCCTCGTACCTGGGGCTGGTGCTTGGCCAGCTGATCCTGGTCGTGCACCCCGCGCTTGGCCCGGAGCTGCTGATGCTGGTGGCGATGTGCTTTGCCCTGTGCCTGGTGCCGGTGGCGATGACCCGGCGCATTCACCCGGCGCCGCTGCGCCCGGCGCCGATGGAGCCGAAGTTCTTCATCAAGCGCGTACCGCAGTCGCTCAGCACGGTACTGGGTTCCGGGCTGATCGTCGGCTCGTTCTACGGCCTGGCACCGTTGTATGCCTCCAGCCAGGGCATGACCACCGAGCAGATTGGTTTGTTCATGGGTAGCTGTATTTTTGCCGGCCTGCTGGTGCAGTGGCCGCTGGGCTGGTTGTCTGACCGTTACGACCGGGCGGTATTGATTCGCAGCGTGGCGGTGGGCCTGGCGTTGGCGGCAGCACCGCTGGCGATAATGCCCAATGTGCCGCTGGAGTTGCTGTTCGGTATTGGCTTCCTGATTTCGCTGTTGCAGTTCTGCCTGTACCCGCTGGCGGTGGCGTTTTCCAATGACCATGTGGAAAGCGAGCGGCGGGTGTCGCTGACGGCGATGCTGCTGGTGACCTATGGCGTGGGCGCGTGCATCGGGCCGCTGGCGGCGGGTGTGCTGATGAAGGTGCTGGGCGCGCAGATGCTGTATGCCTTCTTCGTGTTCTTTGCGCTGGTGCTGGTGTGGCGCATCCGGCCGAAGGCGGTTACCGGCCTGCACCAGGTGCAGGACGCGCCATTGGGTCACGTGGCGATGCCGGCGGCCGGTTCGCCGTTGTCGGCGGCGCTCGACCCGCGGGTGGATGAGCAGACCGTACAGGAAGTGATGCAGGCGCCGGTGGCGGCGGAGGATACCGAGGCGGAAGAGAAGGGGGCTGAACAGCAGGCGCCCAAGCCGGAAGAGACCAGTAAGTCGGTGTAAGCCTGTACCGGCCTATTCGCGGGTAAACCCGCTCCTACAGGGTACGGCGCCGATTTCAAGATCTGTGCAACACCATGTAGGAGCGGGTTTACCCGCG
The DNA here is from genome assembly GCF_044749595.1 of Pseudomonas sp. NPDC089392. Classification (NCBI taxonomy): domain Bacteria; kingdom Pseudomonadati; phylum Pseudomonadota; class Gammaproteobacteria; order Pseudomonadales; family Pseudomonadaceae; genus Pseudomonas; species Pseudomonas sp. NPDC089392. The sequence continues at coordinate 10,300 of NZ_JBIVIF010000052.1, forward strand.
AATAGGCCGGTACAGGAGAAACACAAACAAAAACGCCACCCGAGCAGGTGGCGTTTCTGTTTTACAGGACGACGATCAATAGTCGTCTTTGTCGAACCGCCGCGCCTCACGCTGCAGCTGGTACACAAAGCTCTCGATCTTGCGCTGTGCCTGCCCGGTAAGGTTATGGAAGCGCACACCGGCAAAGGTCGTGTTGATGCGCTCTTCATAGTGCAGGTGACGCAGTTCGACCATGGTATCCACCAGGCCCAGCGGGTTGCCTGCCTTGAAGCGCTCGTAAACCTGGCCCAGCTGCAGGCGATCCTCGACATTGCCGTCAAAGCGCAGTTTGCAGCCGGTGGCGGAGATGTCCAGCAGCTTGCCACGCAGGGCGCCATTGCCCTTGAGGTGGGTGCCATCGAGGATGACGTCGACCAGTTGCGACAACTTCAGCGCGGCGCGGAAGGCGTTGCGGCGCTGGTGGTAGGTCATCTCCAGCGGCATGGCGCCACGGTAGCAGCGGTGGCCGTCGACTTCGCTGATCTTCAGCTCGTGGTCGCATTCCCAGGCGATGCGCACGCCATCGTGGAAGCCTTCTACGCGAAAGTGTTCGCCGTTCTCGATGAACTTCTCACCGTCGCGGGGGATCATCTCGTCCAGTGCCAGGGTGTTGCTGTCACGGTCCACATGCACCACGTAGCTCTGGAAGCGCTGGCTACGGTCATGGAAGGTGATGATCAGGGGGTCGTGGCTTTCCTGCAGTTGCCGCAAGTTGGCCGCAATCTCCAAAGGGGTGCTCAGCACCTTTGGTGGTTGCGGTGCATCGGATTCATTGAACACGGCTTATCGTTCTCCAGGCAAAAGCGACACACGCAATTAACGGCATTTTGCCAGTATGTTCCGTGCCTTGACAGAAAAATCAGACTTGGCTGAGAGCCCTTGGCTTGGCCAGCAGCGAGGTGCCGCCGCGGCTGTCGTACAGTGACGGCGCATCGCCGCCCTGCAGGATGCGAATCTGGTTGTTGGTGACGTGCTGTTGCACCTGGATGATCCGCCCGTTGGTCTGGTTGACCTGCTGGCAGTCGTCCATCAGCTGCGACAGCATGTCGAGCCGCTGCAGCAGCGCTTCGCCATGCGACGATTGCGCGGCCAATGCCTGCACCCCGTTGCGGTCGGCACTCAGGCCCAGGCTGGCGAGCAACTGGCTGCGGCGCTGGCCATGCTGCTCGATCAGGATGATCAGCGACTGCTTGCGCGCCAGGATCTGTTCCAGCAGCGGCATGTCGCGGCCATGCAGGGCGATCGCTTCCTGGTGCAGAAGGTCGCGCAGTTCCTGCATCGGGGCAATGTCATCTTCGATCAGTTGCAGCAAGGTGGTGTCGTGCATGGCTAACTCTTGGCTTTTCTAGCGTCCGTGAAGTCAGCGCGCCGTACGGTCAGCGCTGGCCTTCGAAATCGAGCAGTTTGCTGGCGACCCGGCCGGCATCGACCTGGTAGCTGCCATCGGCGATCGCCTGTTTCAACTGGGCCACACGGGCGCTGTTGACAACTGGCTCGTCGCGCAGCTTGTCGCTGATCTTTTGCAACTGCTGGGCCTCCTGGCTGAGGTGTACCGCTTCTCCGCTGGCGCTGGTGCCTTTTGCCGCTTCCTGGCTGGCTGCCGGCTGTTCGGCGCTGCCGGGCGCGGTGTTGCCGCGCACGCCGCCCGTGACGGACGGAGAGTTATTCAAACGACTGAAGTCGATGACCATGATCAGAAACCTCTGGGTATTTGGACGCTTGCCTTGTTTTCGGCCAACCCGATAGAAACTTTAGGCACAAATGCATAGCCGCCTGTCAGCAAGCTCACGTACCCGGTTCTGACACAGTTTAGGAAAAGCGGTTCCTCACTGCCAGCGCAATGTGGTAACTGGCTACATGCTCACCTCGACCTGGCCGGGGCCGGTCACCCTGGCCTTGACCACCCGTTTGGAATTGAGGTTGCGTACCCTTATCTGCTCGCTCAGGCCGCCCTTGCTCAGGGCCTCGCCAGGCATGCGCACACTCAGGCTGCCGCTGCGGGCGATGATCACCACGTGGTCGCCCTTGCGCACCACCTCGGCCTGCTCCAGGTGCTGCGGGGTAAGCACCTGGTCGATCACCGTGGGGCGCAGCATCTTCATGCCCACCGCCTGGTCCAGTTCGCTGAGGAAGCCCTGGCCCAATGTGCCGACATCCCGCTCGCGCAGCGCCACGTCGCCTTCGCCCACTTCGTTGCCGCGCTTGAGCGGGCGGGTCACCACCACCACGTTGCGGAACAGCCGCACGGTGGCTGGCACAAATACCGTCCACGGCGCGCTGCCGTCGCAGCGTACCCGCACGGTCACGCGGCCCAGCGGCTGGGACGGGCTCTCCAGCGTGGCGTCCAGCTGCTGGCTGCACAACGGCATGCGCAGGCGCGGGTCCAGCGGGTTGACCTGGATCTCGTAACGGCCAGCGGTCTGGGTGGTGGCCAGGTAATCTTCGACGGTGAATTCAAGAAACCCTTGGGTGACACCGATAAGCTGTTCAGGCAAGGTGAACGCGTCCGCTACCGTGCGAACGCCGGGCACCAGCAAGCACAACGTGGCCAGCGAGCCCGTCAGCAGGTGCGTCAATCGTCGGGAAAATGTCGTTTTCGTGTACATGGCGCTCAAAAAAGCAAAGCCCGTGCCGACTCGCTAGTTGAGTTGCAACGAAAAGCTGAAATGTAAAGGAGTCTGGCATGGCGGGTGTTATGGATTCGGTCAACCAGCGCACGCAGCTGGTGGGGCAGAATCGCCTGGAACTGCTGCTGTTCCGCCTTAACGGCGAGCAGCTTTACGGCATCAACGTATTCAAGGTCAGGGAAGTGCTGCAATGCCCTGCGCTGACCCTGCTGCCCAAGGCGCACCCGGTGGTGCGTGGCGTTGCCAATATTCGCGGGGCTACCATCCCTATCCTCGACCTGTCGATGGCCACCGGGATGCGACCCCTGCAGGAAGAAACGCGCAACAGCTTTGTGATCATCACCGAGTACAACACCAAGACCCAGGGCTTCCTGGTGCACTCGGTAGAGCGCATCGTCAACATGAACTGGGAAGAGATCCATCCGCCACCCAAGGGCACTGGGCGTGATCACTACCTGACCGCGGTCACCCGGGTGGACAAGCGCATGGTCGAGATCATCGACGTGGAAAAGGTGCTGGCCGAAGTGTCGCCGTCGTCCGAGTCGGTCTCGGCCGGGGTGATCGATGCCGAGGTGCAGGACAAGGCCGTGCTGATGCGGGTGCTGACCGTCGACGATTCGTCGGTGGCGCGCAAGCAGGTCAGCCGTTGCCTGCAGACCGTGGGGGTGGAGGTAGTGGCGCTCAACGACGGCCGCCAAGCCCTGAACTACCTGCGCCAGCTGGTGGACGAGGGCAAAAAGCCGGAAGAAGAGTTCCTGATGATGATCTCGGACATTGAAATGCCGGAAATGGACGGCTATACGCTAACGGCAGAGATCCGCAGCGACCCGCGCATGCAAAAATTGCACATCTGCCTGCATACTTCGCTTTCCGGGGTGTTCAACCAGGCGATGGTCAAGAAGGTCGGCGCCGATGACTTCCTGGCCAAGTTCAAGCCGGACGACCTGGCCCAACGGGTAGTCGACCGGATCAAGGCAGCGCATTGAAGCGGCCGGGGGCAGCCCCCCCGGCACCAGTGATTGAAAAGAGGCGGCAGTAGTGTCTACGGGTAATTTGGATTTCGAACAGTTCCGGGTATTCCTGGAAAAAGCCTGTGGCATCTTGCTGGGCGAGAATAAGCAGTACCTGGTTTCCAGCCGTCTCAACAAGCTGATGGAACAACAGGGCATCAAGAGCCTGGGCGAGCTGGTGCAGCGCATCCAGGCCCAACCGCGCGGCGGCTTGCGCGAGCAGGTGGTCGATGCCATGACCACCAACGAGACCCTGTGGTTTCGCGATACCTACCCGTTCGAAGTGCTGAAAAACAAGGTGATTCCCGAGTTCATCCGCAACAACCCCGGCCAGCGCCTGCGCATGTGGTCGGCGGCCTGTTCGTCGGGGCAGGAGCCGTACTCCATCTCGATGGCCATCGACGAGTTCGAGCGCAGCAACCTCGGCCAGTTGAAGATGGGCGCGCAGATTGTTGCTACCGACCTGTCCGGCACCATGCTGAACAACTGCAAGACCGGTGAGTACGACAGCCTGGCGATTGCCCGCGGGTTGTCGCAGGAGCGCCTGCAGCGCTACTTCGACCCCAAGGGGCCGGGGCGCTGGGCGGTCAAGCCGGCGGTTCGCAGCCGCGTCGAGTTCCGTTCGTTCAACCTGCTCGACAGCTATGCCAGCCTGGGCAAGTTCGACATCGTGTTCTGCCGCAACGTGCTCATCTACTTCTCGGCGCAGGTGAAGAAGGACATTTTGTTGCGCATTCACAGCACCTTGAAGCCAGGTGGCTACCTGTTCCTTGGTGCCTCGGAGGCGCTGAATGGCTTGCCGGACCATTACCAGATGGTGCAGTGCAGCCCGGGGATCATCTACCAGGCCAAGTAACGCTGCGGGGTTGGCAAGGCTCGTGCACGCCAGTGGCTGCCGAGCCTTGCCACACACCGTTCTAGCGGCGTATTGCGTACAGCTCCATCTGGGCCTTGTAGCGGTTGGGTACGGCGAAATCGGCGACACTGAAACCGTTGTCGTTAAGCAGGGCAAGCAACCGTGCGCGGCTGAAATTATGATGATGCTCGATTTCCATCCAATACGGGTTGGCATTCTCCGCATCCATGATTTTCCAGCTCGACGAAGTCAGGTCCGGCAGGCTGATAACCAGTACGCCACCGGGGCGAAGTAGTTGTGCAGCTTTTTGCAGGGCCTTGATGGGATAGGGTATGTGCTCAAGCAGGTCCATCATCGACAGGGCGTCGAGTGAGACCTCGAGTTGCAATGTCATGAAGTCGTGCTGGATTGCATTGAAGCCCAACTGCTGCAGGCGGCTGACAGTTTCGGCGCGTGCATCCAGCCCAGTGGTCGAGAAACCGAAGTCACCGGCGGTCATTACCAGCGAGCCGTCCCCACAGCCCACATCAAGCCATGAAGGCTGGCAGGCGCGATTGAAGGTGGCTTGATAGCCACCCAGCAATCCCATGACTTTATCCACCACTGGCGCCCAGAGTGCGCGCTTGTTGTCATGGTTGTCGGCGTGCCGGGCAAGCTGGCCCGGGTTGGCGTTGCGAAACACCTCGGCCAGGCCTGCTTCGGTCCAGTAGTGGCGACTATGCACATGTGCGCACCCCGGGCACTGCATCCACTCAATGGCTTGAGGCAGCGGTTCGTGCCAGAGAGGATGGCCCGAGCAGTTGGCGAAGCCCAGCGTCGTGCTTGCCCCATTGCACAGCGGGCAGGCTGTATAAGCCAGTTGCAGAGGCTGCGGGCGGGTGTGCGGCCGCACTTGCCAATTCTCTTGCGGCATCAGCGGGCCGCAGTCCGGCACATCGATGTGCTCGCCCTTTACCCCATTACGATGCTGCTGCGTCATCAATTCGATGGCTGTTTCAAAATTGCGGGTGAAGCGCAGGGTATCGAACAGCGGTGTCGTCAAGCGATTGGCGGCAACCTTGTCGCGTAGCGCCCTTCGGTAGTCGCCGTCGCTGCCGATCCGTTGGCAGATGCGCACCATGTCATCCTGGTTGGCGCCCACCAACTCTGGCAATTCAATGGCATTGAGCAGGCTCTCGCTGACCCGTGAGCAGAAGTGGCTGCCGCGCGCAGTAATGACTGGAACGCCGGCCCAAAGTGCGTCCGAGGTGGTGGTGTGGCCATTGCACACCAAGGTATCCAGCACTGCGTCGGCCAATTGCAGGCGGGCAAGATGCTGCTCCGGCGCGGCGAAGGGCGCGAAGATAAGCCGTTGCGGATCGACCCCCGCGAGCGCTGCCTGGCGGCTGAGGTGGGAGATGGCGGCTTCGCACTGCCCCAGCAGCCAGAGCACACTGTCGGGTACGCCCTGTAGCACGCGGAGCCACACGGCAAAGCTGCTACGGTCGATCTTGTAGGACTGGTTGAAGGCCGCGAACACCACCTTGTCGTCCGGCAGCCCGTTCGCATTGCGGGTGGTAGGCGCGCAGGCGGAGCCCCGTTTGCGGTCATTGCACTGGTACGAATGCGGCAAGCGGCAGAACGCTTCCGGGTAATGCGCGGTGCTGCTGTCAGGGGTGACGAAGCGGTCCGAAACGATGTAGTCGATGTCGCGGCTGGCTGCGCTGCCCGGGAAGCCCAGGTAAGCGACCTGAAGCGCTGCAGGGCGGTAGGCGAGAATGCCGGGGCGACCGCCACCGGTGTAAAGCTTGAGGTCGAACAGGATGTCCAGCCGATCGGCGGCAATGCGCTCGGCGGCCTGTTGATCGCTCATGGCATCGATGGCGATGTGGTGCTCGACGGCGTCGACGAAGCGTTGTCGATAGTCTGAAACATCGAAAGCGCTGTAGTCGTAGGCAAAAATCTCGAAACGTTCCCGGTCATGGCATTCGAGCAGGCCGGCCATCAGGTGCATGGTTGCGTGGTTGCGGAAGTCGCAAGACACATAACCGACGCGGATGCGCCTGCCCTGTGCGGTGCCAGTAGCAGGTAGTACCAGTGGGGTAACCGTTGGCACCATGCGCTTGACGTAGGCTTGTGTCACGCCAAGGTTGCGGGCTTCGTCCACGCACCAGGTGAGGTGGGTCAAAGGGTATTCTTGCGCAAGCTCGAATGCCCCCTGGTCGTACCAGGCGCCGATTTTCTCTTGCAGGGCTTCGATCCAGTCCCAGTCACAGGTAAAGCGTGCAGGTACCAGGGCGGCGCCAATGACTGCCGGATCTTCCGGTGCCAGCTGCAGGATCTGCTTGAAGGCATTGGATGACTCTTCATAGCAGTCATTGCTTTGCAGCAGCAGCGCCGCATGGGTCAGCAGCCGGGGGTTCTGGCTGAGCGACAGTTGCAGGCGGGCAAAGCCGATAGCCTCGTGCTGGCGGTTGGCGTTGAAACAGGTGGTCACCAGCGCGTCGAGCACTTCCTCGTTATCGGGTGCTTCTTCATGGGCCTTGAGCAGGCACTGCAAGGCTTCGTCGGTGGTGCGCATGGCGGCCAGCAGCACGCCGGCAGCGAGCCAGTTGCGCGCGCCGGCACCTTTTACGGCGGCCAGCCGAAATGCTTCGACAGCCTCGGCATGGCGCCCGGCAAGGCGCAGGGCCTCGGCTTTCATGCCAAGCAGGGCGGGGTTGTCCGGTAGCTGCGCAAGTAGCAGCTCTAGTTCAGGCAGGGCCTCGCAAGCCTGGCCGCCATTGATCTGAGCGAGTAGCGCCTCAAGGCGCCCTTCCTGAATGGTCATAGAGATAGGTTTTCAAAAAAAGATCGCAAAATCGCGACGGAGACACGCATAGGTGCCTGGGCTTGAAAAGAAAACGGGTGGGACTGCGCAGTTGCAGGTACCCGAACGGCACATCCTAGGGGGCATGGCGGAAGTCGTCCACAGGCAAGGGATGAGCGCAAGGATTGGGCAGGTGACCGCCCAAAGCCTGGGTTTGCCAGGTTGATCATCATCACCGGCCTTGCCCCGTAGCGGTGATACGGTACGGGTCAGGGCCGATGATGGATCAGCTGTAGCGAGCCTGCCTTACACGTTCAGATAAGGAATCTGGGTAGTGGAAAGCTGGCCGATTTGCGCAGTGGTCATGGAACCGACCTGGGTGTGCGACAGTGCGTTGATCTGGGAGGTCGACAGCGTGGCGATCTGCGCAGTGGTGAGCGAGCTCACCTGGGCAGTCGTCAAGGCGGCGATATCCTTGGTCGTGATCGCGGCGACTTGAGTGGTGGTCAGGCCGGCCAGCACGGTAGTGCTGATGCCCGAGATTTGCGCGGTGCTCAACAAGCCGATCTGGCCTGTGGACAGGTTGTTGGCCAGCGTGCTGACCTGCGCGTACTTCAAGGCAGCGACCTGTTTGGTGGTCAGGCTGGTGACCTGGGCGCTGCTCATCGCACCTGTCTGGGTAGTCGTCAATGCAGCAACGTCTACCGCCTCCATCGCCCCGACCTGGGTGGTGCTCAGGGCTGCCAGTGCGGTCGTCGACAGCCCGGCTACCTGGCTGGTGGTCAGTGCGGCGATGTCCTTGGTGGTGATGGACTGCAGTTGGGTAGTGCTCAGGCTATTGAGGGCGGAAGTGCTCAGGCCTGCCGCTTGCGCGGTGGTCAGCGAGCCAATCTGGCTGGTGGTAAAGCTTGAGACCAGCGCATTGACCTGGGCATATTTCAGTGCCGCCACCTGCGAGGTAGTCAGGTTACCGACCTGACCTGTGCTCAGCGCCGTCAGCTGCGACGTAGCCAGCGAGACCAGGTCTTTGGTCTCGATCGCTTGCAGTTGCGCAGTGGTCAGGCTGGCAGTGTTCAGGCCAGTGACCTGGCGGGTCGACAAGGCGGCGATCTGCGCGGTCGAGAGGTTGGCTTGTAGTGTGCCCACCTGGGCGGTCGACAAGGCACCAATCTGGGCAGTCGACAACCCGGCCACGGCGGCAGTCGTCAGACTTGCCAGTTGGGTGGTCGACAGCGCGGCGATATCCTTGGTGGTGATCGCTGCTACCTGGCCGGTACTCAGTGCGGCCATTGTGGTGGTGGAAACACCCGCAATTTGCTTGGTCGACAGCGAGCCGATCTGCAGGGTGCTGAGGTTGGCACCCAGGCTACCGACTTGGGCACTGCTCAAGGCAGCAATCTGGGCGGTTCCCAGGCTACCGACCTGAAGCGTTGTCAGCGCGCCCAGCTGAGTGGTGGACATTGCCGCAATGTCTTTGGTCTCGATGGCCGTCAACTGCGCCGAAGTCAGGTTGCCCAGCACGGTGGTCGACAGGCCGGCGACTTGCGATGTCGACAGCGCGGCGATGTCCTTGGTGCTGATCGCCTGGAGCTGGCCTGTGGCCAGCGAGGCAATGACAGTGGTCGACAGTGCCGCTGTCTGTGCCGTTGTCAACGCGCCGATCTGGGCGGTCGACATCTTCGCAGCCAAGGCGCCGACCTGGGTGGTGGTCATTGCGCTGATCTGGGTTGTCGACAGGGCTGCGAGGTCAGTCGTGGTCACCGAGCCCAGCTGAGTTGTGGTCAGGACCGCGATGTCGGCGGTCGAAATGGCGGCAAGCTGAGCGGGGCTCAGAGCAGCCATCGTGGTTGTGGAAACCCCAGCGATTTGCTTGGTCGACAAGGCATTGATCTGGGCTGTGCCAAGCTTGGCGCCCACGCTGTCAACCTGGGTGCTGCTCAGTGCGGCAATCTGGGCTTTGCTCAGGCTGCCCACTTGAGACGTTGTCAGTGCGCCCAGTTGGGTGGTGGACATCGCGGCAATGTCTTTAGTCTCGATCGCCGTCAGCTGCGCGGTGGTCAAGCTGCCCAATACCGTGGTAGATAACCCGGCGACCTGCGATGTCGACAGTGCAGCGATATCCTTGGTGGAGATCGCCTGCAGTTGGCCCGAAGTCAGCGAACCAATGACGGTGGTGGACAAACCTGCGGTTTGTGCGGCTGTCAGGGCGCCAATCTGGGTAGTCGACATCTTGCCGGCCAGAGCGCCGACCTGCGCGGTGGTCATTGCCGTGACCTGCGCCGTCGACAAGGTGGCGAGGCTGGCTGTTGCCACCGCACCGAGCTGGGTCGTCGACAAGGCGGCAATGTCCTTGGTCGAAATCGCTGCCAGCTGAGCGTTGTCCAGGGCGGCGATCGTGGTGGTGGTCATGCCCACGACTTGCTTGGTCGACAGCAGGCTGATCTGCCCGGTGCTGAGCTTGGTCCCCAGGCTACCTACCTGGGTGCTGCTCAAGGCGGCCATTTGAGCGGTAGTCAGGGTGTTGACTTGAGATGTGCTGAGCGACCCCAGTTGAGTGGTCGACATGGCGGCGAGGTCTTTCGCCTCGATCGCCTTCAACTGCGGCGTAGTCAAGTTACTCAGCACGGTGGTCGACAGGCCGGCTACCTGCGATGTCGACAACGCCACGATGTCTTTGGTGGAGATTGCCTGAAGCTGGCCTGTGCTGAGCGAGCCAATGACTGTGGTCGTCAGGCCTGCAGTCTGCCCAGTAGTCAAAGCGCCGATCTGGGTGGTTGACAGCTTGGCAGCCAGGGCGCCGATCTGGGCGGTGGTCATTGCCGTGACCTGGGCCGTGGACAGGGCGGCGAGGGCGGTTGTAGTTACAGCGCCCAGCTGGGTAGTCGTCAGGGCAGCGATGTCTTTGGTGGTGAATGCGGCCATCTGGGTGGCGCTCAGCGCCGCCATCGTGGTGGTCGACACCCCAGCGACCTGTTTGGTCGACAGTACGCCGATCTGTGCGGTGCTCATGTTGCCAGCCAGTGCGCCAACCTGGTTAGCGGTCATGGCGGCGATCTGAGTGGTAGAGAACGCTGCCACTTGCGTCGACGACAGGGCTGCTACTTGTGCGGTGGCAAGTACTGCAACGTCATCTTTGCCCAGCGCCGCCAGCTGCGATGCGTTGAAGGCTGCAATCGCTGCCGTGCTCAGCGAAACGACATCGGAAGTCGACAGTGCTGCAATCTGCGCGGTAGACAGTACGCCGGCCTGAGCGGAGCTCAGGGCTGCGATATCGGATGTACCCAGCGCCGAAATTTGTTTAGTTGACAGAGCGGCAACTTGTGCCGTCGACATCGCCGTGACGATTGAAGTCATAGATAGTAATCCAGGTTAGGAGGGCGGCATCCAGACTCTCTCGCGTCACCACGATGCGAGACAACGAGCGCTTTGCCTGCAAATTGCATCGGCATGGCCTTTTGATACTTTAAGGGGGCCTTGAAATATTTTGTCGAATGCCATCGTGCTGCTGTGTTGCTGGATATGTCGTCAATTTTTTGGGTTGCCACGTTGATCGACTGACTATTGCCGCTTTGTGCCGCCTTTGAGGTAAACCTTTGCCGCTTTTCTGGCAGCACGCCCGTGCGGTCGGTGCATGAAGGCCCGGTTTTGTTGCACTTGCCAGGGTTGGCACAGCCCTTGCTAATCCTTGCTCAACGAAATTCCGGTCAACCTCTGAAGGTTTCCCCGACATGAGCATCAGCTTCGACAAGGCGCTTGGCATTCACGAAAAGGCCCTGGGCTTCCGCGCCCAGCGCGCCGAAGTGCTGGCCAACAACATCGCCAACGCCGACACGCCCAACTACAAGGCGCGCGACATGGACTTTTCTTCGGTGCTGGCCGCCGAGACCGGCAAGCAGCAAAGCGGCCGCTTCGCCATGGACCGTACCAACAGCCGGCACATCGAAGCCGAAGGCCTGGCCATCGCCGCTGACGACACGCTCAAGTACCGCACGCCGCTGCAGCCGTCGATCGACCAGAACACCGTCGACGCGCAGATCGAGCAATCGAACTACACCGAAAACGCCATTGGCTTCCAGGCCAGCTTCACCTTGCTCAACAGTAAATTCAAAGGGCTGGTTTCCGCCCTGCGGGGAGAATGACCATGTCCCTTTCCAGTGTCTTCAATATTGCCGGTAGCGGCATGAGCGCGCAGAACACGCGCCTGAACACCGTCGCCTCCAACATTGCCAACGCCGAGACGGTGTCTTCGAGCATCGACCAGACCTACCGCGCCCGCCACCCGGTGTTCGCCACCACCTTCCAGGACGCGCAGGCCGGCAGCAGCCAGTCGCTGTTCGAAGACCAGGGCGAAGCAGGGCAGGGCGTGCAGGTAAAAGGCATCGTCGAGGACCAGAGCACTCTGGAAGCGCGTTACGAGCCGAACCACCCGGCGGCGAACAAGGACGGCTACGTTTACTACCCGAACGTCAACGTGGTCGAGGAAATGGCTGACATGATCTCTGCCAGCCGCGCGTTCCAGACCAACGCCGAGCTGATGAACACGGCCAAGAGCATGATGCAGAAAGTCCTGACCCTGGGGCAGTGATAGGAAGCCGACATGACCACTACCAATTCCACCACCGACGTCGGTAGCGCCTACCTGACTTCGCTGCAAAAACAGCAGAGCAAGAACAGCGACAGCACCGGTGCCGCCGGCAGCGCGCTGGGCAAGGATGCGTTCCTGCAGTTGCTGGTTACCCAGATGCAGAACCAGAACCCGCTCGACCCGCAGGAAAACGGCGAATTCGTCGCCCAGCTGGCGCAGTTCAGCAGCCTCGAAAGCATGCAGTCGCTGAATGACGCGGTGACCTATATCGCGGCCGGGCTGCAGTCTTCCCAAGCCCTGCAGGCCTCGTCGCTGGTCGGGCGCAATGTGATTGTGCAGACCGACAAGGCCGTGGTCGACACCAGCAAGGACATGAAGGGCTCGGTCAACCTGACGTCGTCCAGTACCTCTACTTCGGTAGGCATCTACGACAAGGACGACAAGCTGGTACGCACCATCGAGCTGGGTACCCAGAAGGCCGGCAGCATCGATTTCACCTGGGATGGCCTGGACGATGACGGTGAGGTCGCGGCCGCTGGCACCTACACCTTCAAGGCAACCGCCTCGATCGATGGCACGGCCACGGCCATGACCACCAACCTGCCGGCCTCGGTTACCAGTGTGACCATGGGCACCAACGGTTCGGAGATGACGCTCAACCTGGCCGGGCTGGGCAGTGTTGCGCTTTCCAAAATCCAAAGCATCGGCATCTAGGGCCTGAGCAAAACGACAGGAGTTACACATGTCTTTCAATATCGGCCTTAGCGGCCTCTATGCAGCAAACAAGGCCCTGAACGTTACCGGCAACAACATTGCCAACGTTGCCACCACCGGTTTCAAGTCGTCGCGTGCCGAGTTCGCTGACCAGTATTCCAACTCCATCCGTGGCACCAGCGCCGGCAAGACAGTGATCGGCACCGGGGTAAAGACCGCTGCGGTTTCCCAGCTGTTCACGCCAGGCAACATCAATTCGACCGGCCAGGCGCTGGACATGGCCATCGATGGCAATGGCTTCTTCGCCCTGAACGATAACGGCTCGAAGATCTACACCCGTGCTGGCGCGTTCTACAGCGACAAGGCAGGTTATGTGGTGAATGCCGGGGGTGCCAACCTGCAGGGTTATGCGGTGGGTGAAGATGGCAAGGTCATCCAGGGCATACTGACCAACCTGCAGATCGATACGTCTAACCTGACGCCGAAGCCGACCAGCCTGATCACCGAGAAGATCAACCTCAACTCGGGTGCAACCGCCCCGTCGGTAACGCCGTTCGACCCTACCAACGCCAGTTCCTACAACTTCACGTTCAACACCCCGGTTTTCGACAGCCAGGGCAACGAACACCAGATGAACCAGTACTTCATCAAGGACGACACCACCAACACCTGGTCGATGCACACCACCATCGATGGCCGAAACCCGGCTGACCCGGCCTCGACCACGCCGTTGGTCAACGCGGTGCCGTTCAAGTCCGATGGTACGCTGGACAAGGATGCAATGGTTGCGGGTGCGGTCACCGGCGGCCTGACCATTGGCGAAGACAAGATCTTCAGGCTCGACAGCTGGATCCCGGCGCAGAAAAATGCCGCTGGCGAGTGGTCGGCCAATGGTGCCATCGCCAATGCCGACGGTGTGAAGCTGGACATGCTGGGGGCTACCCAATACAACGCGTCGTCCGCAGAAGTTGCCAAGACCCAGGATGGCTACGCCACCGGTGAGCTGTCCGGGCTGAGCATTGACCAGAGCGGCTACCTGTTTGCCAGCTTCACCAACGGCAAGGACAAGGTGATTGGCCAGGTGGCGGTAGCGAGCTTCGCCAACATGCAGGGCCTGACGCCGATTGGTGGCACCAACTGGAAAGAATCCTACGCCTCGGGCGTGCCAGTGGTTGGCGCCCCGGACACCGGTACCCTCGGCCAGATTTCCGGTGGTGCGCTGGAAGACTCCAACGTCGACCTGACCGGCGAACTGGTCAACCTGATCAAGGCGCAGAGCAACTACCAGGCCAACGCCAAGACCATTTCCACCGAAAGCACCATCATGCAGACCATCATTCAGATGACCTGATGATGGTTGGGGCTGCTGCGCAGCCCATCGCGACGCAAGGCCGCTCCTACAGGTGACCGCGATCCATGTAGGAGCGGCCTTGCGTCGCGATGGGCCGCAACGCGGCCCCAAATTCTGAAAGGCTAACGCTCATGATAAGGCTAATGCTGATAGCCCTGCTGGCCACGGCCCTGCCGCTCTCCGCCGCCCCCGCCCCGTTCTACCTATGGCAAAGCCTGGTCACCGGCCGCTACCTGTGCTCGGCCCACAACCCGGGCAAAGGCTGGGTACGCCATGCCGGCCCCTACAACAACGCGGGCTGCCGCAGCCATTGAGCAAACCCTTGCCGCAGGCGGCAAACATCCGCCGACAAACTGACGGTTATTGCCCCTTGCTACGCTGAAAGCCCCGTAAATCGGGCGTTTAAGACTTGGTTCGATTATTGCTTTGAACCTGCCCAGTGACAGCGCGGCAGGTGCGCGCAGAGGAGATACTGTGGACAAGTTGCTTTATGTGGCCATGACCGGCGCCAGCCAGAACGCGCTGGCGCAAAAGGCCCACGCCAACAACCTGGCGAACGTTTCCACCAACGGTTTTCAGCGTGACCTGGAGCAGGCGCGCTCGATGCCGGTGTTTGGTGACAGCTTTCCGGCGCGCGCCTTTGCCATGACCGAGCGCCCGGCCACCGACTTCAGCGAAGGCCCGCTGGTCGAAACCGGCCGCGAACTCGACGTGGCGGTGACCGGCAAGGGCTTCATCGCCGTGCAGGCGCCGGACGGCAGTGAAGCCTATGTGCGTACCGGCAGCCTGAACATCGACGCCCTTGGCGTGCTGCGCGCCGGCAACGGCATGCCGGTGATCGGCAACGGTGGCCCGATCGCCATCCCGCCAGAGCAGAAGGTGGAAGTGGGCGCCGACGGCACCCTGAGCATCCGCTCCATGGGTGAAGACCCGCGGGTGATCGCCGAAGTCGACCGCATCAAGCTGGTCAACCCGGACACCAAGGGCCTGAAAAAGGGCCTGGACGGCCTGATCCACACCGCCACTGGCCAGCCGGCCGACGCCGACGTCAACGTGCGGGTGGTATCGGGCTTTCTGGAAGGCAGCAACGTCAACGCCGTCGAGGAAATGACCTCGGTACTGGCGCTGTCCCGCCAGTTCGAACTGCACGTCAAGATGATGAACACGGCCAAGGAAGGCGACGAAGCCATGGCTCGGGTTTTGCAAATCGGCTAATCACTTTTGAACGGGTGCCGTAAAACAGGCGCACGAGGAGAACTTACATGCTTCCGGCTCTTTGGGTCGCTAAAACCGGCCTGTCCGCCCAGGACACCAACCTGACGGTCATTTCCAACAACCTGGCCAACGTCTCCACCACCGGCTTCAAGCGTGACCGTGCCGAGTTTGCCGACTTGCTTTACCAGATCCGCCGCCAGCCCGGTGCCCAGTCCACCCAGGACAGCGAGCTGCCTTCGGGCCTGCAGGTCGGTACCGGTGTGCGCATCGTCGGCACCCAGAAAAGCTTTGTCGCCGGCAGCCTGCAAACCACCGAAAACCCGCTGGACATGGCGGTCAACGGCCGTGGCTTCTTCCAGATCCTGCAGCCGGACGGCACTGTTTCGTACACCCGTGACGGTACTTTCCACCTGAACTCCGACGGCCAGATCGTAACCGCCAACGGCTACGCCCTGGAGCCTGCCGTGGTCGTACCGAACGACGCGCAAACCTTCACCGTCGGCCAGGATGGCACCGTGTCGATCACCACTGCCGGCAACCCGGCCGCGCAAGTGATCGGCAACATCCAGACCGCCGACTTCATCAACCCGGCCGGCCTGCAAGCCATCGGCGACAACCTGTTCCTCGAAACCGCCGCCAGTGGCGCGCCACAAGTCGGCACCCCGGGCCTGAACGGTTTCGGCACCACCCAGCAGCAGACCCTGGAAAACTCCAACGTCAGCACCGTGGAAGAGCTGGTGAACATGATCACCACCCAACGTGCCTATGAGATGAACTCCAAGGTCATTTCCACCGCCGACCAGATGCTGTCGTTCGTTACTCAACAGCTTTAAGGCAGGCAGCTTCAAGCCTGGCAGTTCCATTGCACCCGTGAGGTAAGCGTCATGAATCGTCTGTTGTCCGTGTTCGCCCTGGGGGGGGCGGTGTTGCTGGCAGGTTGCGTCGCGCCGACGCCCAAGCCCAACGACCCGTACTACGCGCCGGTACTGCCGCGCACCCCGTTGCCGGCAGCGGCCAACAACGGTTCGATCTACCAGGCCGGTTTCGAGCAGAACCTGTATAGCGACCGCAAGGCGTTCCGGGTGGGTGACATCATCACCATCACCCTCAACGAGAAAACCTCGGCCAGCAAGAACGCCGGTTCGCAGATCGCCAAGAACAGCAAGGCCGACATCGGCCTGACCTCGCTGTTCGGCACCACGCCAAACACCAACAACCCGTTTGGCAGTGGCGACCTGTCGCTGGAAGCCGGCTACAGCGGTGATCGCGCCACCAAGGGCGACAGCAAGGCCACCCAGGGCAACACCCTGACCGGCTCCATTACCGTCACCGTGGCCGAAGTGCTGCCCAACGGCATCATTGCCGTGCGCGGCGAGAAGTGGCTGACCCTGAACACCGGCGAAGAGCTGGTGCGCATTGCCGGCATGGTTCGCGCTGACGACATCGCCACCGACAACACCGTGCCGTCCACCCGAGTGGCCGACGCGCGCATCACCTATTCCGGTACCGGCTCGTTCGCCGATGCCAGCCAGCCCGGGTGGCTGGACCGCTTCTTCATCAGCCCGCTTTGGCCTTTCTGAGTACGGATGACCATGTTCAACGTGAGGCAGCTGCTTGCCGCAACCCTGCTCCTGTCCTGTGCCTTTGCTGCCCAGGCCGAGCGCCTGAAGGACATCGCCAGCATCTCTGGCGTACGTTCCAACCAGTTGATTGGTTACGGCCTGGTGGTGGGCCTGAACGGCACGGGTGACCAGACCACCCAGACCCCGTTCACCCTGCAAACCTTCAATAACATGCTGTCGCAGTTCGGCATCAAGGTGCCGGCAGGCTCCGGCAACGTGCAGCTGAAAAACGTCGCGGCGGTGTCGGTGCATGCCGACCTGCCGCCGTTCGCCAAGCCTGGCCAGGTGGTGGACATTACCGTTTCCTCGATCGGCAATTCCAAGAGCCTGCGTGGCGGTAGCCTGCTGATGACCCCGCTCAAGGGTATCGACGGCAACGTGTACGCCATCGCCCAGGGCAACCTGGTGGTGGGCGGCTTTGACGCCGAGGGCCGTGACGGCTCGAAAATCACCGTCAACGTTCCGTCGGCTGGTCGCATCCCTGGCGGTGCCAGCGTTGAACGTGCCGTGCCGAGCGGCTTCAACCAGGGCAACAGCCTGACCCTGAACCTCAATCGCCCCGACTTCACCACCGCCAAACGCATCGTCGACAAGGTCAACGACCTGCTCGGCCCCGGTGTGGCCCAGGCTGTGGACGGTGGCTCGGTGCGGGTCAGTGCGCCGATGGACCCAAGCCAGCGCGTGGATTACCTGTCGATTCTCGAAAACCTCGAAATCGACCCGGGCCAGGCAGTGGCCAAGGTCATCATCAACTCGCGTACCGGCACCATCGTCATCGGCCAGAACGTCAAGGTGTCGCCAGCCGCGGTGACCCACGGCAGCCTGACCGTGACCATTACCGAAGACCCGATCGTCAGCCAGCCGGGGGCCTTCTCCAACGGCCAGACCGCCGTGGTGCCACGCTCGCGGGTCAACGCCGAGCAGGAAGCCAAGCCGATGTTCAAGTTCGGCCCGGGCACCACGCTGGATGAGATCGTGCGTGCGGTCAACCAGGTGGGCGCAGCGCCCAGCGACCTGATGGCCATCCTCGAAGCCCTGAAACAGGCCGGCGCCTTGCAGGCCGACCTGATCGTGATCTGAGGACGGCGCGGATGAACAGCAAAAGCCTGGTTTCCGGCAGCGGCGACAGCGGCGCCTACACCGACCTCAACCGCCTGAACGCGCTCAAGCATGGTGACCGCGACAGCGAAGCCAACGTGCGCAAGGTGGCGCAGGAGTTCGAGTCGCTGTTCATCAGCGAAATGCTCAAGGCGTCGCGCAAGGCCAGCGACGTGCTGGCCGACGACAACCCGATGAACACCGAAACGGTCAAGCAGTACCGCGACATGTACGACCAGCAGCTGGCCGTGAGCATGTCCCGCGAGGGCGGCGGTATCGGCCTGCAGGATGTGCTGGTACGCCAGCTGACCAAGGGCCGCAGTGCGTCGATCAACACCAGCCCGTTCCCGCGCGCCGACAACAGTGGCCCGGCGCTGTGGGGCAACAAGGTGGCGGAGCCGGTGCATGCCACGGGTTCGGCCACCACCCGCAACGACGTCGCCGCGCTCAACGCGCGGCGCCTGGCGCTGCCGAGCAAGCTCACCGACCGCCTGCTGGCGGGCATCGTGCCGTCGGCGGGCAGCACCAACACCGCCGCCGTGCCGGCCCGCGACGGCCAGCAAGTGGCCAAGGCCTTTGCCGTACCGGACAACGGCCTGCGCATTGTCGGCCGCGCCGTGGCACAGCCGCCGCTGGCGCCGAAAAAGGCCTTTGCCGACAGTGACGAATTCGTCGCCACCATGCTGCCGATGGCCGAGCAGGCCGCCAAGCGCATTGGTATCGACCCACGCTACCTGGTGGCCCAGGCCGCCCTGGAAACCGGCTGGGGCAAGTCGGTGATGCGCAATGGCGATGGCAGCAGCAGCCACAACCTGTTCGGCATCAAGGCCACTGGCAACTGGCAGGGTGAGCAGGCGCGGGCGATTACCAGCGAGTTCCGCGATGGCCAGTTCGTCAAGGAAACGGCCGCGTTCCGTTCCTATGATTCCTATCAGGACAGCTTCCATGACCTGGTGAGCCTGCTGCAGAACAACTCCCGCTATCAAGAAGCACTGAATTCGGCCGATAACCCTGAGCAGTTTGCAAGAGAGCTGCAAAAGGCAGGTTATGCGACCGACCCGGGCTATGCACGAAAGATCATCAGCATCGCCCAGCAAATGCAAGCAACCCCGCAATACGCCATGGCTGGCAGAACCACGAATCTATAAAAGGACTAAATCATGTCGAGCCTGATTTCGATTGGCCTGAGTGGCCTGAATGCCAGCCAGGCGGCATTGTCGGTAACCAGTAACAACATCGCCAACGCCGCGACCAGTGGCTATTCGCGCCAGCAGACGCTGCAGGCAGCGGGCCCGTCGCATAACATTGGTGCTGGCTTCATCGGTACCGGCACCACACTGGCAGACGTGCGGCGCATCTACAGCTCCTACCTGGACAACCAGCTGCAGACGGCCACCTCGCTGCAGGCTGACTCGCTGACGTACCAGGACCAGATCACCAGCGTCGACAAGCTGCTGGCCGACCGCGACACCGGCATCAGCTCGGTCCTTACCGCCTTTTTCTCGGCCCTGCAGACTGCCGCGGCCAAGCCGGGTGACGTTGCCTCGCGCCAGCTGCTGCTGACCCAGGCGCAAACCCTGAGCAACCGATTCAACGCGGTGAGCACCCAGCTGAGCCAGCAGAACGCCACGATCAACTCGCAACTCGATACCATGGCCGGGCAGGTGAACAAGCTCACCGCCAACATTGCCGAGTACAACAAGCAGATCACTGCGGCCAGCGCCTCTGGCAATACCCCCAACAGCCTGCTGGATGCGCGCAGCGAAGCCGTGCGCCAGCTCAATGAGCTGGTCGGGGTGACGGTGCAGGAGCGTGACGGCAACTACGACGTGTACCTGGGCAGTGGCCAGTCGCTGGTCACCGGTACCAAGGCCAATACCCTGTCGGTGGAGCCGGGTGTGGCCGACAAGAGCCAGGTCAGCCTGCGCATCAACTATGACTCGTTCAGCTCGGACGTGACCTCGGTGGTTTCCGGGGGCGCGATTGGCGGCCTGCTGCGCTATCGCCAGGACGTGCTGACGCCGTCGATGAACGAGCTGGGGCGTGTCGCCCTGGTGGTCGCCGACAGTATCAACAGCCAGCTGGGGCAGGGCCTGGATGCCAATGGCCAGTTCGGCAGCTCGCTGTTCTCCAGCATCAACAGCGCCACCGCCATTGCCCAACGCAGCCTGGCCTCGTCGAACAACAGCGCAGGCTCCGGCAACCTGGATGTGACCATTGCCGACAGCGGCGCGCTGACCACCTACGACTATGAGGTGAAGTTCACCAGCGCCAACCAGTACAGTGTGCGCCGCTCCGACGGCACCGACATGGGCAGCTTCGACCTGAATGCCGACCCGGCGCCGGTCATCGATGGCTTCAGCCTGGCGTTGAAAGGCGGCGGCCTGGCGGCTGGCGACAGCTTCAAGGTCATCCCCACCCGTTCGGCCGCCGGTAGCATTACCACCATCCTGACCGATGCCAACAAGCTGGCGTTTGCCGGGCCGGTCAGCGCCGCCGCCGGCAGCGGCAACAGCGGTACCGGCACCATTACCCAGCCGACCCTGAGCGAATCGCTGGACATTTACGGCGGTGCCGACACTGCATTGATCCAGCAGTCGATTCGCGACTCGATGCCGGTGCGCGTGGTGTTCGACGCGGCCAGTGGCGGCTCCCAGGGTTACAAACTGTTCGATGCCAAGGGCACCCAGATCGGCACCGGCAGCGTGGTCCCTGGTACCGACAACAAACTGTCGGTGGCCGTGCCGATGCTCGATGCTGCCGGCGACCCGATTCTCGACGGCAGCGGCAACCCGCGTACCTTCAGTGTCGAGACCACCATCGGCGGCAGCCCGGCAGCCAATGACAGTTTCACCCTGTCGTTCAACGCCGACGGCAAGGCTGACAACCGCAACGCCACGGCGCTGCTCGACCTGCAGACCAAGTCGACGGTGAACACCGGTTCCGGCGGCGGTACCAGCTTCACTTCCGCCTACGCCTCGCTGGTCGAGCGTGTGGGTGCCAAGGCCAACCAGGCGTCCATCGACAGCACCGCGACCACGGCCGTGCTCAAGTCCGCCAGCGAAAGCCGCAGCGCGGTGTCCGGGGTCAACCTGGATGACGAAGCGGCCAGCCTGGTCAAGTTCCAGCATTACTACACGGCGTCATCGCAGATCATCAAGGCGGCGCAAGAAACCTTCAGCACCCTGATCAACGCTTTGTAAGGAGTAGACTCTCGTGCGTATTTCCACTGCTCAGTTCTATGAGGCCAGCGCCAGCAGCTACTCCAAGAACTTCTCCGACATGAACAAGACCAACGACCAGGTGACGTCGGGTATTCGTATCCAGACTGCCGCCGATGACCCGGTCGGTGCTGCGCGCCTGCTGCTGCTGCAACAGCAGCAGTCGTTGCTGGACCAGTACAGCGGCAACATCAACACGGTGAGCAACTCGCTGCTGCAGGAAGAGAGCGTGCTCACCACCATCAACGATGCCATGCAGCGCGCCAGCGAGCTGGCGATTCGTGCCGGCGGTGCCGGCGTGACCGACTCTGATCGCGTGGCCATCAGCACCGAGCTGAAAGAGATCGAAGCAAACATCTTTGGTTTGCTCAACTCGCGCGATGCCAACGGCGACTACATGTTCGGCGGCTCCAAGAGCACCACGCCACCGTATGTGCGCAACTCCGATGGCACCTATAGCTACCACGGTGACCAGACCCAGCTGAGCCTGCAGGTGTCCGATACCCTGAACCTGGCCACCAACGACACCGGTTTCAGCATCTTCGACTCGGCCAGCAACAAGAGCCGCACCCAGTCGACCCTGCTGGTGCCGGCGACCGACGATAGCGTGGTCGGCGTGTCGTCAGGCCTGCTGACTTCGAGCACCACCTACAACAACAGCTTCACCGCAGGCCAGCCCTACAAGCTGACCTTCACCAGCGCGACCCAGTACACCATCACCGACGCCAGCGGCAAGGACATCACCTCCGAAACCGCCACCAACGGTACCTTCGACAGCAAGACCGAAGGCGCCAACAAGATTGCCCTGCGTGGCGTGGAATTCGAAATCACCGTTACCCTGGAAGAGGGCGCCGATGCCGACGCGGCCATTGCGGGGCGCGAGTTCTCCCTGGAAGCACGGCCGGACTCGTTCAACACCACCCGTAACGGCAGCAACACCTCCAGTGCCCAGGTTACCGGCAGCAGCGTGACCGATGAAGCCGCCTACCGCAGCACCTTCCCGAGCAATGGTGCGGTGATCAAGTTCACCGGCCCGGGTACTTACGAGTTCTATGCCCAACCGATGACGGCCGACAGCAAGCCGGTCGCCAAAGGCACTTTCAGTGCGCCGTCGTTGACCGTGGCAGGGGTGACCTACCAGGTGTCCGGTTCGCCCGAGGCGGGTGACCAGTTCGCGGTCACGGCCAATACCCACCAGAACCAGAACGTGCTGGAAACCATCAGCCAGCTGCGTGCGGCCCTGGACACCCCGGTGACCGGCGCTGGCTCGGCCAATGCGCTGAAGGATGCGGCGGCCTCGGCAATCGCCAACCTGGCCAGTGCCCGTGAGCAGGTGGACATCACCCGTGGTTCGATCGGTGCGCGTGGCAACTCGCTGGAGATCCAGCGCCAGGAGAACACCAGCCTGGGCCTGGCCAACAAGACCACCCAGAACGCCATCGGCAACACCGACATGTCGCAAGCGGCCATCACCCTGACCCTGCAACAGGCCATGCTCGAGGCCTCGCAGCTGGCCTTCTCGCGTATTTCGCAATTGAGCCTGTTCAACAAGCTCTAAGCTGACTTTTCGATCACTGGGGCCGCTTTGCGCCCCTTCGCGGGCTTGCCCGCTCCCACAGGTTTTGCGTGTGCTTGAAGCCTGCGCATTTCCTGTGGGAGCGGGCAAGCCCGCGAAGGGGCGCAAAGCGGCCCCAGCTTTTTCATGCCTGCGAAAACCCCGGTCCCCACACCCTCGGCACGGCTTTCGTAGCATTTCAATGTGACCAATGAGTCAAAACGTTCATCTTCCCTGTATTCTATGCAGCAGCTGTTGCAGCATTTTGTTACCGGTGCGCAGGCGAGCACTGCCTTCAGCCCCCAGCGGTGACGCTCCGGTATTTGGCGCCCTCAATTCATCGAGTGGTGGTCTTTGGCTGTTTTCATTGGGAAGCCAGAATGATTGGCATCAAAAGCATTGCGAGTTACGTGCCCACCGCTGGCCTGGACAACTACGTCCAGGGTGCGAAGTTCGGCAAGGACGAAGAGTTCATGTTCGGCAAGATCGGCGCGTCGTTCCTGCCGCGCAAGGCTGCTGAACAGGAAACCTCCGACCTGTGCGTAGAAGCCGCCCAGGCGCTGTTCGCCAGCAACCCCGACCTCGACCCGCAAGCGATCGATGCGCTGATCGTGGTCACCCAGAACGGCGACGAAGAAGGCCTGCCGCACACCGCCGCCATCGTCCAGAGCAAACTCGGCCTGTCCACCCGCGTGGCAGCGTTCGACGTGTCGCTGGGCTGTTCTGGCTACGTGTACGGGCTGTATGCCATCAAAGGCTTCATGGAAGCGGCAGGGCTGAAAAACGGCCTGCTGATCACCGCCGACCCGTATTCGAAGATCGTCGACCCGGAAGACCGCAACACCACCATGCTGTTCGGCGATGCCGCCACGGCTACCTGGATGGGTGAAAACGCGGTGTGGAACCTGGGCCAGGCGCGTTTCGGCACTGACGGTTCTGGTGCCGAGCACCTGAAGGTTACCGATGGCAAGTTCTTCATGAACGGCCGCCAGGTGTTCAACTTTGCCCTGGTCAAGGTGCCGGCGCACCTGCACGAGCTGCTGGATGCCAGCGGCCTGAAGTCTGCGGATATCGACGCCTTCTGCATCCACCAGGGCAGTGCGGCGATTGTCGACGCCGTGGCCCGGCGCTTCGAGGAGCAGCACCCGGAGAAGTTCGTCAAGGACATGCTGGAAACCGGCAATACCGTGTCCTCCAGCGTACCGCTGCTGCTGCAGAAGCACATGCTTGACGGCAGCTGGAAGCGCGTGGCGATCAGCGGCTTCGGCGTGGGCCTGTCGTGGGGCTCGGCCATTCTCTATCGCGATTGATCCATAGCAGCTCCAAAAAGCGCCCGGCGGCCACCGCCCGGCGCTTTTTTAATGCCTGAAGATTATCACTGGCCTGTAACGGCCAGTGTAGGAGCGGGTTCACCCGCGAAGAGGGCAACGCGGTATATGGCACCGGCTCTGCCGGTGTTCGCGGGTGAACCCGCTCCCACAGGGGAAAGCGGCTTGCAGAAATTTCGACGTGTTCCGAACGAATTTTGACGCCAATAAACCGCCCTTAACCCCTTGATTTTTCAGGGCTGGCCCCCTGCCAGCATTTTTTTTCAAAAAAACCCCTCAAGCAACCCGCGCACCCGACGATAACTATTACGAAGGTTCTCTAGGCCAATCCGGCGGTTGCCAAGGCCGGAAGCCGCAGTACCCATTCAACGAGGATTTCGTCATGGCTTTAACTGTAAACACCAACATTGCGTCGATCACTACCCAGAGCAACCTGACCAAGGCCAGCAACGCTCAGACCACTTCGATGCAGCGCCTGTCCTCGGGTCTGCGCATCAACAGCGCTAAAGACGACGCTGCCGGCCTGCAGATCGCCAACCGTCTGACCAGCCAGATCAATGGCCTGGGCCAGGCAGTCAAGAACGCCAACGACGGTATCTCGATCGCCCAGACCGCCGAAGGCGCGATGCAGGCTTCGACCGACATCCTGCAGAAAATGCGTACCCTGGCCCTGTCCTCGGCTACTGGCTCCCTGAGCGCCGACGACCGTAAGTCGAACAACGACGAATACCAGGCTCTGACCGCTGAGCTGAACCGTATTTCGGACACCACCACCTTCGGCGGCCAGAAGCTGCTGGACGGTTCGTACGGCACCAAGGCCATCCAGGTCGGCGCCAACGCCAACGAAACCATCAACCTGACCCTGGACAACGTTTCGGCCAAGAGCATTGGGTCCCAGCAAGTGAAAAGCGTTGGCATCCTGCCGGATGCCGATGGTATTGCTGGTGGCGATGTCACCATCACTGGTAACGGCCAGAGCACTGACTTGACTCTCGCTGCAGGCGCTTCCGCCAAGGAAATCGCCAAGGCCCTGAATGGTGCAGTGGGTGGCTTGACCGCAACTGCAAGCACTGAAGTCGAATTCAGCATCGACAAAGCCGCTATCGCTGCTGCCTCCCCAGCATCCGCCAACTTCAAGCTGGAAGTGGGTGGCCAGACTGTCGACTTCGTTGGTGTCACTGACACTGCCGGCTTGGCTGACCAGCTGAAGTCCAACGCCGCTAAACTGGGTATCAGTGTCAACTACGATGAGACCAAGGGCACTCTGTCGGTCAAGTCCGATACCGGTGAAAACCTTGAGTTTACTGGCGCCGACGCTGGTGCTGTTGCAGGTATCCAGGTTGCTGCCAAAGATGGTTCCGGCAAGCTCGGCACTGCTGCCCCGCTGGATGCAGCCACGCTAATCGTCACTGGTGCAGTGAACCTGGATTCTGCCAAAGGCTACTCGCTGACCGGCCCTGGTGTTGAAGACCTGTTTGTCACCGGCGCACAAGCGATTACTTCGACCAAGACTTCTATCGCCGAAACCAATGTCACCGATGCAACTACTGCCCAGAACGCGCTGGCGGTAATTGACAAAGCCATTGGTTCGATCGACAGCGTCCGTTCGGGCCTGGGTGCTACCCAGAACCGTCTGCAAACTACCGTGGACAACCTGCAGAACATCCAGAAGAACTCCACCGCTGCCCGTTCCACCGTGCAGGACGTGGACTTCGCTTCGGAAACTGCCGAGCTGACCAAGCAGCAGACCCTGCAGCAGGCTTCGACTGCGATCCTGTCGCAGGCCAACCAGCTGCCATCCTCGGTCCTGAAGCTGCTTCAGTAATTCAGGCGCCTGAGTAAAGGGTGAAAGGGCGCGTATACGTGCCCTTTTGCCGTTTTGGACGTGAGGAGTTCGAAACATGGACATGAGTGTCAAGCTGAGCCAGGTGTACCCTTCGGTGTTACCCCAGGTGCCAGTAGCTGATCGGGATCCTACAGCCCCTGCCAAAGTGCAAGCAGTCGCAGCTCCCGAGAAACAGCCGCACTCGCGTGAAGACCTGGAAAAGGCAGTTGGCGAGATTCGTGATTTCGTCCAGTCGAGCCAGCGCCAGCTGGACTTTTCCATTGATGATTCTACGGGCCGGGTGGTGGTCAAGGTGATTGCCACCCAGTCCGGTGAGGTGATTCGACAGCTTCCGTCGGAACTTGCGCTGAAGCTGGCGCAAAGCCTCAGTGAAGCCAGCAGCTTGCTGTTCGATGATCAGGCGTAGGCTGGCATGATTTTTGTTGTTGTCGACATTTGATGGATATTTCCGCCAAGGATCCGGCAGCTACTGAACAAGGAGAGCAATGATGGCAGGTACAACAGTCAGCGGTATTGGCTCGGGCATCGATACCCAGGCGATCGTAGAATCCCTGGTGGCCGCGCAAAAGGCGCCGAAGCAGGCGCAGATCAATACCCAAACGCTGAAGGCAACCACCACGTTGTCCTCTATCGGCAAGATTCAGGCAGCCCTGGATGCCTTCCGTGGCGCACTCACCACGATGACAGACAGCAACAGCTTCGGTGGTCTGAGCCTGAAGTCTTCGGATGAAAAAGTCGCGACCGTCACCATGGGTACCGGGGCTGCCAACGGTTCGTTCAAGTTGATTGTGGACAAGTTGGCGACCGCGTCGAAGGTGTCGACCAAGGTTTACGCGAACGGTGCGGGCTCGGTAGTCAATGGTGGCACCGCGCCGACCACTTTGACCATGAGTCAAGGCGGTAAGAACTTCGATCTGAGCGTTCCCCCTGGCGCAACGTTGCAGCAGGTGCGCGATAGCATCAACAGCCAGTTTGGTGTAGCTGGTCTCAGTGCCAACGTGCTGACAGATGCCAATGGCTCTCGTTTGATCGTGACCTCCACCAAAATGGGTGAAGGCTCCGACATTACCCTTTCGGGCAACTCGGGCATCGACACTGATTATACCGTTGTCGATGAGCCTACAGACGCCGAATATACGCTCGACGGCATCGCCATGAAGTCCAAGACCAACGACATCAATGATGCCGTCAGCGGGCTCAATATCAAGTTGGTGGGCACTTCGCCGACAAACGCTACGAGTGGTGAAAAGACAGCCACCATCCTCTCGCTGGCGACCAGTTCCACCACCTTGAAGTCGGGCCTCAAGGGTTTCATCGATACCTACAATGCCTTGCTCACTGTGATGAACGCAGAAACCAAGGTCACCAAGAATGCCGATGGCACCATGACCGCTGCTGCGCTGACCGGTGATGCGACGATGCGCACACTGATGACTTCCATTCGTGAAGAACTCAATGCGGTTTCGGGCAACGGTACCTTGAAATCGCTGGCTGCTTTTGGCGTCACGTCTGCCCAGGATGGCGGTGCGCTGAGCCTGGACGACAAAAAGTGGGACAAGGCTGCAGCCACCAATGCGGCCGACCTGACCAGCATCTTCAATGGCAAGGACGGCCTGCTGGCGCGCCTGCAGAAGGTCACCGAGCCCTTTGCCAAGGCCGCTACCGGCACCCTGGCCGAGCGCTCCAAGGTCCTCAGCGAAAGCCTGACCAAGCTCAAGACCGAGCAGGACACCCTGGACGCCCGCATGGAAGCCCTGCAGAAGAGCCTGCAGGACAAGTACAACAACATGGACACCCTGGTCACCCAGCTGCGTCAGCAGCAGAGCTCGGTGCTCAGCACGCTCAACGCGCTGAACAAGTCGAACAGCGACGATTGATGGGTGAACATTGCATGAAGTCCGGGCATGATGCCGGGCTTCATGTCATCGGCCGGTAAAGTTTTGCCCCGTCCGCCCGATACAAGGAATATCTCCCCCTTAAGCCTGCCCGTCACGAGGTCGCAAGATGAATCCCATGAGAGCCCTTCGTCAGTACCAGAAGGTCAATTCCCATGCCCAGATTTCCGAAGCCACGCCGCATCGCCTGGTGCAGATGCTGATGGAAGGCGGCCTCGATCGCATGGCCCAGGCCAAGGGGGCCATGGCGCGCGGTGACATCGCGGAGAAGGGCCTGATGCTCGGCAAGGCGATCGACATCATCATCGGCCTGCGCGACGGCCTGCAGCCGGAAAAAAGCGACAACCCCGAGTCCGTCGAAAAGCTCGATGCACTTTACGTGTACATGGCCAACCGCCTGATGCAGGCCAACGTCGACAACGATGCCGGCATTATCGACGAAGTTGCCCAGTTGCTGATTACCGTGAAAAGCGGCTGGGACGGCATCGCCGACGCTCAGCCGGCCAGCTGACGGCAAGGAGACTACCGTGACCGCACTGCAACGCCTCGATGACACCTGTGATGCTTTGGTTGGCGCCTTGGGCGAACGCGACTGGGATGCCATTGCCAAGCTGGATGTGGCCTGCCGCACCTGCATCGACGAGGTGCTGGAAACCCACGCGATGGACCAGGCGTTGCTGCGCGAGAAGCTGGAAGGGGTGCTGGAGGTCTACCGCAACCTGCTCGACGTGACAACCGGCGAACGCCAGGCAATTGCCGAAGAGATGATGCAGATCAACCAAGCGAAAAATGCTTCGAAGGTTTACCATCTGTTCAGTTAAGATGCGCACAACTTAACAAAAGGCGCCATAAATTTGACTGTGTGGGCCTTTTTGACTTTACTAGTGGCTGTTTTCGAATTTCAGACGTCCGAACACTGACCATTCAGTCGGAATGATGTCGAGCACGCCCATGAGGCGCCGATATGACTAGGGAAGTTGCTATTGCATGTGGCGTGAAACCAAGATTCTGCTGATAGACGACGACAGCGCACGCCGCCGCGACCTTGCGGTGGTGCTGAACTTTCTCGGCGAAGAAAACATCGCGTGCTCCAGCCAGGACTGGCAGCAGGCCGTCGAACCGTTGTCTTCAAGTCGCGAAGTGCTTTGCGTGCTCGTTGGCACTGTCAGCGCTCCGGGCAATCTCCTTGGGCTCGTTAAGACAGTGGCTGGGTGGGATGAGTTCCTTCCGGTTCTGCTTTTAGGTGAAATTTCTTCGGCAGACCTGCCAGAAGACCTTCGCCGCCGGGTGCTTTCCAACCTGGAAATGCCGCCAAGCTACAGCCAGCTGCTGGATTCGCTGCACCGTGCCCAGGTCTACCGCGAAATGTACGACCAGGCGCGCGAGCGCGGGCGCCAGCGCGAGCCCAACCTGTTCCGCAGCCTGGTCGGCACCAGCCGTGCCATCCAGCATGTGCGGCAGATGATGCAGCAAGTGGCCGATACTGACGCCAGCGTGCTGATCCTGGGCGAGTCGGGCACCGGCAAGGAAGTGGTGGCGCGCAACCTGCACTACCACTCCAAACGCCGCGAAGCGCCGTTCGTGCCGGTCAACTGCGGCGCGATCCCGGCCGAGCTGCTGGAAAGCGAACTGTTCGGCCACGAGAAGGGTGCCTTTACCGGGGCGATCACCAGCCGTGCCGGGCGCTTCGAGCTGGCCAATGGCGGTACCCTGTTCCTCGACGAAATCGGCGACATGCCGCTGCCGATGCAGGTCAAGCTGCTGCGCGTGCTGCAGGAGCGTACCTTCGAGCGCGTGGGCAGCAACAAGACCCAGAGCATCGACGTACGCATCATCGCCGCGACCCACAAAAACCTCGAAACCATGATCGAGGAGGGTACGTTCCGCGAAGACCTGTACTACCGCCTGAACGTGTTCCCTATCGAAATGGCGCCCCTGCGTGAGCGGGTAGAAGACATTCCGCTGCTGATGAACGAGCTGATCTCGCGCATGGAGCACGAGAAGCGCGGTTCCATCCGCTTCAACTCCGCTTCGATCATGTCGCTGTGCCGCCATGGCTGGCCGGGCAATGTGCGCGAGCTGGCCAACCTGGTCGAGCGCATGGCCATCATGCACCCGTACGGGGTGATTGGCGTGTCCGAGCTGCCGAAGAAATTCCGCTATGTCGATGACGAGGACGAGCAGATGGTCGACAGCCTGCGCAGCGACCTGGAAGAGCGCGTGGCCATCAACGGCCATGCGCCGAACTTCAGCAACCACGCCATGCTGCCGCCAGAGGGCCTGGACCTGAAGGACTACCTTGGTAGCCTGGAGCAAGGCCTGATCCAGCAGGCGCTGGACGATGCCAACGGTATCGTTGCGCGCGCGGCTGAACGTTTGCGTATTCGTCGTACCACCCTGGTCGAGAAGATGCGCAAGTATGGTATGAGCCGCCAGGGTGGCGAGGACCAGGCTGAGGATTGATGGGTGGGTCGGGGTGTTCGCCTTGGCCTTTTTGGTGCCTGTGAGATCGAGCGCCGCCAGGTGTTCACCGAAACATTTTCAGCGCCTGTGAGATCCAGCGCCGCCAGGTGTTCACCGAAACATTTTCAGTGCCTGTGAGATCCAGCGCCGCCAGGTGTTCACCGAAACATTTTCAGTGCCTATGAGATCGAGCGCCGCCCGCGCGGCGCTTCGCGGCTAAAGCCGCTCCTACGTTTGTTTCGGGCCAGTCCCTCCTGTGCAGACGCGCGCGACCGCCTTGTTTGTACGACGCGATATCGAGGCATGCGCCAAGGCGTACGCGCGCAAATCCCACAGGAATAATTGGCCCGAAACAAACGTAGGAGCGGCTTTAGCCGCGAAGCGCCGCGCGGGCGGC
>NZ_JBIVIF010000053.1:0-14148 GCF_044749595.1 Pseudomonas sp. NPDC089392
CGCGAACACGGGCCGGGCCTGCCGGCCAATTTCCACCGGCCGTTCAACGTTGCTGCCGCCACCGTATTCGCGGGTAAACCCGCTCCTACATGGGTTGGTGGTGAACACACATCGGTGGCTCGGCACCGCCCGTTGTAGGAGCGGGTTCACCCGCGAATGGGCCGGGCCTGCCGGCCAATTTCCACCGGCCATTCACCGTCGCAGCCACCAACGTATTCGCGGGTAAACCCGCCCCTACATGGGTCGGTGGTGTACACACATCGGTGGTTTGGCTCCGGCCGTTGTAGGAGCGGGTTCACCCGCGAATGGGCCGGGCCTGCCGGCCAATTTCCACCGGCCATTCACCGTCGCAGCCACCACCGTATTCGCGGGTGAACCCGCTCCTACATGGATCGGTGGTGTACACACATCGGTGGCTCGGCATCCACCCGCCACTATTCTCTGCGTAACAGCGCAGCCCGGAAGGGCTGGGTGATCTCCTGAGTCAGGCATGGCCTCAGCTTACCCGGCTGTAACCCCCACCACCCCGCCTCGCGACAGCACCCACTGCCACAACTGAATGTCCCGCGCGCGAAATGCGCCGGCACAGGACAACAGGTAGTAACGCCACATACGCCGGAAACGCTCGTCCAGTTGCTCACAGTCCCAGGCGCCATCCATGTAGGCCTCGCCCAGGCCGAGATTACCTTGGGCCAGCGCACGTCGGGGGACGTCGGCATCGTGCAGTTGCATGTCCCATGGCATCTCGCCTTCCAGGCCAAGCTCGGCCTGGGCCAGCAGTGTGCGGGCAAAACGGGTGCTGCGGTTGTCCTGTGCGGGGTCGCACAGCGAATCGGAAAGCTCGGAAGGCATGGTGTGTCCTTGTCGATATTGGAGAGCGGACGCGCAATCAGTCGTGTTGCGGCCCCTGGTGCAGTTGCAGCACCACTTCCAGCTCCTTGCGCAGCCATGGCTGCTCAATCTGTGGCAAACGGGCTTCGAGTTGGCGGGCGACCCAGCGCTGGCCACGGGCAATAAACTGCAGACGCTGGGGCAAATCGCTGATGGTCATGGCCTTGGCGTAGAACTCGCCAATACCACCGCCTGGCTTGGCGTCGAGGCGCTCCAGGCAGTGGCGCAGGCGTCGACAGCTTTCCGCTTCGCCGTGGTGCAGTTGCTCCAGGTGTTGCAGCAACGCCGGGTCATCGGTTTCGCGGGCACTGTCGAGCATCAGCCGGGCACCCGCTCGCTCGGCGCGCATTAGCATGCGCAGCCAGTCGATCAGGTCGTCGGCGGGGGATTGAGCCAGGGTCGGTACTTCACAAGCGTGCGACATGGGAAAACTCCTGAAGCCGCTCTGGAACGCGGCGACGGAAGGAGCTTAGAGCCCTGACGCGCTGAAAATAATTGAAATTAAATGGGCTTTGAGTGCAACAAATCGAATACGAGTCACAGATGATGGCGTTAACTGCAACTTTTTTGCAGTTAACTGCGTCATCGTTGAGTGCCAGCGGTACGACTCAGTTCAGTTGCTGAAGTTTTTCCGCCGGCAACCAGCCCAGTTCGCCATTGCCATGACGCCTGAACGCCGCAGAGCTGCATCCACAATTCCACTGCACCCGATCCTGATAATTAATTGGAGACAGACGCCCATCCCCCCTACCGTGGTACGTCACCCAAGCCTCAGTAAAAAAGGCCCGATCATGAACGACCGTGAGTTCATCAATGCCATCGACGCCGATGGCCTGCCCCTGCACATTGCCGTAGGCAACGGCCGCATTACCCACATCGGCCCACAACGCGCCAGCACCCCAGCCCGCGAGACCATTGACCTTGAAGGCCTGCTGGTGCTGCCAGGTTTCGTCGACGGCCACATCCACCTGGACAAGAGCTTTGTCGGTGACCGCTGGCGCCCGCACCAACCCGTCGCCAGCCTGCGCGAGCGCCTGGCCGTGGAAAAGCGTGAACTCGCCAGCGCCCCGCCGATCGTCGAGCGCGCCGACGCGCTGATGCGCCAGGCCGCCTCGTACGGCACCCTGGCCATGCGCTGCCACGTGGACGTGGACGCCACTACCGGCCTGACCAACCTGCGCGCCATTCTCGAAGCCCGCGACAAGTGGAAAGACCTGATCGACATCGAGCTGGTGGCCTTCCCCCAGGCCGGGGTGGTGACCTGCCCCGGTACCGCAGAAGTCATGGAAGCAGCCATCCGCGAGGGCGTGCAGGTAGTCGGAGGCATCGACCCGACCACTCTGGACGGCGACGCCGACGCTCAGCTCGACACCGTGTTCGGCATCGCTGATCGGCATGGGGTGAAAGTCGATATCCACCTGCATGAGCCCGGCGACATCTGCATCGCCCAGCTTGACCGTATTGCCGCGCGCACTCAGGCACTGGGCATGCAAGGCCTGGTGGCGGTCAGCCATGCCTATGGCCTGGGTGACGTTCCCGACGCTGTCGTCGACCGCAGCGCCGAGGTGCTGGCCGGCGCTGGCATTTCGATCATGACCAACGCCCCGGGCGACCACGCCTTCCCACCCGTGCTGCGCCTGCGGGCGGGTGGTGTGCGGGTGTTCACCGGCAACGACAACATCCAGGATGCCTGGTGGCCTTATGGCAATGGCGACATGCTGCAGCGGGCGATGCTGATCAGCTACCGCTCGGGGTTCAATACCGATGAGGAACTGCGGGTGGCGCTGGCGATGGCGACCGAGGCCAGTGCCGGGGTAATGGGCAAGCAGGATTACGGTTTGAAGGTGGGTAACGAGGCCAGCTTCGTTCTGTTCAAGGCGCCGAATGCGGCGGCGGCGGTGGCGGCTGCCATTCATGAACGGGTCATCGTGCGCCACGGCGCGTTCTGGGGCGGGCCTGCGCAGTTGCAGTTGAAGGCTGCGCAGTTCGCTACAGAGCTGCGCCGCTAAAGGACTGACGCGATCTACATGTAGGAGCGGGTTTACCCGCGAAGCAGGCCACGCGGTGCATGGCACCGGCTTCGCCGGTGTTCGCGGCTAAAGCCGCTCCTACAAGGAGCGCGTGAGCCTGCAGTACCTTGGAGCGGGTTCACCCGCGAAGATGGGCGAAGCCGGTGCCAGCCAAGGCCTACTCCGCCTCGCTACGCAAAATCCCGATCAGAATCTGCGCCAGCGCCATGACCATCGGGTCCGCCGTAGGCCGATGAAAAATCGCCGCCTCAAACACCTTGATCGGCTTGAACCCCTGCTCTGCCCCCAGCACCCGATGCCCGCCCGTCACTACCCGCGACGGCAACAGGCTAACTCCCAATCCATTGGCCACCGCCTCCTGGATCCCCGCCAGGCTGGAACTGGTAAACGCAATCCGCCAACTGCGCCCCATCGCCTCGACTGCACTGATCATGTCATCCCGGTACAACCCCCGCGGTGGAAAGGTCACCAGCGGAATCGGGTCCTGGGTAAAACACGGATATTGCGCACTGTCGATCCACTCGATGCGCTCCGGCTGGCAAGCATTGGCCTCGCGGCTATGCCGACGCTGCTTGATCAGCACCAGGTCCAACTCGCCACGGTCGTAGGTACTCATCAAGTCCCGGCTCAGCCCACCGGTAATCTCCAGCTTCACCGTCGGGTTGAGCCGGTTGAACACGGCCAGCGCCTGCATCGTCTTGCCCGCGACAAAATCATCTGGCAGGCCGATACGCACGGTCACCGTCACCCCGCCCGACATGGCTTCGGTCAGCTGGCTGCTGACCGCCAGCAGGTGCCGTGCGTAGCCCAGCAGGGTTTCCCCGGCATCGGTCGGGTGCACTTCGCGGTTGCTGCGGTCGAGCAACTGGTGGCCGACCATTTCCTCTAGCCGGCGCACCTTCTGGCTGACCGTGGACTGGGTGGAATGCAGGCGCGCGGCGGCGGTGGTGAAACTGCCGCAGTCGGCCACCATGACCACGGTGCGGAGCATGTCCAGGTCGTAGATGGCGCGGTTGGGTTTGATCGAGTCTGGCATTTGGCGGGTTCAGCTTTCTGGATGGGGCTGGGTACATGATGCCTGAAGGTTAGACGCATGACGCATTGCCCTTGTGCGGGAGGTGCTTTGTATACGCGCACACAGATGATGCAGCGGGCTGACCATTGATGCCAGGCGATTGCTCCTACAGCTACAACTTACGCTGCAGCGGCGTCCTTATCATCACCGCTGATCTCGAACTGCCCCACCAGTCTCTCCAGCTTGCCGGCATCCACCCGCACCTTCTGCGCACTGCTCTGCAGCACCTGCGCAGTCTGGCGCATCTCGCTGGAGGACTGATTGACCTGCTCGATGGTCTTGCCATATTCCACGCTACGCCGGTTGAGCTGCTGAATGATCGCGAACATGCCTTCCACCGCCTGGTGCAGTTGCACGTTCTCGGACGAGGCGTCCTCGGCAAGGCGCAGGCTGTTGTCGACGTCATGTACGCCCTGCTCCATGAAGCTCACAGCCTCGCGGGTTTCGCCCTGCAGGCTTTCGACCATGTGGCGGATGTCTTCGGCGGCACGCGCGGTACGCGCAGCCAGGCTGCGCACCTCGTCGGCCACCACCGCGAAGCCGCGGCCATGCTCGCCGGCACGCGCCGCCTCGATGGCGGCATTGAGCGCCAGCAGGTTGGTCTGGTTGGTAATGTCGCTGATCAACCCGGTGATATTGCCGATCTCGACCATGCGGCTGTCCAGCCGTTGCACGCTGGACGACGAGCGCGCCACCACATCGCGGATCGACTGGGTGCCGGCCTGCACTGCCAGGAATTGCTCGCGGGCGCGGCTGACCACTTCGTCCATGGCCTGTTTCATCTGCTCGGCACTGACCGAAGCCTGCTGCAACTCGCCCAGCTGTTCTTCCATGATGATCATCATCTGGTGCACGGCGTCGGCTACATCGGCAGAGGAGACGCTCGCGTCCTGGCTGCGGCCGAGCATGACCTGGTTGGTGGCGCCGACCGTGCGGCTGGCCTTGACCACCTGCCCCACCACCGCGTCCAGGCGGTCGATGAAGCTGTTGATCCAGCGTGCCATGTCGCCACTCTCGTCGTTGGCCAGGGTACCGGTGTCCAGACGCTGACGCAGGTTGCCTTCGCCTTCGGCGATAGTGCGCAGCACGTCGCTCATGCCGTTCAGGCGCGCTGCCAGACGTCGCGGGCCGAGCACGCTGAACAGTAGCGTGGCAGCGAGCATGCTCACGGCTTCGATGCAATCGTTCAGCCCCTGCGACAGGCCAGCATAGTGCTGCACCAGGTAATTACAGCCGAACAGACCGACCATGGTCGCCACAAAGGGCTTCATCAAGCCGTGGCTCAGCGAGCGGCGGCGGTAGACCTCCTCCAGGTCGGCCTCGCACATCATGCCCCAACGGTCTGGCGAGCCCGGCAACTGGAAGGTGACACCCTTGCCCACCACCGGCACATGGCGGTAGTCGGAGTAGCCCGGGTAGGTGACGAACAGGTTGGCGCCGCAGCGGATGGTTTCGCGCACGCCCGGGTGCAGCTCGCGGGTCGACGGGTCGGTGAAGCGCAACTCCAGTTCGGTGTGTCGCTGCACTTGCACGGTGGCCCATGGCGTGAGCACGCCGCTTTTCAGGTTCTGGCCGTGGGTAAAGGTGGCGTCCTCGAAGCGCGAGCGCGACAGTGCCGTGCCGGGCTGGATAGCCGGGTCGAACCGCGACTGCGCCATGAACAGGTAGTTATCGCCCGATTCGGCGAAGATATGCCCAGCCTCACGCTGGATCAGGTCGCCTAGCACATCGTTGGGCACCCGGCCGCACAAGCAGCCGAGCACTTTGCCGCCGGCCTTCACCGGCTGGTAGAACATCAGCGTGACTTCATCGTGGAAGCGCGAGGATGACGGGCCGATGCGCAGGGTCAACGGGTCGCTGTAGGGGCCGTGCAGGAATGGCGCCTTCAACCCTTGGGCCAGCGCTGCGGTGTGCTCTATACGCGGCATACCGCGCTGCGGCCAGGTCGAGGCGATGACGTTGCCGCCAGTATCGACGACGAACAATTCGGAAAAGTCTTCGGCCTGCGCCAACTTGTCCCGCAGCAGCGCACTGTCGGCTTGACCGAAGCCTGGCGCCAGCTGTTCCGCCAGTTCCGCCAGGTGCTCCCAATGTTCACGCGCCCAGTCATGCAGCAAGCGCACGCGGGTCTGGGCAATGGCTTCAAAAGCTTGCTCGATCTGCGGATAGCTCGCCCGGTTCAGGCGGCACGCCCAGCCCATGCTGAACTTGCCGGTTTTACCGAACCAGGGCAGCCAGCCCTTCTCACTCGATGACAACTGCATGGAACCACTGGAAAGCGACATTATCTTCACCGTACGCGACATCGGATGGCAATCTGATAGCAAGTCGCACGCCAACGGCATTAACGGTGATTAATCGGCTATTTCGGGATGTAGGTGCACATCAGCAGTGCAAGGACGCTGTGAGCACGCCTGCGGGCGCACCATCGAAGGGCAAAACGGAA
Organism: Pseudomonas sp. NPDC089392; assembly: GCF_044749595.1. Classification (NCBI taxonomy): domain Bacteria; kingdom Pseudomonadati; phylum Pseudomonadota; class Gammaproteobacteria; order Pseudomonadales; family Pseudomonadaceae; genus Pseudomonas; species Pseudomonas sp. NPDC089392. The sequence goes on from NZ_JBIVIF010000053.1 coordinate 6,443, forward strand.
AGGATTACGGACTTAGCCTGAATGTGACAAATAGCAGCCAAAACTGCTCGCACATCGCACAACAGTTCGATAATCGCACAAATTCAGCCAAAGCCTCTCTACTGTTGCCCTATCTTGCGGCACGCTATAGCGAAAGTCAGCAAACATTTTCAAGCGCTGACAGGCCCCATCGCTTCACGCGCTCCGGCCAGCCCGACAACCACAACTCCAGGAACAACCAGGAGCTCGCCTTGATCAATAAAACGTTTGAATCCATCGCCAGCGCGGTGGAAGGGATCACCGACGGATCGACCATCATGGTCGGTGGCTTCGGCACAGCCGGCATGCCGTCCGAGCTGATCGATGGCCTGATCGCAACCGGTGCCCGTGACCTGACCATCATCAGCAACAACGCTGGCAACGGCGAGATCGGCCTGGCCGCCCTGCTCATGGCAGGCAGCGTGCGCAAGGTGATCTGCTCGTTCCCGCGCCAGTCCGACTCGTACGTGTTCGACGAACTGTACCGCGCCGGCAAGATCGAGCTGGAGGTGGTACCGCAGGGCAACCTGGCCGAGCGCATTCGCGCCGCAGGTTCGGGCATTGGGGCATTCTTCTCGCCGACCGGCTACGGCACCCTGCTGGCCGAAGGCAAGGAAACCCGCGAGATCGACGGCCGCATGTACGTGCTGGAAATGCCGCTGCACGCCGACTTCGCCTTGATCAAGGCGCACAAGGGTGACCGTTGGGGTAACCTGACCTACCGCAAGGCCGCGCGCAACTTCGGCCCGATCATGGCCATGGCCGCCAAGACCGCCATCGCCCAGGTCGACCAGGTTGTCGAACTCGGTGAACTGGACCCGGAACACATCATCACCCCGGGTATTTTCGTCCAGCGCGTGGTCGCCGTTACCGGCGCTGGCGCTTCTTCGCTTGCCAAAGCTGTCTGAGGCCTGCCATGACCATCACCAAAAAGCTCTCCCGCACCGAGATGGCCCAGCGCGTGGCCGCAGACATCCAGGAAGGCGCGTACGTAAACCTGGGCATTGGCGCCCCGACCCTGGTGGCCAACTACCTGGGCGACAAGGAAGTGTTCCTGCACAGCGAGAACGGCCTGCTGGGCATGGGCCCAAGCCCGGCGCCGGGCGAGGAAGACGATGACCTGATCAACGCCGGCAAGCAGCACGTGACCCTGCTGACCGGTGGTGCCTTCTTCCACCATGCCGACTCGTTCTCGATGATGCGTGGCGGCCACCTGGACATCGCCGTACTGGGCGCCTTCCAGGTGTCTGTCAAAGGCGACCTGGCCAACTGGCACACCGGTGCTGAAGGTTCGATCCCTGCCGTAGGCGGTGCGATGGACCTGGCCACTGGCGCCCGCCAGGTGTTCGTGATGATGGACCACCTGACCAAGACCGGCGAAAGCAAGCTGGTGCCTGAGTGCACCTACCCGCTGACCGGGATTGGTTGCGTCAGCCGCATCTACACCGACCTGGCCGTGCTGGAAGTGACGACTGAAGGGCTTAAAGTGGTCGAGATTTGCGCGGATATCGACTTTGACGAGCTGCAGAAGCTGAGTGGTGTGCCGCTGATCAAGTGATCGGCGCAGCCGGCCTGCACACGCTCGTGTAGGAGCGGCCTTGCGTCGCGATTGGGCTGCAAAGCAGCCCCTGGCTTTCAGCTTCGCCGCAGATATCGCCGGGGCCGCTTCGCGGCCCTTTCGCGACACAAGGTCGCTCCTACAGGTCCTGCGCCCGCCTTGCTCAAAACAAACGCGGTCTTTTTTGTAGGGCATTTCCCAAAGATACTGTTGCCGCCTATTTTCCGTTACGGGTGTGGCGTGCGAGCAGAATCTTGATGCACACAAGCAGCGGTGCCGCCACAGCAAACAGCACCACCACGGCACTGAACGCCATATCGAAGGCGATGACTGCCGACTGCCCCGATACAGCCCGCCCCAGCAGAGCCACCGAAGCACGACCCGCAGCCACGGCATCCATGCCCTTGCTCCCCAGCATCGCAGTGATGCCGCCAAGCCGTTCGATGACAGCCGTCGACCCACCGGTGACATAGGTACCGAGAACTGTCGCGTTGATCACCTGCTGATGGTCGAAAAGCGTTTGCAGCCCGGCAACCCCCATCAGCCCCCCGAGCTGGCGACCGACATTGAACAAGCCGATCCCGCTGGCCAGGTTCTCCGGCGCCAGCTCACCAAACGCGATCAAGGTGATGGAGAGAAACAGGAAACCCAGGCCAAGACCGCGTAACAGCACGCCAGCCATCATGTCGTGCGCACCGCTCTCACTGGTCGAGCCCGACAACATCCACATGCCCAGCATGATCAGCAGGATGCCGAACGGCACCGTGGCAAATGGCGCGACGCCACGGGCCTGCATGAGATACGCCGCCAGCAGCAGCGCACCGACGAACAGCGCAGCGCTGGGCAACAGCAAAAAACCCGCGTCCGTAGGCGTGAAGGCAAGCACTGAAAGGGCAAAAGCCGGGATCAGGTATGCGCTGCCGAACAGCGCCGCCCCTGCGACGAAACTGACGATGAAGGCAAACGTGAAATCGCTGGATTTGAACAAGGTGAAGTCGAGCACACCTTGATTGCGCGCCAGCATCTGATGGCCAAGAAAAAACAACAGTGCGGCGATGCCCAGCACCGTTGCCACGATAATGCGCGGTTCCTCGAACCAATCCCAGCGGCTGCCCTGACTCAAGACATACGCAAGACAGCAAAGACCTGTGAAAGCCAACAGCATGCCGACACCATCAGTCCTTCGCGAGGACGGCATGGCAATCCTGGGCACGCCTGCAATCAGCAGGCAACCCAACGCCGCGAGCGCCAATGGCACGACGCTGAAAAAGATCCAGGTCCAGGACTGGCTGTCGATCAACCACCCTTGCAGGGCTGGCACCAGAGTGGCGGGCGCAACGACCGCCCCCATGGCGAAAAAAGCCTGAAGAATGGGTTGCTGGCCTCGTGGACAGACAATGAATATCAATACCTGCCCACCCACCAGCAACACACCTCCCGCCAGCCCCTGGAGCACGCGAAGCACGATCAACAGGTCCAGGTTCGCCGTGAACGCGGTGACACCACAAGCCAGGCCCATGATGAAGGTCGCGGCCATGATCACATCGCGAGGCTGGAAGCGAGCCAGGAACCAGGATGCCCCGATGAAACCTATGAGTTTGCAGGCGGTGTAACCCACATCCAGCCAGGCAAATTCATCTGGCGTTGCATAGGTGTCCCCCAGCATGTCGTTGCGGCCGAGCGCCAGCACACTGCTGGCAATGGCCTCGGTCAGGACGGCCAGGATGATGCCGGCGATCAGCAACACGCCTTGAGCGGACCGGCCATCAACGGGCACAACGACTTGAGGCTCGGGAGCGGCGATGTTCACGAGCCCCCTCCGACCTCTACCTCGACCCGCGCCGAAAGCCCCGGCACGATGCGCCCAGGCAGCGGGTTCTGTGCCAGACGGATTTTCACCGGCACCCGTTGCACTACACGGACGAAATTACCCGTTGCATTGTCTGGCGGCAGCAAGCTGAACGCCGCCCCGCTCCCCGGTGCAAAACTGTCGACCAGCCCTTCCAGCACGTCATCCGGATAACCGTCGATCGTCACCTGTACCCGCTGCCCCGGCTGGATATGTTCGACCTGGGTTTCCTTGAAGTTCGCCACGATCCATACATTGTCGACCGGCACGACATCCAGCAATGTTCCACCCGGCGTAACGAACCGACCGACACGTACCTGCCGGTTGCCGACGATGCCCGATACCGGGGCACGCACGACCGTGTGCTCCAACTCGATCCGGGCAAGGTCACGTGCAGCATGCGCCTGGGCGATTGCCGCCACTGCCGCCTCCCGTTGGGCCATCAGCACGGCAATACGCTGTTGCTGGGCATCGAGCGTGGCCGACGCGGCGGCTACCGTCGCCTGGGCGCTGGTGCGGGCGGCGTCGGTCTGGTCGACCACCGACTGGCTGACAGCGCTGAACACGATCAGCTTGCGGCTGCGCTCATGGGTTTTGTTGGCAAGACTGCGCTGTGCGACCGCTGACTGCACGCCAGCCGCTGCCTCGCGGATCTGCGCGCGTTGCAGCTGGGTCTCGGCCTCGATGTTGGCCAGGCTGGCTTCAGCCGCCTTGACGTTGGCCTCGGCTTGAGCCAACTGTGCCCGGTAGTCCCGGTCGTCGATCCGAAACAGCACATCCCCCGCCTGGACTCGTTGATTGTCCTCGACCTCGACGGCAACCACGTAACCCGCCACCTTCGCAGCGAGCGAAGTCACATCACCTCGCACATAGGCATTATCGGTAAAGGTTGCGCTGTTCGACCGGGCAATGGCCCAGCCAGCGACAAGGACGGCCAGAGCGACGAGGCACAGCAGTATTCCAATCCGTTTTCTGCTGTTGGGCCGCGACGCCAGAGCCCCAGTGCTGTCGCCCGTGGCGACAGTATCCTCGAGCGTGTTCATCTGCTGGAGTCCTGCTGTGTGCGCCTGGCGGTCGTCACCCGCCAGGCTCCGTGGATTGGAACGCCGCTCATTTCGCGCTGGGGGTGACCAGTTCCGTTTCGCTGCTGTCGAGCACGAACACGGCCATCAGCCGGGCGGGCTTGGTATCGCTGGCATTGGCGCTCACGGCGTGAAATGCGCCAGGTGCCTCATACCAGTTCTCCCCTGCCTTGTAGGTTTTCTCCGGCTCTCCATTGACGCTGCTACGCACCTCGCCCTCCAGCACGGTCGCGTAGATGAACGCAGACTTCGGATGCCGGTGCGACGGCGACGACGCACCCGGGGCATAGTCGACGATCACACCTCGCATGCTCTTGCCAGGCACGTTCGGCAATGGATGGTCAAATACGACCGAGACCTTGCTTGCCGGGCGCTCATCGGCCGACACCGAAGCGATGGAGAGGGCCGCGATCGCCGCGGCGCAGAGAATTCGACTGAACATGGCGTACTCCTTGTGGAGAAAGTTTCGATTGGGGGCAGATGCTTGGTCAGGACTGTGCGAGCCAATCCTCGAAGTGAACACGGCCGAGACGCGCGTCACTACCGGGCGTCAGCGACCTGTCATCAAGCTCGGCGCCAAAGTAACGGGCGTGCACGTCAGGGACGACCTTGCGCGTATCGCCTGTCAGCCGCAGGAAACGCCGGACCAGCTCATCCAGCGGCATGGCCTCGGGGCCAGCCACTTCAAGCGTGCCGTTGGCCGGAGTTGCGAGCACCACATCGACCAGCGCTGCCGCCACGTCGACCGAGGCCATGGGTTGGATCAGCGCTGGCGAAAGCTGAACTTCGTTTCCCACGGTGGCCGCCTGGGCAATGCCGCCGACGAATTCGAAGAACTGCGTGGCACGCAACAGGGTGTAAGGAATGGCAGACGCCTTTATCAGCGCCTCTTGCGCGACCTTGGCACGGAAGTAGCCGTTTTCCGGCAGGCGCTCGCAGCCGACGATCGACAGCGCGACATGGTGGCGAACACCCGCCGCGGCCTCGGCGGCCAACAGGTTGCGGGTGGAGGTCTGGAAAAACTCCAGCACGGCCTGGTCCTCCCAGGACGGTGCGTTGGCGACATCGACAACCACATCCGTACCGTCCATCACCGCTGCGAGCCCTTCGCGCGTGATGCTGTTGACGCCTGTGCTGGGCGCCGCGGCTACGGCCTCATGGCCGCGTTCACTCAGGCTTTTGACAAGTTTTGAGCCAATGAGGCCTGTGCCTCCGATGACGACAATCTTCATGGGGTCTTTCCTCTTCTCGACCGCAACCATTGCCGTCGAAGTAGGAGAACAATGCGCCCATGCCTGCTGTAAGTCCTTGCAGAGGGGTTGGATTTACCTTCAGGAAGGCTTGGTTTTGCGTCCAACCCGCAGAGCGGGCGGGCCATGGGCTGTGCAGCCCGTTTCACGCTGCCGTATCATCATCAGCGGACACTATTGAGCAATCGCCTCGGACACGATGCCTAGGGCGCTCGGCCAGAGGACAAGACGTTGCAATTCATGTTTGAGAATTATGTGCTCGATCAACAGCGCCGGGAGTTGACCTTGCGTGGGCAGGCCGTGACCATCGGCCCGCAAGTCTTCGACTTGTTGCTGCAACTGGTCAGCAATCATGAGCGTGTGATGAGCAAGGATGAGTTGCTGAAAACAGTGTGGGGCGGGCGGGTCGTCTCCGAATCGACAGTCACCAGCCATATCAATGCAGTTCGCAAGGCTATTGGCGACTCCGGAGATGAACAACGCCTGCTGCGCACAGTCGCCCGCAAGGGATACCGCTTCATTGGCGTGATTCAGGTGGTGAGTGAACTCGACCGGCCTCTCGTCGAAGCATCCGCAGCGGCGGAAAGCGAAAAAGCCAATGAGCCGGCCCTCGCGCTTCCGGACAAGCCGTCCATCACCGTCCTCCCCTTCCAGAACCTCAGCGGCGACCCTGAACAGGACTATTTTGCCGACGGTGTTGTTGAAGACATCATCGTTGCCCTCTCGAGAATCCGTTGGTTGTTCGTGATCGCCCGCAACTCCAGCTTTACCTTCAAAGACCGGCGCGTTGACATCCAGGATGTGGGCCGGGAGTTAGGCGTGCGCTATGTACTGGAGGGTAGCGTGCGCAAGGTCGGTAACCGGGTGCGCATCACTGGCCAGCTGATCGACGTCACCAGCGGCGCACATATTTGGGCAGAGCGCTTCGAAGGCATGCTGGACGACATTTTCGAGCTTCAAGACCAGGTTGCAGAAAGCGTAGTAGGCGCCATCGCCCCGCAGCTTGAGCGTGCGGAGATCGAACGCGCGAAGCGCAAGCCTACCGAGAGCCTATGCGCCTACGACTATTACCTGCGCGGCACCGCAAAGCTACATAACGGCACTCGCGAGGCAGTGGAAGAAGCGCTATCGCTCTTCTACAAAGCCATCGAACTCGATTCAGAGTTCGCGTCGGCCTATGGCATGGCTGCGTGGTGCCACTTATGGCGCAAACTCAATGGCTGGATGCTGGATCGCCCGCGGGAGATTGCCGAGGGCGCACGCTTGGCGAGATTGGCGGTAACGCTCGGTCGCGATGATGCTGTGGCCCTGACGCGGGGTGGGCATGCATTGGGGCACCTGGCCAGAGATCTCGATGGCGGAATTGCCCTGCTCGACAGGGCACGGCTGCTTAACCCCAATCTTGCCCCTGCCTGGTACCTTGGGGGCATACTGCGAGCGCTACGCGGCGAGGCTGAAGTCGCGATAGAAAACCTGACCCATGCAGCCCGCTTGAGCCCTCTGGATCCAGAAATGTTCAGGATGCAGGTGGGGATGGCGCTTGCGCACTTTTTTGCCGAACGCTTCGACTGTGCGCTGAGTTGGGCTGAAAAGGCCTTGGGGAACCTGCCCAGCTTGCTTGCCGCGAGTGTATTGATTACAGCCAGCCATGCCCTCAGCGGGCGGCAGGACGAGGCTAGCCAGGCATTGGCACAGTTGCAACAGTTAGACCCGAACCTGCGGATATCCCAGTTGAGAGACTGGCTACCGATCCATCGGGACGAAGACCTGGCTCGCCTTGCTGACGGGCTTCGGCTGGCTGGTTTAGCGGAGTAAAGGCGCCCGCCCCAAACGGCCTGGCATCTCCTTCAAGGTAGGCACAGGACCTGTAGGAGCGGGGGGGGGGGGGGGGGGGGGGGGGGGGGGGGGGGGGGGGGGGGGGGGGGGGGGGGGGGGGGGGGGGGGGGGGG
>NZ_JBIVIF010000053.1:14157-40648 GCF_044749595.1 Pseudomonas sp. NPDC089392
CGTCGCGATGGGCTGCGAAGCAGCCCCGGCAATTTGTGCGTCTGTGTAGAACCCCTGGGGCTGCTGCGCAGCCCATCGCGACGCAAGGCCGCTCCTACAAGGGCCAGTGCTGGCCAGAAGAACCATGCAACACAGAATCTCCCGCCCCGATTGCGCTGAATTCAAGCCATGTGCCCTACCTGTGGGTGCTGCGGTGCGGCAATCCGACTAATGACCAACCAGGTGCCAAGCACTACCCCTTGCGCTTTGAGGCTATGCAGCAAGGCAGCGCCTTGGGCTTGGATGGCAAGCTGTTCGATACCTGCAATTTCCGCGAGGGCGTTGAGGTGTTCGTGACCGGTGAGCGACTGTTGTTGCAACGACACCAATAGGGCGTATGCCAAGGGGGCAAGGCGCGAGAAGTGAATGTTCTGATCTGCGCCGCGACGGGCCAGCAGTAGCGTAGGCTCGGCTGGCGCTGCCAGCGGAATGTGACCGGGCCCGATCTGGCTGACCGGCCAGGCATAAGCCAATGGCACGGCGAGGCTGGACAGCACCGGTATGCCATCGAGTAAATCGCCCTCTGGCTCATGGGACGGCTCGGCACCGTCGCTGAGCAGCAGTACGCTCTCGATCCATTCGTAATGCGCCAACTCGGCAACCCAACCAGGCAGATCGCTGCGGGTCTCCAGATAATTGACCCACTCCCCGGCCACCTCAGTAAACAGGGGGGTCTTGCAGCGATGGAATGCGTAAAAATCTGAAGTAAGTGCCTGCCAATGCTCCTTCGCCAAGCTGGCGTACAACACCGGGAATCCGCCGGCCAACAGCGATTGCACGTTACCGAGGAACAATTGTCGATACACCGCCAGCCGCCGGGTTTCGATACCGGGTGGCGGCGCGTTGGCGCTCGGGTCGCGAATGTAGCGGGTCATGCGCAATTGCTGCTCACGCAAGGTCTCATCCATGACGCACCTCCAGCGATCGGGCAGTCGCTTGCACGTCACGAATGTAATCCACTTCACCAAGCAACTCAGTCAGTGGTGGGAAGTTGAAGTCGCGCTCCAACAAGGTCGGCACCGGGCCCACGTGCTGATAGACGCTGGCCAACAGGCGCCAGACATCGCCTTGCACAGCTGCACCATGCGTATCGATTTTCAGGTCCGGTGCTTCGTCGTAATGCCCGGCTACATGCAGGCACACCACACGCTCGGCCGGTACGCGCGCAAGGAACGCAGCAGCGTCATAGCCATGGTTGCAAGCGTTGACGACCAGGTTGTTGACATCCAGCAGCAGGTCGCAGTCGGCCTCATCCAGCACCGCACGCAGGAAGTCGATCTCGCTCATCGCCTGGTACGGCGCCGCGTAATAGGAGATGTTTTCCACCGCGATGCGCCGACCCAGGGCGTCCTGTACCTCACGGATGCGTCCGGCGGTATGGCGCACGGCCTCGTCGGTGAACGGCATGGGGATCAGATCATACAAATGACCGTCATCGGAGCAGTAGCTCAGGTGCTCGCTGAACAACGGTACAGCGTGCCGGTCGAGAAACGCGCGGATACGCTTTAGAAATACGTGATCCAACGGCTCGGGGCCACCGAGGGACAGCGACAGGCCGTGACAGGACAACGGGAAACGTTCGGCCAGGCGCGCCAGATTTTCGCCATAGCTGCCACCGACGCCGATCCAGTTGTCCGGCGCACACTCAAGAAAATCCACTGCCCCCGTATCCATGTTCAGCAACTCTGGCAGCATTGAACGACGCAAACCAAGCCCTGCGCCCTGCAGGGTTAGTAAGGTACTCATAGGTGTTCTCCCTAAGGCCATGATCCCTCCCCGGCCAACGACACGGGGAGGACATCGGCGATGGTCAGTTCTTGGCCTGGCTCAACTTGCCGTACAGGTCGGAAGGGAATGGATTGCCGTTGGCATCGAATTGATGCTTGCGGAACTGATAGACCTCGCCCTCGGAGAGGAAACCGTCGTGATTGGCATCGATGGCGTCGAACTCGGCATTGGCCTTCGGCGCTACGGCCAGCAATTCCGCACGCGAGACACGGCCATCATGGTCAGCGTCAGTACGGGCGAAGGAGGCGTCGCCGCACTTGCCCTCACCGCACTTGCCTTCGGACTGGGTCGCTTTGGCCTGGGCGCCACTGGCACCGCACTTGCCCTCACCACATTTGCCCTCTCCGGCCTTTTCTGCGGAAGCGAGCTGGTAGCCCTGGGGCAGCGCTTCGACGGCGAAGGCTGCAGAGGTCATGTTGATACCACCGACCAAGGCTACAGTGAGCAGGCCGAGACGGGTCTTGTTGGGGAACTGGAAACGAGACATTGTGCTTCTCCGGATTTCTATGCGGTTGGGCCTCAGGGGCGAAAGAGCCAGGGAACGAGGCCCATGGGCCGTTTCGTTCAGGCAGGTTCATTTGGCCTGAGGCATGTATCCGAGAAGTATCCGGAGAGTGAGGCAATTGTAAGCAAAGGCCGAGAAGCGAGCAGCGAGATACAGAGGGATACATTCGACACACGGTAAGCATCTGCCGCGACGAGCATATGAGCGGGGACCCTGTGGGAGCGGGTTTACCCGCGAACACCGGCGCAGCCGGTGCCATGCACCGCGTTAAATTCTTCGCGGGTGAATCGGACCGCCGCACCGCCGCACAAGGTCTGCAATACGCTTGCGGGCTCTGTTCTCTGCGCGACAGCGTAACCCAAAGGACTGAATGCCCCCTGCTCTCGGCTTACCTGTGCCTGAGCACCGGCAACCGCACCAACGACCACCCCGCTTCGGACTCCGCCAACGCCAGGCGAATACCATCGCGCGGCAAGGTGTTCAACAACGCATGCGCCAAGTCACCGACCATCCAGTTGGCCGTGTTCGAGGCTATAACCCGCCCGTCCGCGGAAATCAGTACCGCTTCATGCTCCAGGCGCATGAGGCTGCGCACCAGCAGGCGCTCGACATTGTGCAACGACAGGTCCAGCCCGGCGACGCCGATGAACCGGCCCTGCACCTCGATCGGCATGGTGAAGGTCAGCACGTACATGTTGGTGCCGTACAGGTCCACGTAAGGCCCTTCAACCACGCTCTTGCCGGTCTTCATCGGCCGGCTGTACCAGGGCATTTCCGTGTAGTCGTAGTAGTTTTCGCGGCGCCGGTCGAAGTTCGGCCGTAGCGGCAGGGTCTTGCCGCCGTCGGCCAGGTACCACCATTCCAGGTGCATCTCGCGGTCGGCCAGGCCGTTGGGCTCGACGATGATGCCGCCGCCGCAGCCAAAGGCACCGGTGGTCAGCAACTGCTGGTCGATGGCCGGGCGCAGGGTCGCCAGGTCCTTGGCACTCGGCTGGCGGCCTTCGGCCAATACCCGCTCCCATAACGCTCGGGTTTCTTCCACCAGCTGGCGGACCTGGCCGAAGATGGTTCCCAGGGTGTGGTCCAGCTGCTGGGCACAGGCTGACAGCGGGTCGTTGTCGCTCAGGGCAAACATGGCATTACCTCACGCAGGTACAGCTTTGTTGTTATGCACGGCTCAGTCCTGCCCGTCGGCCAGCAGCTCCAGACGCAGGCTGATCAGGCGCTTGATGCCACGGCTGACATGGGCTTCGGCCAAGGCACCCGCCAGCACCGCATCGCCGGCGACCAGCGCCTCCAGAATCGCCCGGTGCTCGTACTCGACCACCGTCACATCAGCGCCGCCAGCGGCCTCCATCCACAGCAATTCGCCAACTTCCGACTGCAGGCGCATTTCTGCGCTGGTCAGGCGCAACGACTGGGCGGCGGCGGCCACTTCGATATGAAAACGCGCATCGGCGCGGTGCCGGGCCAGGCGCGAACTGGCCTGGCTAAGGGTTTCGATATGCTGGGCGATGCGCGCCTGCTGCTCTGGCGAGCTGCGCTTGGCGGCCAGGCGCGCCGCAGTACCGGAAATGGCGGTCTGTTCATCGCCCAGGTCACGCAGGTCGGGGCCGCTCATGTCGCGCAGGCGTTGCAGCAGCAGCGCTTCGGGCAGCTCCACGGGAGCGCAGACAAAACTGCCGCCATTGCGCCCACGGCGGGTCTCGATCAAGCCACGCTGGCGCAGCACCACCAGCGCTTCGCGCAGGGTTACCGTGGCCACGCCCAATTGCAGGGCCAGTTCCGATTCACTGGGCAGTTGCTGCCCTTCAGCGAACATCCCCAGCTCGATCGCCTCCACCAGGCGGCGCGCCACTTCATCGGTCCGCCCTTCCTGGCGCAACCGGATGAAGGCGGTGTTACGAGCACTATTCAGGGCAGTCATTGCCTCTCCCTATCGAGCATGGCCAGGCTTGGCGCGGGCCCCGGCTAAAAGGTTCAGTTTCGCATCTTATAGCGAACGGGCCAGCGCCCGATACCGATTTACGGGCCATTCTACCGCCTGGAAGCGGCTTTTCGCAGTGGTTGGCAAACTAAAAATATTAAGATATGGTTTCATAGGTTTAGATTTCTACCAATAAGACCGACCAAGGAATCCGCCATGCAAACCAAACTCCTGATCAACGGCCAGTTGGTCGACGGGCAAGGCAGCCCGTACGCCGTGTACAACCCGTCCGAAGGCACGGTGCTGGTGAATATCGCCGAAGCCAGCGCTGCCCAGGTGGATGCCGCGGTGCAGGCCGCCGACCAGGCCTTCGCCGGCTGGTCGCAGACCGCACCCAAGGATCGCGCCCAGCTGCTGCTCAAGCTGGCCGACCGCATCGAAGCCGAAGCCGCCACCCTCGCCCGCCTGGAGTCGCAGAACTGTGGCAAGCCGTACCAGGCAGCACTGAACGACGAAATCCCGGCCATTGCCGACGTGTTCCGCTTCTTTGCCGGCGCCAGCCGTTGCCTGTCGGGCTCGGCCGGTGGCGAGTACCTGCCGGGCCACACCTCGATGATCCGCCGTGACCCGCTCGGCGTGGTCGCCTCCATCGCGCCGTGGAACTACCCGCTGATGATGGTCGCCTGGAAGCTCGCCCCCGCGCTGGCCGCCGGCAACTGCGTGGTGCTCAAGCCTTCCGAGCAAACCCCGCTGACCGCCCTGGCGCTGGGCGAGATCATGGCCGAGCTGTTCCCTGCCGGCGTGGTCAACATCCTGTTCGGTCGCGGCCCGAGCGTTGGCGAGCCGCTGGTCAACCACCCCAAGGTGCGCCTGGTGTCACTGACAGGTTCCGTGGCCACCGGCGCACGGATCATCGCCAGCACCGCCAACAGCGTGAAGCGCACCCACATGGAACTGGGAGGCAAAGCCCCGGTACTGATCTTCGACGACGCCGACATCGACGCAGCGGTCGAGGGTATCCGTGCGTTCGGCTTCTACAACGCCGGCCAGGACTGCACCGCGGCTTGCCGCCTGTATGTCCAGCAAGGTGTCTACAAGCAGTTCGTGAGCAAACTGGGCGAAGCCGTGGCCAGCCTGCGCATGGGCCTGCAGGACGACCCGCAAACCGAGCTGGGCCCGCTGATCACCCGCGAGCACCTGGAACGCGTCGAAGGTTTCGTCGAGCGCGCCAAGGCCCAGCCGCACATCCGCCTGGTCACCGGCGGCCACCGCGGTGCAGGCGACGGCTTCTTCTTCGCGCCGACCGTGCTGGCCGATGCCCGCCAGGACGACGAGATCGTCCAGCGCGAAGTGTTTGGCCCGGTGGTCAGCGTCACCCCGTTCACCGACGAAGCCCAGGCCCTGGCCTACGCCAACGACTCCGACTACGGCCTCGCCTCTTCGGTGTGGACCCGCGACGTCGGCCGCGCCAACCGCCTGGCTGCGCGCCTGCAATACGGCTGCACCTGGGTCAACACACACTTCATGCTGGTCAGCGAAATGCCCCACGGCGGCATGAAGCAGTCGGGCTATGGCAAAGACATGTCCATGTACGGCCTTGAGGACTACACCTGCGTGCGCCACGTGATGTTCAAGCACTGATTGTCGACTTTGGTCATAAAACATATAAAACCATAGGCAATATGGCATGGGTTCTGCTTTCACCCGTGCCCAAGCCTGAAACCAGCCGTCAACGTTACCTTCCGGCACAGGCCGGGGGTTCGGGCTTACGAGGTGTGTCACCATGCTTATCACCGGCATTAAAAGCCGCCCGGTCTATGACCAGCTGCGGCCCATGGCAGGCGGCCTGCGCCACCTGATCGCGGGCCAGGGCAGCGGCGGCGCGGCCATGTTGCGCCTGATCGCGGACATGTCCGCCGCGCAGCGCGCGCACAGCACCCTGCTCTATTCCACCGAGTCGTTCTCCGGGCACGACCACCTGCAGGCCCTGCAAGCCGCAGAAGCGGCCGGGCTGGAAGTGTTCCCCAGCAACCAGGCGTTGATCGCCGCCCTGCGCGAACGGCTGGGCCTGGCCCACATGGGCACCCGCCTGTACCTCAGTGGCTCGGAAAGCTTCATCGGCACTGCCATGCAGGCCGCCAATGCAGTCGACCTGAACCGCGACGAAGTGCTGCGCGAGCACAGCGGCACCCTGGTCCGCCGCGTATGGTGCGCGCACTGCGACACCTACACCGAGAACGTCACCCAGCGCGTGTTCACCTGCCCCGGTTGCCAGCTCGACCTGGTGGTGCGCGACCACTATTCCCGCCGCCTGGCCGCCTTCCAGGGCATCAAGGCCGATGGCGAAGTCCCGGGCGAACTGCCAGCAGCCGAGGAGCTCGACACATGAATACCCACAACGGCACCCTCAGCGTGCGCGTCGCCCGTATCGAAGCGCTCACCCCGGAAATCACCCGCTTCACCCTGGTCGACCCGGCCGGCAAGCACCTGCCGGCGTTTTCTGGCGGCAGCCACGTGGTGGTGGTGGTCGAAGACGGCGACAAGACCCACCGCAACGCCTACTCGCTGATGAGCTCGCCCTACGACTCCAGCGCTTACCAGATCGCCGTGCGCCGGGTCAGCGATGGCCGTGGCGGCTCGCGTTACCTGCATGACCGGGTAGCTGAAGGCGACCTGCTGCAGATCCTGCAGCCAGCCAACCTGTTCCCGCTGGCCAAGCATGCCCGCCAGCATATTTTCATTGCCGGCGGCGTCGGCATCACCCCGGTGTACTCGCAACTGGAAGAGCTGCAGCTCAAGCAGTCCACCTTTGAGCTGCACCTGGCCGTGCGCGGCCCCGAGCACACGGCCCTCGGCCTGGAACTACAAGCACGTTACGGCGAGCGCGTGCACCTTTACGTGCAAGGCGTGGATGCGCGCATGGACATCCGCCACATCCTCGAAGGCCGCCCACTGGGCAGCCACGTGTATGTCTGCGGCCCGGACAGCATGATCGACGACACCCTCGACAGCGCCCACGCCCTTGGCTGGACCGACAGCCACATCCACTACGAGCGTTTCGTCGAACAGGGCTCCAGCGGCCAGCCATTCAGCGTCACCCTGGCCCGCCAGGGCGTAACCATCGAGGTGCCGGCCGAACAGTCGCTGCTCGAGGCCGCCGAACAGGCCGGCTACAAGGTGCCCTACCTGTGCCGTGGCGGTGCCTGCGGATACTGCGAGACCGAAGTACTGGACATCGATGGCGAACTCGACCATCGCGATGACTGGCTCAGCGAGGAAGACAAGCTGAGCAAGCGCAAATTCATGCCCTGCGTATCCCGCGCCAACTGCAGCCGCCTGGTCGTAGACCTCTGAGACAGGAAAACAACAACATGACCGCATTCAAGCCGATCGAGACCTACGCCGACGCAGGCCATGGCCACACCTACAAGAACAGCCGCGAAGCCGTGCTGCGCCTGCCCTTCCCCTATCCGGAAGACCAGTACATGTACTCGATGAACGTCGAACCGCACGTGCCGTTCGGCACGGGCGCGCTGCGCGGGCAGTTCGACATCGACGAGCACTACATCTCCGAATGCCACCACCGTGCGCACACCCTCGACAGCCAGCCGGGCGTGCACTACGCCGCCCTGCCGCACATGATGGAAGCCCAGTGGGACCTGCTGGAGCTGCTGATGGAGTCGTACTCGCGCGACTACCCCGAGCACTTCACCCTGGAGAAGAAAGGCAGCCAGTGGCACTGGATCAACCGCCCGCTGCAGATCGACCAGACCTTCACCTTCGGCGACGCCAGCACCCTGCCGATGGAGCCGATGGAATACATCACCCGCCAGGCCCAGGGCGAATTCATTCTTCTCGAAGAGCGTGACGACACACTGGTGATGGGCGCCGGCATGGCTACCCAGCGCGCCGACTATTCGCTGCGCTTCAACCTCGGCATGAGTTTCATGGAGTTCCATGGCCCGGTGCCCAAGCTGCATGAGATGGGCATCCTGCAACGGGCGCTGAAGTTCCTGCTGCGCCTGCGCCCTGGCCACCCGGTACGTCGCACCAACTGGTCGATCACCGTCAACCCGCGTCTGGAAACCTCCGCCGAAACCCTGCCCGACTGGGCGCCGGAGCGCACCACTGTCACCGCCGAGAACGCCGGCGAGCTGGTCAACCTGCGCATCGAGTTGCAACCCCTGCACCGCTTGCCGCGCAGCAACGCCGTACTGTTCCCGGTGCGCACCTACCTGGTCAGCCTGCAGGAACTGGCCGAGTTCGCGCCGCAGTGGGCCAAGCGCATGCACCGGGTGATCCGCGACCTCGACCAGGAACTGGTCGACTACAAGGGCTTCACCCGCTACCGCGATGCCATGGTCAGCTGGTTGTCGCAGTACGACGACGGCACCCCGGTCGACGAAAGCCAGCAGTAACCCGTACCCTGCGCGCGCCGGCCACCGGCGTGCGCCTACCCAACGCTGTGCATGCCATTCAGGGGTTACCCCAATGAAAACAATAAAACACTGCTTGCCCGAGAGCTGGAGCCTGGTGTTCTCCGCCGCCGCGTCTGCCTACGGCGTCGGCCTGCTCGGGCTGTGGGCCTTGCCGTACCTGATCAGCGCCATCATTCACGATTTGCAACTCAACGAAGCCCAGGCCGGGCTGCTGATGTCGGCCGAGTTTGGCTTCACCATGCTCGCCTCACTGCTGGTCGCCCCGTTCATGGGCCGCGCACCACGGCGCACCCTGGCGCTGGCCGGCACCCTGCTGGCGGTTGCCGCCAACCTGCTCAGCGCCAACATCGACAGCCTCTACGCTCTCGCTGCAGTACGCTGTGTTGCCGGTATTGGCGCCGGTCTGGCACTGGCTTGTGGCAACGCCGCCGTGTCCAGCGCCAAACACCCCGACCGGGTCGCCGGGCACATGAACGTGCTGTCGGTGGTGCTGATGATCGTGGTGATGTTGGGTTACGCCAAGGTCATGGCCAGCCATGGCTTGCACGGTTTGTATTACGCCATGGCAGCGACCATGGCAGTGATGCTGCTGGCGATCCCGGCGATGGCGCAACGCGCGCCGATTGCCGAGCCTTCACCGCAGGCGCCTGCCGGCAAGCAAGCGTCGGGCAATATATTGCTGAGCCTGCCTGCTGTCTGCATGATGCTGGCGATGTTCGTGTTCCAGGCCCGCGACACCATGGGCTGGGCCTTCGTCGAACGGATCGGCACCATGGTCGGCTACAGCGGCGATGAGCTGGGTGTGCTGCTGTCGTTCCAGTCGTTTGTGGGCCTGATCGGGCCGCTGATCGCTGCCATGGTCGGCAAGCGTTTCGGCATGAGCACGCCGGTGATCCTGGCGATCCTGCTGACCGGCGCAACCAGCCTCAGCTATGTGCTGGGCGAGCACTCCAAGACCCTGTACACCGCCGGGGTGATGACCATCTGCATCACCTACTTTTATGCCCTCAGCTACCTGACCGGCCTGGCCGCCGCCCTGGACCGCGAAGGGCGCGTGGTGGCTGCTGCCGGCAGCTTCCTCAGCCTTGGGCTAGCAGTAGGCCCGGCAATTTCGGGCGGGTTGATTTCTGTGGGTGGCTTTACGCTGGCAGCCTGGGGCATCGCCGTGACTGTGGTGCTCACTCTGCTGCTGGTAGCCGTACCGTTGGCGAGCATCCGCCGTCATCACGGTTCAATGCCATCGAATTTGGTTAACCAGGCAGCTGTTGATGGCTCCGCTGCGGGCTGAATGACTGAGGGTGTTTGAGGGAGGTACGGCGTGCCTCCCTTGGGCAAACAAATCGGTAGGAGTGGTGATGACAAGTCAAATTGAAAGAGAAACTAACGGCTGGTTATTTCTATCGAGGGTGCTTTTGAGCGTGCTGGCAAACCGCGCGCTGGCCTTGTGATATTTTCAAGTCGCGCTGTGGCCACGGTTAGCCTCCGACTGAGTCTCGGAGGCCCCGCGCATGCCTTGAAGGCAAAGCCGCCCAACTGGTAGCCCGTGCCCTGCTCAAACCTCAAAGACAAGCACCATCCATGTAGGAGCGGGTTCACCCGCGAACACCGGCAAAGCCGGTGCCAGCCACCGCGCTGCCTCCATGGCATCAACTGCCGTGCATCCCCCCTCAAGCCACACGGTCTCTTGTAGGAGCGGCCTTGCGTCGCGATTGGGCTGCAAAGCAGCCCCTGGATTTCAGCTTCGCCGCAGAAATCACCGGGGCCGCTGCGCGGCCCTTTCGCGACACTAGGCCGCTCCTACAGGTCCTGCGCATGCCTTGAAGGCAGCGCCGCCCAACTGGCAGCCCCCGCCCTGCTCAAACCTCAAAGACAAGTGCCGTCCATGTGGGAGCGGGTTCACCCGCGAACACCGGCAATGCCGGTGCCAACCACCGCGCTGCCCCCATGACATCAACTGCCGTGCATCACCCTTCAAACCACACGATCTCTTTGTAGGAGCGGCCTTGCGTCGCGAAAGGGCTGCAAAGCGGCCCCCATGGCCCCAACCAACAACCACTTCCCCAATCTCTACTCCGCCTCACCCTGCGACGCCCCCAAACCATCACTCACAAATGATGTCAATTTGCCTCGAAAAATCAGAATTTAACGCTTTCTTGTAGGGCATTTCCCAAAGATACTGTTGCCGCCTATTTTCCGTTGCGGGTGCCCAATCGGGCCTCTAGTCTGGGCCTGTCGCTGCATATCAGTGACATGGCTTTGACAGGCCGCGACGGTATTTGGCTACGGCACACCTTTATGGTGGCTGTACGTGCGGGCACGCATGCGTGCGCCGGAGCTTGCCAATTCCGCCGGTCTGTCAACCCACGTACAGCTGCCACCCAACTGTTTGACAGCAGCGAGGTCGCGGCACCTATAAGGAACTGGATAATGTTAAAGATGGTCCCCGATCCGCCCAACACCCTCCACTCTCTCGAAGACACCATCGTCCAAGCCGCGGAGTACGCCCTCTGCGCGCTAGCCATTTCGCAACAAGCAATGCTGCTGCAGCCCAAATCACCTGCCGCGATCCTGACGATGGCAACGACACATGAACTTGAGTCACTGCGCTTGCTGCTTGAGTCCGCATTGATTCAGGCACAAATGCCGAACGAGCCGCGAACGCTGCACTAAGCCGCAAGCCATGTGCTGCCTGGGCTGGACCTGTTGCCGGCGAAGGTGCTCGCCCAGGTTTTAGACGATCAGGGAGATGGACCAATGACTACCGATGAATCGAACGAGAAAACCACTGTAGGCAAGACCACGTTCTACCAAGGGGAGAACCAGACCCATCCGCTGTTTCGCATCGAAGCCGGCATTCCCTGCAAAAGCGCTCGGGAGCAGTCTTCGGAGTTGATGGGGTATGTGCGGGAGCTGACGATTATCGGGTTGATGGAAGAGAAACCGATGATGATCTGGGCTGCGCATTACCTGAGTGCGTTGGCCAAGGCGCTGATGGATGATGCTGAGTTGGGCATGATGCGCTGAACGCTGGCGTAGCAGGTGGAACGCCAAACGTTTCGCCTGCGCAAGAGGCCCGACCATTTACTCGTCCTTCCAGGTTACAGGAAGGACACTAAAGACCAAAGCATTCGCAGCACTGGGCCTCTCAAGAACCGAAAAGTGAAGAGGGTCATCTTCGAACTTGTTCTCAAGGTACTGCTGGATCTAATCAGTTTCGCATGTGCTGGCGGTAGCCTGATCGCGGTAGAGGGTGATCGCAATGCTACTGAGACAGCATTGAAAGAGTGGCAGGCTGCAAAAAAATCGACCTCGCCGACAGCCCACATGTGCGCCTCGGCTCAACCCAATCAGAGCTGATGACTTCCCTAAGCGACAGACTGCTTATGGAAACCGATTGAGCGCAAGCAGAAAACGCCCACCACCCAAGCACAATCGTTACTGCCACTAATGGGAAGCGCTTTCAACCAACCATTCAGGAATATCCCGCATACCGTGTAAAACGCGCCAGACATCGATACGGTCATCGCGTTCAACATAGAACACCAGGTAGGGATAGCGTTTCAGCGGCCAATAAAGCAATCACGGCAGATCCAACTCATGAGCGTACCGAGCTGAACCCAGGGCTGGATGCCGACTGATGTGGGTATAAGCCTTTTCCAAGGCATCGATAAAACCGAGTGCAGCCTGCTAGACCTGCTCACCAAGGTAATAGCTGATAGCGTCTTCTACGTCCTGGTTGGCAAGCGCTCGTGGAATGACGGGCTTGGCCTTCATCCTTAAGCCTTACGAACCTTGGCGCGTAGAGATTCGAAATAGTCACCATCCACAGGAGCAGCGGGAGCTGATTCAGCGCCAGCCAGTAGTAAGCCACGCAGATGCTGCCGATACTGGTCCTTGCGAATCAGCTCTCGGACATATTCGCTACTGGTGCTATAGCCTCGCTGACTGACCTGATCATCGACAAATGACTTGAGGGCATCCGGCAGGGAGATATTCATGGTGCTCATGGCTTTTGTCCGTGCTTGACAAAATTTGCCAAATTATACCCCTCCAGCCTGCCTCGCCAGTGGACTCGACTCGATTTTTCATACAAAAAGTGCCGTCACTGGCAGTTTTTGTAAGTGGGCACAAACATGGGTAGAAAAATCATCACCCACAAAAAAGCCCCATTTTCAGGGGCTTTGATGAAGAATATGGCGGAAGCGTAGTCCGCCAAACTGCACTCCAACGACTTCCACCGCTGTACGCTCTACCGACGAACAGCACCTCTAAATCAGGCATCAGGCGTTACCATTTTCCACTGAGACCGATTGATGGCCAACCCAAGCCAGCATCCAAAGTATGGGCTGGAGTATGGGCTGAGAGTGAGGAGGACGGCAATGAAATCGAACCTGTTAACGGTCAAGTCAGTGGAGCGGTTACTGCGCTCGGGCGAAAAAGCCATGCACAGCGATGGCCAGGGCTTGTATCTGAAGGTGTCGGCTATGGGCAGCGGGAGCTGGATTTACCGGTTCAAATTGAATGGGAGATCCAGGGATATGGGGTTGGGTACCGTAGACGACATCACGCTCGTCCAAGCCCGGGACTCAGCCAGTCAGGCAAGAAAGATCGTCAAGGGCGGATCAGATCCCATCTTGCTGAGGCAGCAACTTTTCAACCCTGAACAAGAAGAGGAAGCGCCCCCCACCAAGGCATTTAAAGAAGTAGCCCAGGATTACATCGAAGCCCACAGAGCCGGCTGGAAAAACGCCAAGCATGCCCAGCAGTGGACCAATACACTCAGCACCTACGCCTTTCCCATCATCGGGAACAAGCCGGTGGACGAGGTTGATACTGATCACATTCTGCAAATCTTGAATCCGATATGGACTCAAAAGCCTGAAACAGCTGCAAGGGTGAGAAATCGGTTAGAGCTTGTTCTAGATGCGGCGAAGGCTCGCCGATTGCGCACAGGTGAAAACCCGGCTCTATGGCGAGGCCACCTTGACAAGCTGCTACCCCGAAGACGATTGGCAGACCGTGGGAATCACGCAGCTCTCCCCTGGCAGCAACTCCCCTCTTTCATGGCAGCTCTCAAAAGCTCCGCAGACCTCAGCTCAATCGCGGTTGAATTGACTGTATTGTGCGCCCTGCGAACCGGCGAGATTATAGGTAGTAGCTGGGACGAAATCGATCTCAAAGAGGAAATCTGGACCATTCCTGCCGCGCGAATGAAAGCCGGTCGCCAACATAGGGTCCCCCTATCGAAGGCTGCCTTAGAAACGCTGCGCCGCCTCAAGGTTGGAAACAATAGCGAGTTGCTGTTCCCCGGTCGTACTGCTGGCCGGCCACTTTCCAACATGGCCATGCTGCAGAAGATCCGAGGCATGGATGAGATATCGCTGAAGAACGGCGGGCCAGGTTGGCGTAACGAAGCTGGCGAAATCATCACCATGCATGGTTTTCGGTCAAGTTTTAGAGACTGGGCAGCCGAGACAACCCATTTTTCCAACATCGTTCCTGAGATGGCACTAGCGCATAAAGTCAGTAACGCGACAGAAGCAGCTTACCGGCGTGGCGACCTGTTGGAAAAACGGAAACAGCTTATGGAGGAATGGGCTTGCTATGCCTTGTCAGCTTGCAAATCGATCTACAGTACATAGTGCAGGCTTAAGCGAATGTCAGACGGGAAACGAGACTCGCATCGGGCCGGCGAGCCATTGAAAAATAAGGGTTTTCAGCTATCCCTCAAGCAGGGATAGCCTTCATTCTGGACTCATTCTTCGCAGCTTACAACGGGCGCGCGCATGCTCATCGCACCGAAATGGGTTTGGCTGTGACCACCTACAACCTCATGCGGGCAGTCGCGCCTTAGGGGTTCGGAAAAATGATTTCGCGGATGGGCTGAAAGGCCTCTTCCCGCACAACAACAAACGCCCCGATCAAATCAGGGCGTTTAGTGAAGGGGCACCTCAGTGCGTCACAGTTGTTGGCGCTGATGCGATTTTGAACCGGATTACCGAAATTTGCTGATCCATCCGAGTGCTCGAAAAGTGATGGCCCTGCAGTGATTTCGGGAGCAGCATGTGGGTCAGTCGAGATCAGCCGGACCTCATTTCTGGCGTAACGCGCGTCATTGATCGGCTAAATTGTAACTAACGGATCGACGTCGACCTGAGGTGTATCCGAAATACAGCAATGCCCCACCGACCGCCGCCAAGAAGCATTCTACCTGCTCGAAGCCCATGTACGGGTCGTAAAGCAATCCGACCACCAGCGGCCCAGTCGCACCAATACCATAACCCACACCCTGCACCATGCTTGAAAGTTCGGCCGCGACCTGCGCGTTATCCGATCGTAATACAATCATCGTGATTGCAATGGCGGTTAACGCGCCCTGGCCGATGCCTTGCATCCCAGCCCAAAACCAGATCTGCTGAACGGGTGCCGACAGGCATCCTAGGAAGCCGATGGTAGTCAGCAAGACCACCACGACATTGAACCAGGATTGGTTCGGCAAGCGTGTGGCGATCAGCGGCGCTGCCAGGCAGGCGATTGTTTGCAGGAGGATCGAACTGCAGACGATGACGCTGGCTTCCAACGGGGCCAAGCCACGCCCTTGGAGAAACGGGGCCAGCCAGCCGAACACGGTAAACGAGTACATCGACTGCAAGGCCATAAACAGCGTCAGTTGCCAGGCAAGTGTACAGCGCCACACCCCTTTTACCTTGAGCGCAGCGAGGCGGGGTACCGCCCTGCCCTTGGGCACTTGCAAAGACCAACAAGCGCCCGCAACGGCCGCCGGCAATGACCACAGAGCTAGAGCCGTCGCCCACCCACCGCCGAGCAAACGCTGCAGTGGGAGCGTGAGCCCCGCGGCCATGGCAGCGCCACTCAACAACGCCATGGAGTAGAGACCGGCAATCAGCCCGGTCGAGGTGGAAAAGTCCCTTTTAATGAGCCCGGGTACCAGCACGTTGATGATGGCGATCGCACTGCCGACCACGGCCGAACCGGCCAGCAGCCCGTAGATATTCCCGTTGCCACGAAGCCATATCCCCGCCGATAGCGCGGCCATCAATACGAAGATCGTACGTTCCGCGCCCGCCTTCCTGGCTAGGTAAGGCGCCAAGGGGGCAAAAACGCCCAAGCAAAGTACTGGCAAGGTGGTAAGCGCACTGGTGGCGGCAGCGGTCAACCCAAGGCTGATCCTGATATCCGACAACACAGCACCCAGGCTAGGGAACGCCGTGCGAAGGTTCAACGCCACCAAAACGATACTGCAAGCCAGAAAAAACGACCGACTTCTCGTCGCGGTATGACCTGGGTGTGATGATGGTTCAGTGAGTGCCTGCGTTACAGCCTGCTCCATGCCTGCCCTCCCTGAGCGCCCGCCACTTTCGATGGCATGGCCCAGCAATGAGAAAGGCCGCACAGGGTATCTGTGCGGCTTTGCGGCTTGTTCAGTTACTTCTTGATGATGTTGTGTTCCGGGCCGTATGGGAACTTGGTGATGTTCTCGCTGCCGTGCTCATTGACGATCAGGATGTCATGCTCGCGGTATCCGCCAGCACCCGGCAGGCCCTCGGGCAGCATGATCATCGGCTCGATCGAGACCACCATGCCTGGCTCGAGTACGGTGTCGATATCTTCGCGCAACTCGAGGCCCGCCTCGCGACCGTAGTAGTGGCTCAGCGTACCGAACGAGTGGCCGTAACCGAAGGTGCGGTATTGCAGCAGATCGTGCTCCAGGAAGATCTCGTTCAGCTGCAGGGCGATCTCGCTGCAGCGCATGCCAGGCTTGACCAGTTTCAGGCCAGCCTCATGCACCTTGACGTTGACTTCCCACAGGCGTAGGTGCTCATCGGAGCAGTGGTCCAGGAACAATGTCCGCTCCAGCGCGGTGTAGTAACCCGCGATCATCGGGAAGCAGTTGAGGCTGAGGATGTCGCCTTTGTTGACCTTGCGCGACGTCACTGGATTGTGGGCGCCGTCGGTGTTGATACCCGACTGGAACCAGGTCCAGGTGTCCATCAGCTCGGAGTCAGGGTAAGTGCGGGCGATTTCACGCACCATCGCCTGGGTAGCGTGCAGCGCCACTTCGTACTCAGGCACCTGATCACACAGGGCCTCGACGACCGCCGCACCACCGATGTCGGCAACCCGGGCCCCCTGACGGATGATCGCGTGTTCTTCAGCCGACTTGATCATGCGCATGCGCATGCATGGCGCGGCGATGTCCACTAGCTCGGCCTGCGGATAACGACTGGCCAGTTTGTCGCGGTTCATCAGGTTCAGGTGGTCGAACTCGATGCCGATACGCCCAGCCTTGGGCAGTGCCTGCTGAATCGCGACGAAGTAGTTATCGCGCTGCCAGTCGGTGTAGATGATGTTGTCGGTACCGACCGTACGGCGCCATGGCTGGCCACCATCGATGTTGGCGCTGATCGACACGACGGCTTCCTGCGTGACGACCAGTGCATAGGGACGGCCGAACGAGCAGTACAGGAAGTCGCTGTAGTAGTTGATGTTGTGGTAGGAAGTGAAGACCGCAGCATCGATATTGTTTTGTGCCAGGTAAGTGCGCAACTTGGACTGACGGTTGGCATATTCCTGTTGCGAGAACGTCGGTTTAACTTTTTCGCCGTTCTTGATCTGGATGGTTTTTGGCATTTGCATGTCTTCTATTCCTTGGTAGTGAGCAGCAGAGAGGCCCTGTTATCGGTGCCACTGGTGATCATTCGACCAGATAAATCACATGCTTTTTTGCGCCAATCCGACCCCTAAGTGATCAGATCCGTCGCCGTGCAAACGAGGCCAAGAGCAATGAAGGCGAAGCAAACCCGCACGAAATTTAATCTGGTGCTTTCTGAAAAAACGCCTTGGCTGCTGGGCACTCGCCACACTTCCCCTTCCGTGCGAGAAGAACCTTTTATTGGAGGGTATAGGCGATGGCAGGTAGAGAACTAACGACACCGTGAGCAGGGTCTACGCGCAGTATTAAACCCTGCTGAGCGGGTCGGTCGCAGTCGCGCCCATTGCAGGCGCAAGTCCGGGTAACAGATGGCGAGGATTCAGTGTGGGCAGTGCACGAACAAGCGTTCAAGAACGGGCCGGGAAACCCCGATCAGTGCTGCCAGTTCGCTGATTCCAAGTAGGCGAGATGTCAACGGCGTGATCAACGTCAGGGTCTTCTGGACCTGCTCCGAAACGCTACCCGGCGCATGCACATACCGGATGTGACCAGCAGGCAGGTTCGCCTGATCATCAACGGCGGGCAACAACCACATCACCTGCGCCGCCGCACTGCGCATCATCGGGCTCGATACATAGTGGCGCAGTTGTGGGGCGCCTGTGCGTGACGGCATTTCATTGCCGAGGCAGAGAATCAGTACATCCAGCGGTTTTGCCTGGTTCAGTTCCACGGTGGCTGTGGCAATGCCGTTGCTAGCCTTCAACGGCCGGCCTGCAAGGCTGAGGATCTGCCACTCGCACACATCGCACCGGGCCATTTCATTGGCGACGCGCAACGGCTCCAACGCGGCGGCCAACGCATAGAAATCGAACCCTTCGCTCAACAAGAAACCAATGCGCACGGCGCTGGTCAGTCGCTGGCCGACTTCAGTCAATTGCTGCATGTACTGCCTCCTACTCTACCCACGCAGCGTCTACTGCGAACACCACGATTGTCCCTGCAGTTGCTTGGCCAGACGTGTCAGATTTCGACCCCTAATTGCCGCGCAGAATCAGGGCACGCGTATCAGCCCATCCAGCATGAACGGTCTGGCCGGCCTTCAACTCAAGCGCGTGGTAGTCCGCGTTGGGCCTCTGTACCTGCAATTCCAGGCCATCGCGGGTTTCCAGGTAAACGTTGACCATCGAGCCATTGAACTCTTCACCCACGACCGTGCAAGGCAACCGGCTATCGGCTGTCGGTTGCGTGGTCAGGTCGATATGTTCGGCACCGATGCAAACCGTTACCTTCTCACCCAACGCAACCGTTCGGCCTTCAGGCAAGCGTGCCCGGAAGCGACCATGGGGCGAGTCGATCTGAACCACCCCTGTATCGATGAAACCGAGCACGACCCCCGCGAATATGTTCTTGCCGCCGACAAACTCGGCGACAAAACGATTGTGTGGTTCCAGGAAGATATTCTTCGGCGAACCGATCTGCTCGACGCGACCGCGGCTCATGATCACCACCCGGTCAGCCATGGCAAAGGCTTCCGATTGGCTGTGAGTGACGTACACAAAGGTGATACCCAGGTCCTTCTGCAAACCGGTCAACACCGCCTGCATGCGAACACTCAAGTGCGCATCGAGCGCGCTGAGCGGCTCATCCAGCAGCAGGATCGACGGTTCGGTGACCAGCGAACGAGCCAAGGCCACGCGTTGCCGTTGCCCGCCGGAGAGCATACTGATATCCCGTGTGGCGAATTCCCCCAGATCAAGTCGTTCCAGCCATTGCAATGCCTTCTTGCGCCGCGCCGCCTTGGCCATACCCCGCATCCGCAAGCCGAATTCAACGTTTTCCACCACGTTCAGAAAGGGGAACAACGCCAGGTTTTGCCACACCAGCGGCGTGTCCCGCTGCCACGAGTAGAGGTCGTTGATGCGCTGGCCGTTCAAGCGAATCTCGCCAGAGCTTGGCCTGTCGAGCCCGGCCAGCATGCGCAACGTGGTGGTTTTGCCACAGCCGCTGGAGCCCATGATCGCAACGAATTCACCCTTGTATATTTCCAGGTTCATCGGTTCGACAGCCATGAAACTGCCGAAGTGTTTGGCCACGTTGTCGAATACCACTAACGGTTGAGTCATGTTCGAGTCCTGCTGGGCATGGAGGGTTCAGCTGCGTTTGCCGTCAGCGGGCTTTTGCTGCCGGCTCATCAGCAAGATCTGCGCGATGGTCGTAAGCGTGATCGTCGTGATGAAAACGATCGTGCCGATAGCGTTGATGGTCGGGCTCACTTGGCCTTGCAAGGTATTGAGAATGCGCACCGGCACCGTCTCGTTGAGCCCCGAGACGAACCAGGCAACCGCGAATTCGTCGAACGAAACCGCCATGGTCACGAACAATGCGGCGAAGATGCTCGGTACCGTGAACGGCAGGATCACGAAGCGCATAGCGTGCCACTGGCTGGCGCCGAGATTCCAGGCAGCGGCCTCCAGTTGCGGGTCCATCTGCGCCAGGCGCATGCGAATCACCGCCATGGCGAACGGCGAGCACATCACAATGTGGCTGATCATCACCGCATGGAGTTCACCGGACAGGCCAACCCGCGACAAGAACGCCAGCATCGCCAGGCCAAGGATCACCACGGGAATGGTCGGTGGCAGTAGCGCCAGCGCCATGTAGACCGACTTGCCGAAAAAGTGGTAACGGAAGTCTGTATAAGCCGCAGTAAAACCGAGCAACGTAGAAACCAGCGATACCACCACCCCGACCAACAGGCTGTTCTTGAAGGCTTGCCACACTTGCGGGTCTGTGGCGATCGCCTCGTACCAACGCAAACTGAACCCACCCAACGGCAAAGATGGGAAACGGTCGACGTTGAAGGAGAACACGAAGCTGCCAATGATCGGCGTGAGGATGAACAGGAAGACCAGCGCAACAAAGCTGCGCAGCATGAAGTTGATGACACGATGCTCGTTCATGCGCGCCTCCTGTAAGCGTAGCGAACCATCAGGAACGCCACCATGAGCAAGGTCACGATCATCGCCGTGGCAATCACCGCCGCACGCGGCCATTGCTGCCCTGACTTGGTGGTGTCGGTAATGAGCGTGCTCAAGGTCGGCGGTTGGCCACCGCCGAGGTAAAGCGGGCTGACAAAATCGCCGAAGGTCATGATGAAACAGAACAGCGCCGCCACCACGATGCCAACCCGCGCCGACGGTATGATCACCAGAAACACCGTGCGCACACGGCCTGCGCGTAAGTTGTGCGCCGCTTCGATCAAAGTTCGGTCGATATACATCAGGCTGAACAGCTGCAACAGCACCACCAGCGGCAAGCACAGGGTGAAGTAACCTACGTAACTTCCAAAGGCGGTGTTGAGCATGGGCAACGGCCCTATTCCCAGCAGTGCCAGCGCGCTATTGAGCAAGCCTTGATCGCTGAGGAAGACTTGCCAGGAATACGTGCGGACCAGGTAGCTGGTGAAAAACGGTGTAATCAACAATAAGATAAGCCACTGCCTGGTCGCCGCACGAAACTTGAATGCAATGGCGTAGGCGCACGGGAACGCCACGACACTGATCAGAACGCAGGCACCTGCTGCCATGGCCCATGTGTGAAAGTAGGCATCCCAGAAGAACCCACGGCTGAACATGTAGCTCCAGTTCTGGCTTTCGAATGCAGGTTGCATGCGAAAGTTACGGACCAGCCAGAAGCTGATGGTCACCAGGAATACCAGCGGGAATACAAAGAACACCGATTGCCAGATCAGTATCGGTAAAGAAAAACTCAACCCATACCAGGGCAAGCGAAAGTTTCGCCTGCCTGGACGAGAAGCGCGCGTGTCGGAGGGTTCCTCACGGGCGGGCAGCGGGGGCGATACCTTGTTCGTGATCATTGCGCCGGTCCTCTCTGCGCGCCATCAAGCGCCCTTGTATTCCGACCAGAAGTCGTTCCACTGCTCCAGGCTCTGCTGCACAGGGAGTGCGCGGTACTGGATACGCCCCTCGCGGATATCGTCCATGACGTTGCGCTGGCCCGGCACCATGCCCTGGCGTTTCGCTTCGGCCGGGTCGACCAGGTTGAGCAACTCCCAGCCGCGCTTGTTGGGTATCAGCGCTGGATAGGCCTCCATCTTCGCCGACTTGACCTGGCCTTCGGGTGAGGTGATGTATTGAATGAACTTTTTGGCCAGCTCAGGGCTACGGGCTTTTTTCGCGATGCAGTAGGACTCGGTCCACTGCAACCCACCCTCCTCTGGCACGACGGTTTTCACCGGCGCACCGGCACGCTGCAGGACACCGGTGATCCAGTCGCCAATGCCACACATTGCATGGACCTGGCCACTTTTGAGCGAGGCGAACGTGCCGCCATAGTCGAAGAAGCCGCCCACTTGGCTGCGAAGGCTCAAGGTTTTTTCCTGCACCATTTTCCAATGAGCGACATCAATGTCGTAGGGCATACGGTTGTTATTGAGCAAACTGATTTGCCCAAGATTCGGCAAGTGCCAATCGAAGTGCCCAACTTTACCCTTTAGACTTTCGCCCCAGAGCACCTGGTAACTTTTGACTCTAGATTCGGACAGCAGTTGGGTATTGAAGGCAATACCGAGGAAACCAAAGCGGATCATCACCGAATACAGTTCATCACCCTCCCAGTGGCCAGGGAAGTGTTGGAATTCTGGAAAGAAGTCATCGAACGGGTAATCGGCCGGGTCCAGTCGCTCAATATAATCAGCGGCGTTAAGTTGCTGTACATACTCGGCATCCGACAAGATCAGGTCGAATGTACCCGGGGGCGACTGGGATATCAGCCCAAGCATGTTATCGCCGCCAGTATAATATTTGGCACGGACCTTGACCCCGTGCTGGCGCTCGAAATCAGCGACGATATCGGGCGCGGCATGCCCGGCCCAGGCCAATATCACCAGTTCTTTTTCTGCTGCGCCCAAGCCTCTGGACGGCCACCAACTACCCAGCGCTGCCGCACCGGCGAGCACGCTGCTGTTTTTTATGAATGTACGGCGTGATAGATCGGCGCGATACTTCATGAAGATATCCTCGGTAATCAAAACATGCCTTGGCCCGTCGTGCTCTCGCCACGCCGTGCCAAATTTTTACCGCCTTATTGATTACCGATTGCAGCAGATCGCCAGCAGGACGATTTGCATTTTTCCGACCTGTAGTTTATCAAACTCGCCCCTCGCCGCACTGGCAGGGCCACTGCCGCGCCCGCGGATAGCGCTACGGCAGTATTTGTCAACTCCAGGTCGGAAACTGACAATTACAACAGGTTGCGATCTGATCAAATCGTGACATCTGCTACCTGCTACAAGCCGGACGACCTCAACGATTACAAGAACATAGAGAGACCACCCGATGAACGATAGCGTAGTAATTGGCGAACTCACCTGGCCTGAGTACGCCCAGCGTGTTGCATCCGGCAGCCCGATTTTCTTGCCAGTGGGCGCCTTGGAGCAACACGGCCATCACATGTGCATGGAAGTGGACGTATTACTGCCGAACGCGCTGTGCAAGGCAGTAGCGCGCAATGTCGACGGCCTGGTATTGCCCGCTTTGGCCTACGGCTACAAGTCGCAGCAAAAATCGGGCGGGGGCAATCACTTTCCCGGCACCACCAGCCTGGATGGCGCGACACTGACGCATACCATCCAGGACATCATCAGGGAGCTGGCCCGGCATGGCGCGCGCAAGCTGGTGATGATGAATGGGCACTACGAGAACTCCATGTTCATCGTGGAGGGTATCGACCTGGCGCTGCGCGAGCTTCGTTATGCCGGCATCACCGACTTCAAGGTCGTCATCCTGTCCTACTGGGATTTCGTCAATGCGCCCGAAGTCATTCAGGAACTTTACCCAGACGGATTCCTCGGCTGGGACATCGAACACGGTGGGGTCTTCGAAACCTCGTTGATGCTCGCCCTGCACCCTGACAAAGTCGACCTGGCCCGAGCCGTCGATCATCCGCCAGCCACCTTCCCTCCCTACGATGTGTTTCCGATCATTCCGGAGCGCACACCGGCGTGTGGAACCCTGTCATCGCCCAAGGGCGCCAGCCGCGAGAAAGGCGAGTTGATTCTGCGCGTCTGCACCGAAGGCATCAGCAACGCCGTCCGCGAGGCATTCGGCTAAGCGTCAAGACACTGCATGAATTTCCCAGAGCACGATTCGCATTAGCTGTTCACCCGCCATCTATAACAACAAGGGTAATGATAATGTCCAG
This sequence comes from Pseudomonas sp. NPDC089392, assembly GCF_044749595.1. Taxonomy (NCBI): domain Bacteria; kingdom Pseudomonadati; phylum Pseudomonadota; class Gammaproteobacteria; order Pseudomonadales; family Pseudomonadaceae; genus Pseudomonas; species Pseudomonas sp. NPDC089392. The sequence continues at coordinate 37,752 of NZ_JBIVIF010000053.1, forward strand.
CCACTCAACTCTGGCACCCGGCCTCAAACAGCGCCACGTCACCATGCTCTCAATAGCCGGCGCTATCGGCGCCGGCCTTTTCATCGGATCGGGGCACGCTATCGCAGCCGCTGGGCCCGCCGCCATCCTTGCCTACATCATGTCTGGCACACTGGTTGTGCTGGTCATGCGTATGCTCGGTGAAATGGCAGTTGCCTCCCCTGATACCGGTTCGTTTTCCACCTATGCCGAACGCGCCATGGGACGTTCGGCCGGTTTTACCATCGGATGGCTGTACTGGTGGTTCTGGGTGCTGGTCATTCCCATCGAAGCGATTGCCGCAGCGGCTATCTTGAATGCGTGGTTCCCGGCGATCGAAACCTGGGAGTTCGCGCTGGCAGTCACCGCCTTACTGACCTTGACCAACTTGTTCAGCGTTGCCCGCTATGGGGAGTTCGAGTTCTGGTTCGCCATGCTCAAGGTCATTGCCGTGCTGGGCTTCATCGCCTTGGGTGCGCTGGCCCTGACCGGCGTCGTGCCAAACCTCAGCGTCAGTGGCGTGGTCAAGTTGAGCAATGACTTCGGCGGCTTCATGCCCAACGGCATGGCTGCGGTCATTGGCGCCATGCTGACCACGGTGTTCAGCTTCATGGGCACTGAAATCGTCACCATCGCCGCCGCAGAGTCGAAAGACCCCTCCAGGCAGATTACCCGAGCCACCAACTCGGTCGTCTGGCGCATGGGCATCTTCTATATCGTCTCGGTGTTCCTGATCGTCTCGATCGTGCCATGGAACGACCCCATGCTGGTGCAGGTCGGCTCCTATCAAAGAGCCCTTGAGCTGATGAATATCCCTCACGCCAAGATGATCGTGGATATCGTCGTGCTGATCGCCGTGGCCAGCTGCCTCAACTCGGCGATCTACACCGCATCGCGCATGGTCTACTCGCTGAGCAAACGTGGCGACGGCCCTGCCGTTCTACAGCGCACCTCATCAGTCGGTGTGCCATTCGTCGCGGTACTGGCCAGCACCGCTGTAGGCTTCCTGACCACCGCGTTGAACTACTTCGCACCGGACGAGGTGTTCTCCTTCCTGCTGGCGAGCTCCGGTGCCGTGGCATTGCTGGTCTACCTGGCCATCGCGGTATCGCAATTGATCCTGCGCAAGCAGATGACCCGCCGAGGTCAGGTCATGGCCTTCAAGATGTGGTTGTTCCCTTGGCTCAGCTACCTGGTCGTCGCCTCCATCATCGGTATTCTAGCGATGATGCTGGTCATGCCGGGACACCGCATGGAAGTGCTGGCAACTGGTGCGCTGGCACTGTCCATCGTGTGCATGAGCTCTATCTTCTCGCCCAAGAAGCGCCCACTGCCCAATGCTGCAACCGAATCAGCCTAAACCTGGTCGAGCCATTTCCCCCTGCGAAGGCAACGCGTTCGCAGGGTTTTTGCTTTTTGCGACGAGCCGTAATCATGGGGCGAATATCGGCCAGTACGTCCCTATTGCCCGATCACTCCGTGTAATATGCCCTCAATTCTGGCATGAATACCTTGTACACAATAAATTGCCGGTATCGGTAAACAGGCGCGAAGCACGTCATTTTGCATTGAAGGAGCCGTATTGATGGGTACGCTGAAGTCCTCGCTACTGGCCACGGGATACCCTGTCAATGATCCCCCGCCCAAGGTTATCGGGTTTCTGGTGATTCCTAATTTCACCACCATTGGGTTTGCCTCCGCCGTGGAGACCTTGCGCATGGCTAACCTGGCCGCCCGCAGGACCTTGTTCCAAACGCTCATCATCGCCGCCGACATGGAGCCGGTGAGCGCCAGCAACGGCATGCGCATCCTGCCTGACCACAGCATCAAGGACGTGCCCAAGCTCGACATGCTGTTCGTGGTAGGGCCTAACCCCATCGTCTCCGACCACAATACCCGCGCCATCGTGAACTGGCTGCGCAGGCTCGCCCATGACCAGGTGGCGTTGGGTGGCATTTGCACAGGTAGTCATTTGTTGGCGCGCGCCAATTTGCTCACGGGTTACCGCTGCACCATCCATTGGGAAGACATCGAAGCGTTGAAGGAGCGCTTCCCTGGCATCATCATTTCCAACCAGCTGTTTGAACTTGACCGAGACCGTTACACCAGCTCCGGTGGTGTAGCCTCCATGGACATGATCCTGCAACTGATCACCCGCGAGCCTGGCGGGCGAGAGATTGCCGCGCATGCAGCCGAACTGCTGTTATGTGACCGAGTCCGTAGTTCGCAGGAACGTCAGCGCGTGCCCTTGCGACAGAAACTAGGTACCTCCCAACCCAAGCTCAGCCAGGTCGTCAGCATTATGGAAGCTAACCTTGAAGACCCCATGACCTTGGAGGAGCTGGCACAGTTGAACGACATCTCCGTTCGGCAGCTGGAGCGTCTGTTTCACAAGCACCTTCAAAATACGCCAAGCCAGTATTACCTTGAATTGCGCCTGTCGCGGGCCCGGCAGCTGTTGTTGCACAGTGAATCGCAAGTACGCGATATCGCACTCGCCTGTGGCTTCGTTTCGCCGGCGCATTTTTCCAAATGCTACAGCCGTTTCTTCGGTGTTTCGCCCATTGGTGAACGCAAGCAGGTTGCCGCAGCACATTGCTGATCATTTCCATTCGGCCATGCGGCCTCGCTGGGCCGGCTCCGAGCGATTTTGTGATTATGCCCAAGCGTTGGGTAGCGGGCCGTACTCATGCCTGGAATGAGTGCGCGAGGCGGCTGACTATGCTCCATGGTGGGTTGCTTGATCTGAGTACGGCATGGGTCTAATTGTTCGAAGTCCACATATGTTGCCGCTGACCGAAAAATGACCCAGTTTCGCCCATTGTGCTGACTGAAAACTGACCCAGGTGTTCCACTGCACCTGCTCATTTTTTGAGCAG
>NZ_JBIVIF010000054.1:0-39538 GCF_044749595.1 Pseudomonas sp. NPDC089392
CCCCCCCCCCCCCCCCCCCCCCCCCCCCCCCCCCCCCCCCCCCCCCCCCCCCCCCCCCCCCCCCCCCCCCCCCCCCCCCCCCCGCTCCTACAGGGGCCCCTGCTAGCTCAATCAGTTATTCATCATCGTCGAAGTTGTACATCCCCGGAGCAAGGTTCTCAAAGCGGGTGTACTTACCAATAAACGCCAGGCGTACAAAGCCGATGGGGCCGTTACGCTGCTTACCGATGATGATTTCCGCCACGCCCTTGTGCTCGGTCTCGGGGTGGTACACCTCGTCGCGGTACACGAACATGATCACGTCGGCGTCCTGCTCGATTGCACCGGATTCACGCAAGTCGGAGTTCACCGGGCGTTTGTTCGGGCGCTGTTCCAGCGAGCGGTTCAGCTGCGACAGGGCGATGACCGGGCAATTGAACTCCTTGGCCAGTGCCTTGAGCGAGCGGGAGATCTCGGAAATTTCGTTGGTCCGGTTGTCACCGGCCGACCCCGGGATCTGCATCAGCTGCAGGTAGTCGACCATGATCATGCCGATTTCACCATGCTCCCGGGCCAAGCGGCGGGTACGTGCACGCATTTCCGACGGGCTGATACCGGCGGTATCGTCGATGAATAGCTTGCGGTCGTTGAGCAGGTTCACCGCCGAGGTCAGGCGCGGCCAGTCATCGTCGTCCAGCTGGCCGGAACGCACCTTGGTCTGGTCGATACGACCGAGGGACGAAAGCATACGCATGATCAGCGATTCGCCTGGCATCTCGAGGGAGAACACCAGCACCGCCTTTTCGCTGCGCAGTACGGCGTTTTCCACCAGGTTCATGGCGAAGGTGGTCTTACCCATCGACGGACGGCCGGCGACGATGATCAGGTCGGCAGCCTGCAGGCCGCTGGTCTTCTCGTCCAAATCGGTGTAACCGGTAGAAATACCGGTGATGTCGCTGTCGGAGTTGAACAGCGTGTCGATGCGGTCGATGGCCATGGCCAGCAGGTCGTTGACACCTACCGGGCCACCGGTTTTCGGCCGCGCCTCGGCGATCTGGAAGATCTGCCGTTCGGCGTCGTCAAGAATTTCTGCAGCGTTGCGCCCTTGCGGGTTGAAGGCGTTGTCGGCGATGTCGGTACTGATACTGATCAGCTGGCGCAACGTGGCCCGCTCGCGAATGATCGCGGCGTAGGCCTTGATGTTGGCCACCGACGGTGTGTTTTTGGCCAGCTCGGCCAGGTACGCCAGGCCGCCGATTTGCGACGACAGGCCTTCCTTGTCCAGCTGCTCGTGCAGGGTCACCACGTCGAATGGCTGGTTGGCGTCGGCCAACTTGTGCACGGCACGGAAGATCAGGCGGTGGTCATGCCGGTAAAAATCGCCATCCGACACCTGGTCCAGCACCCGCTCCCAGGCGTTGTTGTCCAGCATCAGGCCACCGAGCACGGCCTGTTCGGCCTCGATGGAATGCGGCGGCACCTTCAGGGCTGCGGTTTGCAGGTCAAGCTGTTCGGAAGTGGTGATCTCGTTCATGGCCACGAAAGAATTCTGGAGGATGAAAAAGACAAAGGGCACGGCCTGTAAAAAACAGGACCGTGCCCGATGTTAACCGCCTGGCCCGCAAGGAGCCAGCCAGTCAGCGCAGCTTAGGCAGCTACGACGACCACACGTACGGTGGCTTCAACGTCGCTGTGCAGGTGCACGGCTACGTCGTATTCGCCAACCTGACGGATGGTGCCGTTCGGCAGACGAACTTCAGCTTTGGCCACTTCAACGCCGGAGGCGGTCAGGGCGTCAGCGATGTCGTGGGTGCCGATCGAACCGAACAGCTTGCCTTCGTCGCCAGCGGTGGCAGTGATGGTCACTTCCAGCTCGGCCAGTTGGGCAGCGCGGCTTTCAGCCGAAGCTTTCTTGTCAGCTGCTGCTTTTTCCAGCTCGGCGCGACGCTCTTCGAACGCAGCCAGGTTGGCGGCGTTGGCAACGGTGGCCTTGCCGAATGGCAGCAGGAAGTTACGGCCGTAACCAGCCTTAACTTTTACTTTGTCGCCCAGGTTGCCCAGGTTAGCGACTTTTTCCAGCAGGATCAGTTCCATTTGGTAAAACCTCTTAACTTTTAACCTTCACCGTTCGCGGAGTCATTCCCCTTGGGGGACTTGCGACCGCGAAAATCAATCAGGCTGTCGACAATGGCCAAAACCACCAGCAACGGATAAATCAGCTGCATGATCAGCGGCAACGTCACGTACATACCCACCAGCCAGAAACCGGCCAGTCGGCCCTGTGCCACCAGCCCGTGCATCAAGGCGATGCCGGCCAGCACCAGTACCAGGCTGGAAGCCGATGCCAGGATGATGAACTGCGGACCGATAAACGGCGCCACCACCATCACTGCCACCAAGACCGCCATGGTCTGTTTCGGCAACTTCAGCGCGCGAAACTCGCGACCGAAGCCTCCAGGGTTGTACAACGCTGCCTGCCAGTAGCGCGCCAGCACCAAGGCCAGCACACTGAACAATTGCACCGTCACTGCTGTGGAAGCGACCAGCACAGGGCGGATCAGCTCACCGGAGAGCACCGGTTGCCCCTCGATTTTTGGCATGGCTTCGGCAAACGCCTTGGCCAGCACATCGAAGGTTTGCGCCAGTACCAGATCGAGCACGAGGCTAAACGCCACGGCGAACACGGCACTGGCCAGCAACACCCGGCTCCAGGGATGCTCGGCACGCAACATGGCGGCCAAGGCCAGGGAACCCGCAATCACCAGAAAGGTGATGGGATCGCCCATGACCCACACGGCCAACCCGGCCAGCAGGCCGCCGGCGATGACCGATGTAGCATCCTTGAACCCACGCCGCAGCAGCACAAGGCTGCTGGCAGCGGCACTCAACCAGAACAGCAGCGGCAGTACCGCGCTGATGACCACCACCAGGGTGGCCTGCACACGACCGCGCATGATGAAACTTGCTAACGCTCGCATGCTAATCCCTTACTGCTTGTCGACGACCCGGTCTCAGCGGCCGTGGCTGTCGGTGTAGGGCAGCAGGGCCAGGAAGCGGGCGCGCTTGATAGCGGTAGCCAGCTGACGCTGATAACGAGCTTTGGTACCGGTGATGCGGCTTGGAACGATCTTGCCGGTTTCGGATACGTAAGCTTTCAGGGTGTTGAGATCTTTGAAGTCGATCTCTTTCACGTCTTCAGCAGTGAAGCGGCAGAATTTACGACGACGGAAGAAACGTGCCATTTAATAGGCTCCTCTAAAGGTCCGTGGATTACTCGTCAGCGTTATCGCTGGAGTCGCTGTCATTGCTGTCGTCGCCTTCGGCGGAGTCAGCATGCTCAGGACGCTCGCGACGCTCACGGCGCTCGCTGCGGTTCTCTTCAGCCTTCAGCATCTCGGACTGGCCGGTAACGGCTTCGTCGCGACGGATGACCAGGTTACGGATAACGGCATCGTTGTAGCGGAAGTTGTCTTCCAGCTCGGCCAGGGCCTTGCCGGTGCACTCAACGTTCAGCATCACGTAGTGAGCCTTGTGAACATTGTTGATTGCGTAGGCCAGTTGACGACGGCCCCAGTCTTCCAGGCGGTGGATCTTGCCACCATCTTCTTCGATCAGCTTGGTGTAACGCTCAACCATGCCGCCGACTTGCTCGCTCTGGTCCGGGTGAACCAGGAAGATGATTTCGTAATGACGCATGAATGCTCCTTACGGGTTAGTAGTCTGCCAGGGAATCTGGTCAGACAAGGAGTGAATGACACTGTATGTCTTGCACGGAGGGGAGGCACATGCGCGCCTGCCAGCTCGGCAAGGGGCGCAATTGTAGAGAAGCCGGGGCGTACAAGCAAGGTGATTGGTGAATATTTGAACAGCCTGAAACATATTCACAAGCTGATGGCCTATTCGCGGGTAAACCCGCTCCTACAGGGACCGCAATCCCTTGTAGGAGCGAGTTTACCCGCGAATAAGCCGGTACAGGCTATAGATCAGCGCTTGGCCTGCCGCTGACGCACAGCTTCAAACAGGCAAACCCCGGTCGCGACCGAAACGTTCAGGCTGCTGACGCTACCGCCCATCGGCAATTTCACCAGGAAATCGCAATGGTCACGGGTCAGCCGGCGCATGCCCTTGCCTTCCGCGCCCATGATCATCACCAGCGGACCGGTCAGGTCTTGCTGATAAATCTCCTGCTCGGCCTCGCCAGCAGTACCGACAACCCACAAGCCACGCTGCTGCAACTTCTCCAGCGTACGCGCCAGGTTGGTCACGGCCACCAGTGGAATCACCTCGGCGGCGCCGCAAGCGACCTTGCGTACCACCGGGGTAAGGGTTGCCGATTTGTCCTTGGGCACGATCACCGCCGTGGCACCGGCGGCATCGGCGGTACGCAGGCAGGCACCGAGGTTGTGCGGGTCGGTTACACCGTCCAGCACCAGAATCAGCGGCGGCGTTTCAGTGCGCTCAAGCAACTCCTCAAGCATCAGCTCGCCCCACACCTGGCTCGGGCTGACCTCGGCAACAACGCCCTGGTGCACGCCCTCGACCCAGGCATCCATCTCGCGGCGCTCGGCTTGGCCAACCGCCACGCGGTTTTCCGCGGCCAGCGCCAGCAGCGCTTGCAGGCGTGGCTCGCTGCGCCCTTCCGATAGCCAGATCTGCTTGACCCGCTTCGGATGGTGCTGCAGCAATGCCTGCACGGCGTGCACGCCGTAGATCTTTTCCAGCTGACTCATGACTTGCTCTTGCTCTTGCGTGGCGCGCCGGACTTCGGCGGGCCTTTACGGTGCTTGGTCGGCTTGCCGGAACCGGACGACTTGCCGCCTTTTTCCGACTTGCTGCCGGCGCTGCTGCGAGCGTCGGTCATCAATGCCTTCTTCATCTCGCGGCTTTTACGCACTTCGGCGTTACGCTGCACGGCGTCTTTCGGGAAGTACGCTTCAGAAGCTTCGCTCTTGCGGCTGCGCGGTTTAGGCGAGGCTTTCGCTTCGGTTACTGGCTGCTGCTCAACCTTGTCGGTAGCTGGCGCGGCGCCGCGCTGCTTGCGGCCGATCGGCGCAGCGAGGGTTTTTTCCGACACTTCGAAGTCGATCTTGCGCTCGTCCAGGTCAACACGCATGACCTTGACCTCGATCGTGTCACCCAGGCGGAAGCTACGTCCGGTGCGCTCGCCCGACAGGCGGTGGTGCACTGGATCGAAGTGGTAATAGTCACCCGGCAATGCACTGACGTGCACCAGGCCTTCTACATAGATGTCGGTCAGCTCGACGAACAGGCCGAAACCGGTCACCGCCGTGATCACACCCGGGAAGGTCTCGCCCACACGGTCCTTCATGTACTCGCACTTGAGCCAGTTGACCACGTCACGGGTGGCTTCATCGGCGCGGCGCTCGGTCATCGAGCACTGCTCGCCGAGTTGCTCGAGGGTGTTCTCGTCGTACGGGTAGATACGCGCCTTGGGAATGCTCATGGCGCCAGCACGCTTGACGTGCGGGGTATCGACCTTGGAACGGATGATGCTGCGGATGGCGCGGTGCACCAGCAGGTCCGGGTAACGGCGAATCGGCGAGGTGAAGTGGGTGTACGCCTCGTAGTTCAGGCCGAAGTGGCCGTTGTTGTCGGTGCTGTACACCGCCTGGCTCAACGAGCGCAGCATCACCGTCTGGATCAGGTGGAAGTCCGGGCGCCCGGCGATGCTCGCCAGCAGGGCCTGGTAGTCCTTCGGCGATGGGTCCTTGCCCTTATGCAGGCTCAGGCCCAGCTCGCCAAGGAAGGCGCGCAGTTTTTCCAGGCGCTCTGGTGGCGGGCCGTCGTGCACACGGTACAACGCTGGTACGCCGTGCTTCTGCAGGAATTCGGCAGTGGCCACGTTGGCCGCCAGCATGCATTCCTCGATCAGCTTGTGGGCGTCGTTGCGCACGGTCGGGCGGATTTCCGCGATCTTGCGCTGGTCGCCGAAGATGATGCGGGTTTCCTGGGTCTCGAAGTCGATGGCGCCACGGGTGTGACGGGCATCGACCAGCACCTTGTACAGGTTGTACAGGTTCTTCAGGTCCGGTACGACTTCCTTGTACTCCTCGCGCAGCGCCTTGCCCTCACGGGTACGCGAGTGCTCGAGCATGCTGCTGACCTTGTTGTAGGTCAGGCGGGCGTGGGAGTGGATCACGCCTTCGTAGAACTGGTAGTCGACCATCTGGCCGGCTTTGTTCATGGTCATTTCGCAGACCATGGCCAGGCGATCGACGTGCGGGTTCAGCGAGCACAGGCCGTTGGACAGCTCTTCGGGGAGCATCGGCACCACGCGCTCGGGGAAGTACACCGAGTTACCGCGCTGCTGGGCCTCGACGTCCAGGGCCGAGCCCAGGCGCACGTAGCTGGACACATCGGCGATGGCCACGTACAGGCGCCAGCCGCCCGAGAACAGGCGCAGCTTGCCCAGCGGTTCGCAATAGACAGCGTCGTCGAAGTCGCGGGCGTCTTCACCGTCGATGGTGACGAACGGCAGGTGACGCAGGTCGACGCGCTTCTCTTTGTCCTTCTCTTCTACCTCGGAGCGGAACTTGCGCGCTTCCTTGACCACGTCATTGGGCCAGACGTGCGGAATGTCGTAGCTGCGCAGGGCAACGTCGATTTCCATGCCCGGCGCCATGTAGTTGCCGATGACCTCGACCACGTCGCCTTGCGGCTGGAAGCGCGGGGTTGGCCAGTGGGTGATCTTGATTTCGACGAACTGGCCGATCTTCGCGCCACCGTTACGCCCGGCAGTAACCAGCACTTCCTGCTGGATCTTCGGGTTGTCCGGGGTCACGTAGCCGATGCCGCCTTCTTCGAAGTAACGGCCGACCACGCTTTCGTGGGCACGGGAGATGACTTCGACCAGCACGCCTTCGCGGCGGCCACGGCGGTCGACGCCAGAGACGCGGGCCAGGCCGCGGTCACCGTCGAACACCAGGCGCATTTGCGACGGGCTGAGGAACAGGTCTTCGCTGCCATCGTCCGGGATCAGGAAGCCAAAGCCATCGCGGTGGCCCGAGACGCGGCCGCAGATAAGGTCCAGCTTGTCTACCGGGGCATAAGTGCCGCGCCGGGTATAGATAAGCTGGCCATCGCGCTCCATGGCACGCAGGCGGCGGCGCAAGGCTTCGATCTGGTCTTCTTCATACAGACCAAACTCTTTCGCCAGCTCCTCGCGGGCAGCAGGTTCGCCACGGTCGGCGAGGCGCTGCAGGATCAGCTCACGGCTGGGAATGGGGTTGTCGTATTTTTCCGCTTCGCGAGCGGCCTCGGGATCGAGGGATTGCCAATCGGCCATCAGAAGGGGTTCACCTTGGGGTATATAGATAGGAATTCTGGCATAGGCGTATTGAAACCGGAAATGTCAGCCTTGGACAGCCCCCCGCTGCAGTGCATAGACAGCAGCAATAGGCCTGTGGAATCAACAAGTTGAATTTTTTGAAATTTTTTTTGATTGGGGGCTTTACAGCCTTGGGGAGCGTCCGTATAGTGCGCACCACAACGACGGACAACCTCGAAGTTGCTGAAGTTGTAGTAGAGACGAAAGGCGCTGTAAAGCATCAAGTAATCTCGAATGTGTGCCCAGGTGGCGGAATTGGTAGACGCGCTGGTTTCAGGTATCAGTGACCGCAAGGTCGTGGAAGTTCGAGTCTTCTCCTGGGCACCAAATATTTTCAAGTAACAGATGACCAAGGATCTGTTACTACTGTGTGAAGCGAACGATAGTCGCCTTCTCCAGATGATGTAAAGCTTTGCCCAGGTGGCGGAATTGGTAGACGCGCTGGTTTCAGGTATCAGTGACCGCAAGGTCGTGGAAGTTCGAGTCTTCTCCTGGGCACCATACAAAAACCCACTAGCTTGCTAGTGGGTTTTTTCTTGCCTGCGATTTATGTCTCGCCCTCCTCGCCTGCCGGGATTGCTCTGGCCCAAGGCGATCCGCCCATGAATTTCTCGTCACCCGGCCACTTGAGAAACGATTTCGTTTACCATTGTTTCCAAATATGTAGCCGTAAGCGAGGAAGTACCCGCATGACGATCCGCCCGCAACCGCTGATGCGTACCTTGGCCGCCGCCGTGCTGAGCCTAGTCATCGGCGCTCCGGCCGCCATGGCAGACGCACCGGTCAACCTGACCATGTACAACGGTCAGCACAAGGAAATCGGCGAAGCCATCGCCAAGGCCTATGAGGCCAAGACCGGCATTCACATCAATATCCGCAAGGGCAGCAGCAACCAGCTGGCCAGCCAGATCATCGAGGAAGGCGACCGTTCGCCGGCCGACATCATCTACACCGAAGAGTCGCCACCGCTGAACAACCTCGGCGAGCTGGGCCTGCTAGCCAAGATCGACGACGCCACCGCGAACATGATGCCCAAGGAGTACGTTGGCGCCAACGGCACCTGGATGGGCATCACGGCCCGTACGCGCATCGTGGTGTACAACCCGAAGAAGGTCGACGAAAAAGACCTGCCAACCACGGTGATGGACTTCGCCAACCCTGAGTGGGAAGGCCGTGTCGGCTATGTACCCACCAGCGGTGCGTTCCAGGAGCAGGCTGTGGCCATCCTGAAAATGCACGGTCGTGAAGCCACCGAAGAATGGCTGACCGGCCTGAAAGCCTTCGGCAAAACCTACACCAACAACATGGTGGCCCTCAAAGCCGTGGAAAAAGGCGAAGTGGCTGCAGTGCTGGTAAACAACTACTACTGGTACGCGCTTGAACGCGAACGCGGCAAACTGGACACCAAACTCTACTACCTGGCTGACGGCGATGCCGGCAACCTGGTGACCATTTCGGGCGCGGCCGTGGTCAAGGCCAGCAAGCACCCGAAAGAAGCCCAGGCCCTGCTGAACTGGATGGCCAGTGAAGAAGGCCAGCGCGTGATCACCCAGACCACCGCCGAATACCCGCTGCACAAAGGCATGGTCTCTGACCGTGGCCTGAAGCCGTTCGAAGAGCTGCGCCCGCCAAAAATTTCGCCGGCTGACCTTGGCAATGCCGAGGAAGCCATCGAGCTTGAACGCGAAGTCGGCCTGCTCTGATGACCGCCGCCCTATCCGAGCCGGTGCCGGTACGCTTCGTACCGCGCCGCAAGCGCCCTTCCATCTGGGTGCTGCTGCCCGTACTGTTTCTGGTGGCGATGAGCTTGCTGCCGCTGGCCTATGTCGCCATCAAAGCCTGGGAAGCCGGCTGGCGCGAAGCCTTGCACCTACTGTGGCGACCCTTTGTCTGGGGGCTGATGCGCAACACCCTGCTGCTGATGGTCGGGGTGACGCTGACCTGCATGGTGGTCGGCCTGGCGCTGGCCTGGTTGCTGGAGCGCAGCAACCTGGCCGGCCGCCGGCTGTGGGGCGTGGTGTTGTGCCTGCCGTTTGCGGTGCCATCGTTCGTCAGCAGCTTTACCTGGGTATCGCTGAGCTCGGACTTTGAAGGGCTGGGCGGGGCGATCATGGTCATGGCCCTGTCCAAGTACCCGCTGGTGTTCCTGCCGGTGGCTGCCACCCTGCGCAACCTCGACACCTCGCTGGAGGAGTCGGCGCGCACCCTGGGCTGCAGCCGCTGGGGCGTGTTCGTCAAAGTCACCCTGCCGCTGCTATGGCCGTCGATGCTCGGCGGTGCGCTACTGATTGCCCTGCACATGCTGGTCGAGTTCGGCGCACTGTCGATCCTCGGCCTGCAAACATTCACCACGGCGATCTACCAGCAGTTTGAACTGGAGTTCAGCAATGCCAACGCGGCGATGTTGTCTGCAGTGTTGCTGGCGATGTGCCTGGTGATGCTGTGGCTGGAATTGCGCGTACGCGGCAAGGCCCGCCATGTGCGCATCGGCCAGGGCGTGGCACGCCGTGCGCAACCGGTGCGGCTGCGTGGCTGGGCGGTGCTGGCGCAACTGCTCTGCGTGGGCCTGGCGGTGCTGGGCAGCGGTATTCCGCTGGCCATGCTCGGTTACTGGCTGAGCGTTGGCTCGTCGGCGGCATTCCCGGTGGCGGCCATTTCCAAGGCGCTGTTCACTTCGCTGTCGGTGTCGCTGGGCGGTGCCGGCTTCTGCGTGCTGCTGGCACTGCCAATCAGCTTCCTGGTGGTGCGCTACAAGGGCCGCCTGGCGATCTGGGCCGAGCGCCTGCCGTACCTGCTGCACGCCCTGCCCGGCCTGGTGATTGCCCTGACCCTGGTGTTCTTCGCCCTGCACTACGTGCCGGCGCTGTACCAGACCACGGCCTTGCTGCTGCTGGCCTATGCGCTGCTGTTCCTGCCGCTGGCACAGTCGCCTGTGCGTACCGCGCTGAACAAGGCTTCGCCAACGCTGGAAGAAGCCGCACGGACCCTGGGCGCCAGCAGCTTTGCTGCGTTCTGCCGGGTGACCTTGCCAATTATCTTCCCGGCCATGGCGGCGGCCTTTGCCCTAGTGTTCCTGGATGCGATGAAGGAGCTGACCGCCACGCTACTGCTCAGCCCGACCGGCATGACCACCCTGGCTACCGAGGTGTGGGCGCATACCGCCAACGTCGAGTTCGCGGCGGCGGCGCCTTATGCGGCATTGCTGATCGTGGTGTCGGGGTTGCCGGTTTACCTGCTGACTACGCGGATGTACCTGAACAAGGCGTAACCTTCTTCGCGGGCTTGCCCGCTCCCACAGGTACCGCGCCGCTCTCAGGCCTGCGTTGTACCTGTGGGAGCAACTGTCTTGCTCAATTTCTAAAAGCTGGCGCGATCCCTGTGGGAGCGGGCTTGCCCTAATGCCAGTCAGTTAAGAAAAGGCGAGGTGTTCGCCGAGCCTTTAGCATCGCCTATGCGATCGAGCGCCGCCCGCGCGGCGCTTCGCGGCACAAGGCCGCTCCCACTGTCTGTTTCGGGCCAGTCACTTCTGTGGGGGCATCGCTGTTCGCCTTGTTTGTTCCCTTCGATATCGGCTGCGCCGCTGCTGTTTTTCAATCTCCAGCCATGCGCCCAGGGTGCGCGCGCCAAAGGCACAGGAATAATTGGCCCTAAACAAATGTGGGAGCGGCCTTGTGCCGCGAAGCGCCGCGCGGGCGGCGCTCGATCTCACAGGCACCCAACATCTCAAGGCAAGCACCTGTCAGCCCTTACTGCTTAACTGACTGGCATTAGGGCTTGCCCGCGAACACGGGCGAAGCCCGTGCCATCCACCGCGTCGCATTCTTCGCGGGTGAACCCGCTCCCACAGGGGTTGCGATGCATCTGCGCATTTCTACGCCCTGAACTGGCCCAGGCTGGCCCGCAGTTGCGCAGCCAGATCATCCAGCACCTTGCTGCTGGCCGTGGTCTGCATCACCACCTCGGCCGAGCGCTCAGCCTGGGCATGAATGGTCTCTACCCGCCCACGCACCGCCTGCGCCCCACTCGCCTGCTGCTCAGCGGCGCGGGTGGCCAGGCCGATGGCTGCGTGCACCTGCTCCACCGCCGCCTGCACCGACTGCTGTCGGCGCTCGTTGTCACGCAGCACCAGCAGCCCTTCACTGGCCTTGAGCCCGGCCTGGCTGATGGTGGCCACGGCCTCCTTGGCGCCCTTCTGCAGCGCGGCGATATGCGCCTGGATATCCCCCGTAGAGCTCTGCGTCTTGCTCGCCAGCGCCCTTACCTCATCGGCCACCACGGCAAACCCACGCCCGGTTTCACCAGCACGGGCCGCTTCGATGGCAGCGTTCAAGGCCAGCAAGTTGGTCTGCTCGGCAATACCATGAATCACCGTCAGCACCACTTCGATCTGCTCGCTCTGCTTGGCCAGGCGCTCGATTACCTGGGAGCCAGCATCCACCTGCCCAGCCAGGTTCTCGATCAAACCGGCCAGCTGGGTCGAGGTGCGGCTGTTTTCATCGGTGGCCTGGCGGATATCCACCACTTGCTGCAACGCTGCCTGCATCGCATGGCTTTCGGCCTGGGCTTCGTCGGCCATGCTCGACAGATCACGCAGGCTGGCCGCCACTTCATCGCGCTGTAGCGCCGCAGCCGCATCGGCGCCGGCATTGCGCTGGGCCATCGCACCAATCTCCACGCCGGTGCGCTGCGCTACCTCGCCCGCCTCGCGCACGATCGGCTGCAACTTGTCGACGAAGCGGTTCACCGCCGAAGCCATGTCGCCAATTTCGTCGCGGCTATCGAGCGGCACGCGCTTGGTCAGGTCACCCTCGCCTGCCGCCAGATCGTCCAAGGCGGCAATCAGCAGGCGCAACTTGCTCAGCACCCGGCGGCCAAGCACCACGGCCACCACCAACAGCACACCCAGGCCGACCACTACCAGGCCCAGGCCAATACGCCAGCGCAACTCTGCAGCGGCATCGCGCACGGCCTGCGCGGTGTTGGCCTGCATGGCGGCTGCACTGCCCTGGGCCTTTTCCAGGCGCTCACGCAGGGTCTTGCCACTGTCGGCGGCAGCGCCGACCAGGCTATCGCCAACCAGTTGCTCGCCGCTGGCAATCAACGCCGCAAAGCGCTGGTCGAGGGCCTTGAGCTCCTGGTCGATGCCAGCCGTCGAAACCCCCATCACCACTTTGCCGATTTCTGCACCATTGGGGTTGATTGGCGCTTCGACGAAGTACACCGCCGGGTCACGCCGGGCCGCATCGATCACCTTGTCCAGGGCACGCTCGCCCTGGCCCTTATCCATCAACGCCTGGTTGATCGGGTTTTGCCGGTTCAGGTAGCGGGTCAGGTGCTGGCCCTGGGCATCGTCGTAGACCACGAACAGCACGTTGGGGTTACGCTGGGCACGCCGGGCGAAGTCGGACAGCACCGGCACGTCGTTGTCCCAGATTGCCCGCGGGGCGACTGACGCCAACAGCTCGGCCATGTCGTTGGCGGAGTCCTTGAGGTTCTTTTCCAGGGTGCTGCGCAGTTGCTGCTGCTCGCTTTGCAGGCGGGCCGACAAGCCGGCACTGAGGCGCTGGCGGGTGCTGCTGGACAGGCCGTCGAGGCCCGAGCGCACATCTTGCCCGGCTTGCTCCAGGTCGCTGGCGAGCTGGCGGCTGTCATTGCCCAAGCGTTCGCCCAGATCAGCCTCCAAGGCGGTGACTGTGCTACGGGTAAGCGCAACGGCAACCAGTACCTGCACCAGAAGAGCGATACCAAGGGCAACAAACACAGGCCGCAAAAGGCGGCTTCGTAACAGTGAGAGGATGGCAGACACGGTGTAACCCTCGTGTTTTCTGGCGCCACTATTTTGATGGCATCGTCAGACGTTTCTTACAGCAAGGGTTGTGCCGGGGGCAGCAGGGAAATGCGCCAAGGTCTAGCAATGGGGTTGCCTGTACCGGCCTCTTCGCGGGTAAACCCGCTCCTACAGGGGATCGCATTCCCTTGTAGGAGCGGGTTTACCCGCGAAGAGGCCGGTACAGGCATACCCCACAAATGAAAACGCCGCAGCCCCTTTCAGGGCCACGGCGTCAGATCAGCCTGGAGGGCAGATCAGGCGAACGGGTGACGCAGCACGATGGTCTCGTTGCGGTCCGGGCCGGTCGAAATGATGTCGATCGGCGCGCCTACCAGCTCTTCGATGCGCTTGATGTAAGCGCGAGCAGCTGCTGGCAGCTCTTCCAGGGTCTTGGCACCCAGGGTCGATTCGCTCCAGCCTGGCATCTCTTCGTACACCGGCTCCAGGCCAATGTAGCTGTCGGCATCGGAAGGCGCGTCGATGACGGCACCGTTCTCGTTCTTGTAGCCAACGCAGATGCTGATGGTTTCCAGGCCGTCCAGTACGTCCAGCTTGGTCAGGCAGATGCC
Source organism: Pseudomonas sp. NPDC089392 (assembly GCF_044749595.1). Lineage (NCBI taxonomy): Bacteria > Pseudomonadati > Pseudomonadota > Gammaproteobacteria > Pseudomonadales > Pseudomonadaceae > Pseudomonas > Pseudomonas sp. NPDC089392. The sequence continues at coordinate 13,727 of NZ_JBIVIF010000054.1, forward strand.
CGAGATGCTGTTGACGTCGATGGCGCGACGCAGGATCACGGCATCGAACCAGCCGCAACGACGGGCACGGCCGGTGGTCGAACCGAACTCGTGGCCACGCTTGGCCAGGGTAGCGCCGGTCTCGTCGAACAGTTCGGTCGGGAACGGACCGGAACCTACGCGAGTGGTGTAGGCCTTGGTGATACCCAGGATGTAGTCCAGGTACATCGGGCCAACGCCGGAACCGGTGGAGATACCGCCAGCAGTGGTGTTGGAGCTGGTGACGTACGGGTAGGTACCGTGGTCGATGTCCAGCAGCGAACCCTGGGCGCCTTCGAACATGATGTCCTTGCCGGCGCGGCGCAGGTTGTGCAGCTCGGCGGTGACGTCGAGCATCATCGGTTTGAGCTGTTCAGCGTAGGCCATGCACTCGTCCAGGGTCTGCTGGAAGTCGATGGCCGGCTCTTTGTAGTAGTTCACCAGCTGGAAGTTGTGATAGTCCAGCAGCTCACCCAGCTTGGCGGCGAAACGCTCGCGGTGGAACAGGTCGCCCACACGCAGGCCGCGGCGGGCGACCTTGTCTTCGTAGGCTGGGCCGATACCACGGCCGGTGGTGCCGATCTTGGCTTCGCCACGGGCTTTTTCGCGGGCCTGGTCCAGAGCCACGTGGTACGACAGGATCAGCGGCGCAGCCGGGGAGATGCGCAGGCGCTCGCGCACCGGTACGCCCTTCTCTTCCAGCTTGGTGATTTCACGCATCAGGGCGTCCGGGGCAACGACCACGCCGTTGCCGATCAGGCACTGTACGCCTTCACGCAGGATGCCCGAGGGAATCAGGTGCAGAACGGTCTTTTCACCGTTGATCACCAGGGTGTGACCCGCGTTGTGGCCACCCTGGTAGCGCACTACGGCGGCAGCATGTTCGGTCAGCAGATCGACGATCTTGCCTTTGCCCTCATCACCCCACTGGGTGCCCAGGACGACGACATTCTTACCCATTACATTGGTCCTCATTCACGCAAACTTGGTTGCCGGCCTACTGCCGACGCAGAAACTCACTGGGCCAGCGGCAGAACCTGCCAGCGCCCGTCTTGCTGAATCAATTGCCGATCACAATCCGCCTCGAGAGCAGCACTCAACGGCTGGCCAGGCAGGGCCTGGACCACACGCTGGCCCTCGTTGCGCAACTGGCAGACTTGCTGCCAGAGGGCCGCGTCGCCACTGTCCGGCATCCAGATGCCGCCAGTTGGCAATACGACCTCCGCTCGCCCCAGTGTGACCAGGGTCTTCAAATCCGTGGAGAAACCGGTAGCCGGGCGCGCCCGGCCAAAGTCGGCGCCGATGTCGTCGTAGCGCCCGCCCTGGGCGATCGATTGACCTTCGCCCGGCACGAACACCGCAAACACCACGCCGGTGTGATAGTGGTAACCGCGCAGCTCGCCGAGGTCGAAATACAGCGGCAGGTCCGGGAAGCGCGACGCCAGGCGATCAGCGATCGCCAGCAGGTCGTCCAGCGCTGCCAGCACGCTGGCCGGGGCACGACCCAGGCGCACGCGGGCTTCGTTCAGCACTTCGCGGCCGCCGCACAGTTCGACCAGCGCACGCAGCATGTTGCCCAGGTCCTTCGGCAGGTCGGCAGTCAGTGCCTGCACTTCGTCGACCGACTTGCGCTGCAGGGCGTCGAACAGCTGCTGCTCGACCGCACCGGACAGGCCGGCGGCACGGGCCAGGCCGCGGTAGATACCGACGTGACCCAGGTCCATGTGCACATCCGGCACATCGGCCAGTTGCAGCGTGGCGAGCATCAGGCTGATGACTTCGACGTCACTGGTCGGGCTGGCATCGCCATACAGCTCGGCACCCAGCTGGATCGGGCTGCGCGAGGTGGACAGCGCGCGCGGCTGGGCGTGCAGCACGCTGCCGGCATAGCACAGGCGGCTCGGGCCTTCACGGCGCAGGGTGTGGGCGTCGATGCGCGCCACCTGCGGGGTGAAGTCGGCGCGGAAGCCCATCAGGCGGCCGGACTGCGGGTCCACCACCTTGAAGGTGCGCTGATCCAGGTCCTGGCCGGCGCCGGTGAGCAGCGACTCCAGGTACTCGATATGCGGGGTGACGACCAGTTCGTAGCCCCAACTCTGGAACAGGTCCAACACCTGGCGACGCGCGATCTCGATGCGCGCAGCCTCAGGTGGCAGTACTTCCTCGATGCCATCTGGCAGCAGCCAGCGGTCTACCGTTGCCATTACGCCATTTCCCCTCTGGTCCGGGCGGCTTGCCAGCAGGCGAGCCGTCAGTAAAGCCGGTATCGCGCACAGCAGCGGGCAGCACTGATCCCAGCGCAGCCACCGTACCCGACACCCTCAAATTGCCTTGCGACCTGACCAAACTGTCGACTGGCGCTTTGCCAATCAACCTTGCAGACGCAAAAAAGCCGGGAAATTTCCCGGCTGCCTCATCATACACCCCTTTTCATTCAGGATGCACCCCGCCTGGTGTTTTAGCTGCCAGGCGGGGCGCTGCCGCATGAAAATCAGGGCCTGAGCATCAAGGCCTGCTCTTGTCCAGGTAGCGGAAGAACTCGTTCTTCGGGTCCAGGACCAGCACGTCGCTTTTGCTCGAGAAGCTCTCGCGGTAGGCCTGCAGGCTACGGTAGAACGCATAGAAATCGGCGTCCTGGGTGTAGGCCTTGGCGTAGATGGCGGCCGACTGGGCATCGCCATCACCACGGGTTTCTTCTGCTTCGCGATAGGCCTCGGCCAGCAGTACACGGCGCTGACGGTCGGCATCGGCACGGATACCTTCAGCCAGTTCGTTACCCTTGGCGCGGTGCTCGCGGGCTTCACGCTCCCGCTCGGTGCTCATACGGTCGAACACGCTGCGGTTGACTTCCTTCGGCAGGTCGATGGCCTTGACGCGCACGTCGACCACCTCGATACCCAGCTCTTTGCTGGCCATGCGGTTCAGCGATGCAGTGATGTCAGCCATCAGTGCGTCACGTTCACCGGAAACCACTTCGTGCAGGGTACGTTTACCGAACTGGTCACGCAGGCCGCTTTCCAGACGACGCGACAGACGCTCGTCGGCGATCTGCTTCATGCCGGAGGTGGCGGTGTAGAAGCGTTCGGCGTCCTTGACGCGCCACTTGGCGTAGGCGTCGACCATCACCGCTTTCTTCTCCAGGGTCAGGAACCGCTGGGTCGGGGCGTCGAGGGTCATCAGGCGGGCGTCGAACTTGCGCACCTGGTTCACGTACGGAATCTTCACGTGCAGGCCTGGCTGAACATCCGCCTGAACCACCTTACCGAAGCGCAGCAATACCGCACGCTCGGTCTGGGACACGATGTAGAAGCTGTTCCAGGCCACGATGGCCAGGACCACGGCGGCGATCAGGGCGATCAGCGATCTATTGCTCATCAGCGGCTCTCCCTAGTGCGCAGCGGCTGCTGTTGCTGTTGCAGGTCCTGCGCCGCACGGGCGGCCGCATCGTTGACCGATGGCGACACGCTGGTGGTTGGCGCCGACGGGTTGCGGCTGCCTTCGACCATCTTGTCCAATGGCAGGTAGAGCAGGTTGTTCTGCCCGTCCTTTGTCGCCACCATGACCTTGCTCGAATTGCTGTAGACCTCTTGCATGGTCTCCAGGTACAGACGCTGGCGGGTCACGTCAGGTGCCTTGCGGTACTCACCCAGCAGCTTGGTGAAGCGGTCGGCCTCACCCTTGGCGCGGGCGATGACTTCGTCGCGGTAACCGTTGGCGTCCTCGATGATGCGCTGGGCCTGACCACGGGCTTCCGGCACCACGCCATTGGCGTAGGACTCGGCCTGGTTGCGGGCACGCTGCTCGTCTTCGCGGGCACGGATCACGTCGTCGAAGGCTTCCTGCACTTCACGCGGGGCTGCCGCGCTCTGTACGTTGACCTGGGTAACGGTGATACCGGTACGGTAGGTGTCGAGGAAGCGTTGCAGGCGCTCGCGGATATCCACGGCCATCTGCTCACGGCCTTCGGTCAGCACCTGATCCATCGAGGTGGAACCCACCACATGGCGCAGGGCACTGTCAGTCGCGTGCTGCAGGCTCACCTCAGGCTGGTCGACGTTGAGCACGAAGTCCTGCAGGTTGCTGATCTTGTATTGGACGGTCAGCGGCACCTCGACGATGTTCTCGTCTTCGGTCAGCATCTGGCCCTGCTTGGTGTAGGCACGCTCGCGCGTGACGTTTTCCATGTACTTGCGATCAATCGGCGGGAAGTAGATGTTCAGGCCGGGGCCGACCGTTTCATAGTACTTGCCGAAGCGCAGCACCACGGCCTGCTCCTGCTCGTCGACCACGTACACGGCGCTGTACAGCCAGATGGCAGCCAGCACCGCCAGGCCGATGCCCAGCAGGCCCAGGCCACCGCCCTTGCCGGCATTGCGATCAGCACCGCCACGTTTTTTGCCACTGCCGAACATGCCGTTCAGGCTGTCCTGCAATTTGCGGAAGGCCTCGTCCAGATCCGGCGGACCTTTCTTGTCCCCGCCACCGCCACCGCCACCACGGCGGCCGCCCCAGGGATCCTGATTGTTCGAGTTGCCACCCGGCTCGTTCCAAGCCATAGCGCTCTCCATCTGATAAAGCAAAGACGCGCCCACGGCGCGCCGTCCAATGCTACAGAATGCCTGTCACTGCTGCCCGGCGACCTCGTCGGGCATTTATTGCAAAGTGTGTTGCTCGACAAACACTTGCGGCTCCATGCCTTCACGGCTGACCAGGCGATTCAGTTCGACCATGGGCAGTCGCACGCTCAGCAGGCTGCGCCCTTCTTCATCATGCTCTTCACTCTGCACGGCGCCCAAGGCAAAGAATTGCGCGCGCAAACGGGCAAAACGCTGCTCCAGGCACAGGGTTCCGACAAACAGATCTTCCCCCAGCAACTCGGCAATTGCCTGGCCAACCAGCTCCAGGCCACGCCCATCGCGTGCCGATACCCAGACCCGTTCCGGCTTGCCATCGGCATTGCGCTGGATCTGTGGCTCGACATCTTCGAGCAAGTCGAGTTTGTTATAGACCTCAAGGATCGGCAACCCTTCGGCACCAATCTCGCCCAACACCGCCAGTACCTGCTCGATCTGCTCCATACGCTCTGGCTCATGGGCGTCGATCACATGCACCAGCAGGTCAGAGTTGCTCGACTCTTCGAGCGTAGCCCGAAATGCCTCGACCAGCTTGTGCGGCAGGTGGCGAATGAAGCCCACGGTGTCGGCCAGCACGATCGGCCCCAGGTCGTCGAGCTGCAGCCGGCGCAGGGTCGGGTCGAGGGTGGCGAACAGCTGGTCCGCGGCGTACACCTCGGACTCGGTCAGGGCGTTGAACAGCGTGGATTTGCCGGCGTTGGTGTAACCCACCAGCGATACCGACGGGATGTCCGCGCGCTTGCGCCCACGGCGTGCCTGTTCGCGCTGGCTGCGCACCTTCTCCAGGCGAGACTTGATCTGGCGAATGCGTACCCGCAGCAGGCGGCGGTCGGTTTCCAGCTGGGTTTCACCTGGGCCGCGCAGGCCGATACCACCTTTTTGTCGCTCAAGGTGGGTCCAGCCGCGCACCAGCCGCGTGCTCATGTGGTCCAGCTGGGCCAGTTCGACCTGCAGCTTGCCTTCATGGGTACGCGCCCGTTGGGCGAAGATATCGAGAATCAGCCCGGTACGGTCGAGCACACGGCACTCGAACACACGTTCGAGGTTGCGCTCCTGACTGGGCGTGAGGGTGTGATTGAAAATCACCAGGTCTACCTGTTCGGCATGGACCAGGTCGTGCAACTCTTCGACCTTGCCACTGCCAATCAGGTATTTGGCGGAAGGCTGATGCCTTGACACCGTGACCAGCGAGACGATGTCGGCACCCGCCGACAATGCCAGTTCCTGAAACTCCTGCGGGTCTTCGCGCGCCTCAGGGTTCTGACCTTCCAAGTGAACGAGCAGCGCCCGCTCACCACCACCGTGGCGCTCAAAGAACAATGCAGGCTCCTATCAGGCGTTGCCTGGCTCGCTGTCGCCGTGCTCGCCGTCGGTCGGGCTTGGCAGGCGGACCGGACGGGCCGGAACTACGGTCGAAATGGCGTGCTTGTAGACCATCTGGCTGACGGTGTTCTTCAGCAGTACCACGAACTGGTCGAACGATTCGATCGAGCCCTGAAGTTTGATACCGTTGACCAGGTAGATGGATACCGGGACCTTTTCTTTTCTCAAGGTATTCAAGTAAGGGTCTTGTAGCGAATGCCCTTTTGACATATGCCGCACTCCTGTAAGGATAAATAATAGAAAATCAATAAAATCGATAAATTAGGCCGCCCCTTCGCAAGAATAGACGGCAATCAGCAGGGACTCAGCTCAATATGGAGATGGCCCCAAGGTATTTCAAGGTGCGGGACAGATTGTCGCAGGCCAGGCTGTCAAGCCAGTGTACGTCAGGCCAGCCACGCAACCAGGTGAACTGCCGCTTGGCCAGCTGCCGGGTAGCAATGATACCGCGTTCACGCATCTCATTCTCAGTCAGCTTGCCGTCCAGGTAATCCCAGACCTGCCGATAACCCACTGCCCGTATAGACGGCAGCCCGGCGTGCAAGTCACTTCTGGCTCGCAGCGATCGGACCTCGTCGACGAAGCCCTGTTCCAGCATCTGTGAAAATCGTAACGCAATTCGCTGATGCAAAATGTGACGATCTGTAGGAGCAATCGCCAAACTCGCGACAGTATAGGGCAAATGCCCGCCAGCGCCTGCGTCTGCGCCGCTACTTTCCGCGAATTGACGCTGGCGATGGGCTGTCATGCTCTCACCGCTCACCCGGTAGACCTCCAGCGCCCGAATCAGCCGCTGCGGGTCATTGGGGTGGATGCGCGCCGCCGACTCGGGGTCGACTTCAGCCAATTGGCGATGCAGCTCTGCCAGGCCGAGGGCTTCGGCCTGGGCCTCCAGCTCGGCACGCACCGCCGCATCGGCCGCCGGCATGTCGGCCAGGCCATCGATCAATGCCTTGTAATAGAGCATGGTGCCGCCGACCAGCAGCGGAATCTTGCCGCGTGCGGTGATCTCGGCCATGGCTTCCAAGGCATCGGCGCGGAACTGCGCGGCCGAATAGCTCTCGGCCGGGTCACGAATGTCGATCAGCCGGTGCGGGTGGGCGGCGAGGATTTCTTTCGACGGTTTGGCCGAACCGATATCCATGCCGCGATAGACCAGCGCCGAGTCGACGCTGATCAGCTCGCACGGCAGCACTTTGGTCAGTTCGATGGCCAGGTCGGTCTTGCCGGCCGCCGTCGGGCCCATCAGGAATATTGCAGGGGGCTTGCCGCTCATTTCATCGACCGCGCAGGAAGAGTTTGTCCAGGTCGTCCAGGCCCATCTGGGTCCAGGTGGGACGGCCATGGTTGCACTGACCGCTGCGCTCGGTGTTTTCCATGTCGCGCAGCAGGGCGTTCATCTCGGGAATGGCCAGGCGCCGGTTGGCGCGTACGGCGCCGTGGCAGGCCATGGTGCCGAGCAACTCGTTGAGGTGCGCCTGGATACGATCGCTGGTGCCGTATTCCATCAGGTCGGCGAGCACATCCTGCACCAGCCGGTTGGCCTCGGCCTGCTTGAGCAAGGCTGGGATCTGGCGGATCGCCAAGGTCTCGGGGCCGAGGCGCTGCAACTCGAAGCCCAGCCGCTGGAACCACTGTGCATGTTCTTCGGCGCAGTCGGCCTCGCGCTGGCTCAGGGCCAGGGTTTCCGGCACCAGCAGCGGCTGGCCGCTAAGGCCCTCGCTGGCCATGGCGACCTTCAGGCGCTCGTACATGATCCGCTCGTGGGCGGCGTGCATGTCCACCAGCACCAGGCCAACGGCATTCTCGGCGAGGATGTAGATGCCCTTGAGCTGCGCCAGTGCGTAGCCCAACGGGGGAATGTCACCCTGGCTTTCGGGCAGGGCCGTCGCCGCCACCACGCCATTTTCCAGTGGTTTGTAAAATTCGCGATACACCGCCTGCGTCTCGGCGGCCGGCAGCGGCTGCGAAGGGCGTGGGGTGTATTGATACTGGTAACCGGCGCCACTGCCGCCATTGGAAATTGCATGCTGCGGTGCCTGGGGCCGCTCAAGCACCGGCGAAGCCAGGCGCATCTCGCCCTGCGGGCCGAACTCGCCAGCCTGCTGGCCAGTGGGGCGAACCATCTCAGGCACAGCGGCAGGTGCTGCCAGCTGGTCCTCCGGACGGACATCGGCCAGCGCACGGTGCAGGGTGCCATACAGGAAGTCATGCACCGAGCGCCCCTCACGGAAGCGCACTTCGTGCTTGGTCGGGTGCACGTTGACGTCGACGCCGTTGGGCTCCAGCTCCAGGAACAGCACAAACGTCGGGTGCCGGCCATTGAACAGCACGTCACGATAGGCCTGGCGCACGGCATGGGCGACCAGCTTGTCGCGCACTGCACGGCCGTTGACGAAGAAGTACTGCAGGTCTGCCTGGCTGCGCGAGAAGGTCGGCAGGCCGACCCAGCCCCACAGGCGCAGGCCGTTGCGCTCGACGTCGATCGGCAGCGCCTGCTCCATGAAGCCTGGGCCGCAGATGGCACCGACCCGCCGCGCACGGGCGGTTTCGTCATGGGCCTCGTGCAGGCTGAGGATGCTCTTGCCGTTGTGGCGCAGGTGGAAGCCGACATCGAAGCGCGCCAGCGCCAGCCGGCGGATCACTTCCTGCAGGTGATCGAATTCGGTTTTCTCGGCCTTGAGGAACTTGCGCCGGGCCGGGGTATTGAAGAACAGGTCGCGCACTTCCACCGAAGTACCTACCGGGTGCGCCGCCGGCTGCACCCGTGGGAGCATGTCACGGCCTTCGGTTTCCACCTGCCAGGCCTCGCTGGCACTGGCGGTACGCGAGGTCAGGGTGAGGCGCGCCACCGAGCTGATCGAGGCCAGGGCCTCGCCACGGAAGCCCAGGCTCAATACCCCTTCAAGGTCTTCCAGCTCGCGGATCTTGCTGGTGGCGTGGCGGGCCAGGGCCAGCGGCAGGTCGTCAGCGGAAATACCACTGCCATCGTCGCGTACCTTCAGCAGCTTGACGCCACCCTGCTCCACGTCCACGTCGATGCGCCGGGCACCGGAGTCCAGGCTGTTTTCCAGCAACTCCTTGGCCACAGAGGCCGGCCGCTCGACAACCTCGCCGGCGGCAATCTGGTTGGCCAGCCGCGGGCTGAGCAGCTGGATGCGCGAACCACCCGTCATTGCGAAGCCAACGTGGTGGCGGGGACATCGAGACGCTGGCCAACCTTCAGCTCATCGGTCTTGAGGCTGTTGGTGCTGCGCAGGCTGGCCACGCTGACCTGGTAGCGCACGGCGAGCATCGCCAGGGTCTCGCCCGGGCGCACCGTGTGCTCACGCGGGCCGGCAGCGATCTTGCCGGTGTCACGCAGCCAGGCGATGTAGGTGCCAGGCGGCGGGTTCTGCTGGAAGAACTGGCGCACACCGGTATGAATCGAACGGGCCAGCGCCTGCTGATGGCTGCGAGTGGCCAGCTTGGCCGCCTCGTTGGCGTTGGAGATGAACCCGGTTTCGACGAGAATCGACGGAATATCTGGCGACTTCAGCACCATGAAGCCCGCCTGCTCCACGCGCTGCTTGTGCAGCGAGGTGATGCGGCCCATGTTGCCCAGTACCTTCTGCCCGACATTCAGGCTGGAGCTGAGCGTGGCTGTCATCGACAGGTCAAGCAGCACGCCCGCGAGCATGCGGTCTTTGTCGTCGAGGCTGACGTTGCCGGCACCGCCGATCAGGTCAGAGCGGTTTTCCGTGTCGGCCAGCCAGCGTGCCGTCTCGGACGTAGCGCCACGGTCGGACAGGGCAAACACCGAGGCACCAAAGGCAGCCTTGGATGGCGCGGCGTCGGCGTGGATCGAGACGAACAGGTCGGCGCCCTTCTTGCGGGCGATCTCGGTGCGCTTGCGCAGCGGGATGAAGTAGTCACCGGTACGGGTCAGCTCGGCGCGGAAGCCCTTTTCGGTGTTGATCTGGCGCTGCAGTTCCTGGGCAATCTGCAGCACGATGTCTTTTTCATGCTGGCCGCGCGAACCGGAAGCACCCGGGTCTTCACCGCCGTGACCGGCGTCGATGGCGACAACGATGTCACGTTTACCGCTAGGCGCCGGCGGTAGCTTGATGGCTGGCTGGGCCGGCGACACGGGCACGGCTGGCGTGGTCGCGGGCGTTTGCACCGGGGCCGGCGCCGGCGTTGGCGCACTGGCCGCAATGGCGTCGGCTTCCTGGTCGTACAGGTCGACCACCAGGCGGTTGCCGTACTGGGCATTGGGCGCCAGGGTGAAGCTTTTCGGGGTGACCGACTTTTTAAGGTCGACCACCACGCGCAGGTCGGTCGGCGTGCGCTGGGCCGAACGCACGCTGCTGATCGGCGTGTTGGAGGTGGCCACGTTCAATGGCGCAGCCAAGGTCGCGCCATTGATGTCGATGACCAGGCGATCAGGTGCGCTGAGGGTGAAGACGCTGTGCTGCACGGGGCCAGACAGGTCGAAGACCAGCCGCGTGTTGTCTGGCGCGCGCCACAGGCGCACGCTCTTGACTTGAGTGACGGCCAGAGCGTCAACGGTCACCGTTGTCAGCAGCAGCCCAACGATGGCGACCAGTGCGCGTATGCGCATACCTACCCCACTTACTGTTTATAGAGTTCCGCCAGTGCCACGCACCAGGCCTCGCCGCGAGCCCCCTGCGGCGAAAGGTTCAGCGAGCGTCCGCCCGCTTGGGGGCTTATGGTAATGGTCAGGTCGGGCTTTGGCAAAACGCCCGCACCGTTTTGTGGCCACTCGAACAGGCACAGCGGGTCGCCCTCGAAATAGTCACGAATGCCCATGAACTCAAGCTCCTCCGGATCGACCAGGCGATACAGGTCGAAGTGAAAAGCTCGGACATCGCCGATTTCGTAGGGTTCGACCACGGTAAAGGTCGGGCTTTTCACTGCACCAGTATGGCCCAGGCCTCGGATCAGGCCACGCGACAGGGTGGTTTTGCCCGCCCCCAGGTCGCCTTCCAGGAAAATCACGCCGCGACCGCCGGTCACTTCGGCCAGTTGTGCACCGAATTTGACCGTGGCGTCTTCATCGACCAGAAACAGGTTTAAGCCAGACACGCAGAATGCTCCTCCAACAACTCACGAATGACCGGCGCCAGATCGCTGGCCGCCAGGCCTCTACCATTTTTACCCAGGCGTTCGCCGGCACAGGCGTGCAGCCATGTACCCAGGCAAGCCGCGTTCCAGGCGTCCAGGCCTTGGGCCAACAGCGCCGCCAGGACGCCGGTCAGCACATCGCCCAGGCCCGCGCCGGCCATTGCCGGGTGGCCGCGTTCGCACAGCGCTAGCTGACCGGCCGGGTCCGCCACCAGGGTGCCAGCGCCCTTGAGCACGCAGACGCTGTTGTAACGCCGCGCCAGCTTGCGCGCGGCCCCAGGGCGGTCAGCCTGCACCGCCTCGGTGGAAATCCCCAGCAGCCGCGCCGCCTCCCCTGGGTGCGGGGTGAGGATGCTGCCGCTAGGCAGCGCCAGCGGAGTACCTGCCAGCAAATTCAGGGCATCGGCATCCCAAACCTGCGGCCGCTCGGCATTGGCTACCGCCGACAACAGGCTACGGCCCCACGCTGCCTGCCCCAGGCCGGGGCCGACCACCAGCACCGTAGCGCGCTCCAGCACGCCTATCAGCTGGTTGGCCGAACTGGCGCCAAGGCACATGACCTCGGGCAGGCGTGCCAAGCTCGCGCCAACGTGCTCGGGCCGGGTCGCCACGCTGACCAGCCCGGCGCCGCAGCGCAGTGCGGCTTCGGCGCTGAGCAGTACAGCGCCCCCGGTACCGAGGTCGCCACCGACCACCAGCACATGGCCGAAGTCACCTTTATGGGCATGCGCATGCCGCGCTGGCAGGTGCGCGACGGTCACGCTGCTGAGCAGTTGCAGGGCATTGCCGGGGTGTTTGGTCTGCGCCATGGGGTCAAAGGCTCCAATGTCTGGCAGAATTATACGCACCTGAGCCCGTATTGCCTGCCCATCCATGTCCGCCTCTATGCCTGACCTCGCCCAATTGGCCCAATCGATCAAGATTTGGGGCCAGGAACTCGGTTTTGCCCACGTTGGCATCGCCGGGGTCGACCTTGGCGAACACGAACACCACTTGCAACGCTGGCTCGACGCCGGCTACCAGGGCGAGATGGAGTACCTGGGCGCCCACGGCAGCAAACGGTCACACCCCGACCAGCTTATCCCCGGCACGGTGCGCGTGGTCTCGCTGCGTATGGACTACCTGCCCGGCGACACGCAGATGGCGCAGCGCCTGGCCCAGCCAGAAAAGGCCTACGTGTCGCGCTATGCCCTGGGCCGCGACTACCACAAGCTGGTGCGCAAGCGCGTGCAGTTCCTGGCCGACCGCATCCAGGAAGCCATCGGCCCGTTCGGTTACCGCGCCTTCGTCGACAGCGCCCCGGTGCTGGAAAAGGCCCTGGCCGAACAGGCCGGGCTAGGCTGGATCGGCAAGAACACCTTGCTGCTCAACCGCAAGGCCGGCAGTTACTTCTTCCTGGCCGAGCTGTTCGTCGACCTGCCACTGCCGGTGGACGAAGCCACCACCAGCGAACACTGCGGGCGTTGCCAGGCCTGCCTGGACATCTGCCCGACCCAGGCGTTTGTCGGGCCGTACGTGCTGGATGCGCGGCGCTGCATCTCGTACCTCACCATCGAGCTGCGTGGTCCCATTCCCGTGGAGCTGCGTTCAAAGATGGGCAACCGGGTGTTCGGTTGTGATGACTGCCAGATCGTCTGCCCGTGGAACCGCTTTGCCAAGCACAGCCAGGAGCAGGACTTCCAGCCACGGCACGGGCTGGAGAATGCCGAACTGGCAGAGATGTTCCTGTGGGATGAACGGACGTTCCTGCGCAAGACCGAAGGCGGGCCGTTGCGCCGGGCGGGGTATGAGCGCTGGCTGCGCAACCTGGCGGTGGGGTTGGGCAATGCGCCTTCGACGATACCGGTGATCGAGGCGCTGAAGGCGCGGCGCGAGGATGCGTCGGAGCTGGTGCGCGAGCATGTCGAGTGGGCGCTGGCCCAGCACGGCATTCAATAGCTACTCGGTCCACTGTGGGAGCGGGTTTACCCGCGAATAAGCCACCGCGGTGGATGGCACGGGCTGCGCCCGTGTTCGCGGGTGAACCCGCTCCCACAGGTGCTGTGTCGCGCCTGAGACTGCGTCATTGCTGGTCGTTGTAATGGAACTTGGGCATTTCCCAATGGAAGCGAATCGCCAACAACCGCACCAGGAACCCGCCAAACAAAGTCAGCAGCATCGCCTGCTCCGCCGGCAGCTTGAAATACACACAACCCAGGTAGAACCACGCCGCCGCAAACGACACGCTGGCGTACAGCTCGCGGCGGAACACCAGCGGGATGTCGTTACAGAAGATATCCCGCAAGATGCCGCCGAACACCCCGGTAATCACCCCGCTGATCGACGCCACCAGCATGCCCTGCCCCATTTCCAGCGCGGTCATGCAGCCAATCAGGGTAAAGGCCACCAGGCCCAGGGCATCGAGCACCAGGAACAGCGAGCGCAGGCGGCGCATCATCGGCGCGATGAAAATGGTCAGTAGCGCGGCAAGACTGGTCAACACCAGGTATTCCGGGTGCTTCACCCAGGTCAGCGGGTAATGCCCGAGCAACACGTCGCGCACCGAGCCGCCACCCAGGGCGGTGACGCAGGCAATCAGCACCACGCCAAACCAGTCCATGCCGCGACGCCCGGCAGACAACGCGCCAGTCATGGCTTCGGCGGTGATGGCAATGAGGTAGAGCATCAACAACATGGTGCGGGTCCGTGCGAGAAAGGCGCGCAGTCTAACCAGTTGCCCAAGGCACCAAAAGGGGGCGCCGATACAATATCTGCGCCATTTCGGCTCACACCTTGATGAAATGCTCGCGATAGTGGCGCAGCTCGGCGATTGATTCGCGGATGTCGTCCAGCGCCAGGTGGGTGTTGCCCTTCTTGAAGCTGTCGCGCACATCCGGTGCCCAGCGCGCGGCCAGTTCCTTCAGGGTCGAGACATCCAGGTTGCGGTAGTGGAAGTAGTTTTCCAGGTTGCGCATGTGGCGGTAGAGGAAGCGGCGGTCCTGGCAGATGCTGTTGCCGCAGATCGGCGACTTGCCTTTCGGCACCCACTGCTCAAGGAAGGCGATGGTTTGCGCCTCGGCCTCGGCCATGCCGACCTTGCTCTCGCGCACGCGCTGGGTCAGGCCCGAGGCACCGTGGGTGCGGGTGTTCCACTCGTCCATGCGCGCCAGCACTTCGTCACTGTGGTGAATGGCGATCACCGGCCCTTCGGCCAAGGTGTTCAGCTCACTGTCGGTGACGATGGTGGCCATCTCGATGATGACGTCACTGTCCGGATCCAGGCCGGTCATTTCCAGGTCGATCCAGATCAGGTTCTGTGGGTTTTGCATGCAGGAACTCCTCTTATAGGCCGTCATATTAGCCTAGGCTCTGCGTGAAAAGCCCGGCGTGCTAAACTGCCTGCCGTTTTCAATGCCCTACCCCGGGCCTTTCTCACGGTACCTTCATGGCCAAACGCCAGCTCAATCGCCGCCAGAACTGGCGGATCGAAAAAATCCAGGGTGAGCGCGCCGCTCGCGCCGCCAAACGCGAGCAGCACGCGCTGCAGGAACTGGAGGGTGGCGACCTGGGGCCGGAGCAACTGGGCCTGGTGATCGCGCACTTTGGCGTGCAGGTAGAAGTAGAAGCCCAGGACGGCGAAGCCGCAGGCCAGGTATTCCGCTGCCACTTGCGCGCCAACCTGCCAGCGCTGGTCACCGGCGACCGTGTGGTATGGCGTGCGGGCAACCAGGGCATTGGCGTGATTGTGGCGCAGATGCCGCGCAGCACCGAGCTGTGCCGGCCGAACAACCACGGCCAGTTGAAGCCGGTGGCGGCCAACGTCGACCTGATCGTGATCGTCTTCGCCCCCGCCCCCGAACCACACCCGAACCTGATCGACCGCTACCTGGTAGCAGCCGAACACGCCGGCCTGCGCCCGTTGCTGCTGCTGAACAAGGCCGACCTGGTCAACGACGAGAACGGCCCTGGCCTGCATGCGCTGCTGGAGGTCTACCGCGAACTGGGCTACCCGCTGCTGGAGGTATCGGCGCACCACGGTGACGGCATGCAACGCCTGCAGCAGCAACTCGACGGCCACATCAGCGTGTTCGTCGGCCAGTCGGGGGTGGGCAAGTCGTCGCTGGTCAACAGCCTGCTGCCAGACGCCGGCACCCGCGTCGGCGACCTGTCGGAATGGTCGGGCCAGGGCACCCACACCACCACCACCGCGCGTTTGTACCACTTCCCCAACGGCGGCGACCTGATCGACTCACCGGGTATCCGCGAGTTCGGCCTTGGTCATGTCAGCCGTGATGATGTGGAAGATGGCTTCATCGAGTTCCGCGACCTGTTCGGCACTTGCCGCTTCCGCGACTGCAAGCATGATCGCGAGCCTGGCTGCGCGCTGCTCAAGGCACTGGACGAGGGGCGTATCAAGCCACAGCGCATGAGCAGCTACCGCTCGATCATCGCCAGCCTGGCAGAAGACAGCTACTGATCGGGCTGTAGGAATTTTTACCGAGCCGCGTAGGACGGCTCTGGTTTTGCCGTCATCTATTGCCCACACCTCTACTTTCCCTGATGGTCATGGCTTCTATCAGGGAGGGTAACCGCCATGCCGGTTCTTATCAGCTACCGCCACGAAGCGCGGCTCGACGCCTTCATCCTCAACGAGCGCCTGCTGCTTGAGGGCATCCCCACCCAGGTGGTGCAGTTCGACTGCGACGGGCAGACCCATGACGACTTGTATGGCAGTTTTTGCCAGCAGATGAGCGATGCCACCCACTGGATCGGGGTGTTGCCTGCCGATACCCGCGAGGACTGGTGGACCGCCTGGCTGCTGGGCGCGGCTGCCATGGCCTGTCGACGGGTGAGCTTCTATCGCAAGGGATCAGGCAAGGTGCCGGAAGGCCTGAGCAAATGGCCGGCCATGCGCGAACGTGCGCATATCGACCTGTTTGTGCGGGCTTATCATGACGAACGCACATTTGCGCGGGCCATGACGCTGCCGCCGGGGCGTGGATCAAGCACAGACAGGGACAATGCAGACTTCTTTCATGCCGATCTCAAGGCCAAGATCAGGCGGGGGTTCTGAGGGAAACGCGGTCAATGTAGGAGCGGCCTTGTGTCGCGATCGGCCGCAAAGCGGCCCCAGGTTTTCAGCTACGCAGCACAGATTGCCGGGGCCGCCTTGCGGCCCGATCGCGACACAAGGCCGCTCCTACAGGGGCCCGCGCACGGGCTTACTGGTCCTTGGACTCATCCATCTTCAACGTACCATCCTCGAAGATGTTCAGCTTCTGGCGCAGCTCACGCGGCTGCATAGGTGCCTGGTCGGCCCCGGCAGCCGGTGCCGCAGCCCCCGGCGCAGCACCACTGGCCGGCGGTGCAGCTGACTCGGTGGCCGGTGCTTCTGGCGCACCCTGCTCACCCTCGATGTTGCGCTGGGCTTTCTTGGTCAGCACGATGATGTCGATGCGACGGTTGACCGGGTTGAAGGGGTCCTTGCGGTCGAACAACGACGACGAGGCATAACCCACCACCCGCGCCACCTGCCCGTCCGGGTAACCACCTGCCACCAGCGCACGCCGCGCGGCATTGGCACGGTTGGCCGACAGCTCCCAGTTGCCGAACTCGCCGCTACCGGCGTACGGCTTGGCATCGGTGTGGCCGCTGATGCTGATCTTGTTCGGCACCGCCTTGATGGTGTCCGCCATGGCCAGCAGGATGTCTTCGAAGTAGGGCTGCAGGCGCGCGCTGCCAATGTCGAACATCGGCCGGTTCTCGGCATCCATGATCTGGATACGCAGGCCGTCCTGGGTGATCTCGAACAGGATCTGGTCCTTGAACTTCTGCAGTTGCGGGTTCTCTTCCACCTTGTTCTGCAGTTCCTGCAGCAGCAACTCCAGGCGCTCGCGCTCGACCTGCTCGGCCATGGTCTCGACCTGGTCCTTGTTCAGCTGAGTGGGGGATGGCTGCGTCGGCTCGCTCTTCACTTCCGGATTGATGGTTTTTTCCGGCGCCATCTCAGGTGAACCACCCAAGTCGATCACATAAGGCGTGCCACTCTCGGAGAAACCGATCGGGTCCTGGAAGTAACCGGCAATGGCAATCTTTTGCTCAGGCGTGGCCGTGGACAACAGCCAAAGCACCAGGAAGAACGCCATCATCGCCGTGGCGAAGTCGGCAAAGGCGATTTTCCAGGCGCCACCATGGTGGCCGCCGCCATAGCGCTTGATGCGCTTGACGATGATGGGCTGATTGTTCTCCATGGCTCAGCGACCGCGAACCGCTTGTTCCAGTTCGGCGAAGCTTGGGCGGTGCTTGGGGTACAGCACCTTGCGCCCGAACTCGACCGCCAGCGAAGGTGGCATGCCCGACGCCGAGGCCACCAGCGAAGCCTTGATAGACTCGTACAGGTTCAGCTCTTCCTTGGCGTCGTGCTCCAGGCACTTGGCCAACGGGCCGAAGAAGCCGTAGGCCGCCAGGATACCGAAGAAGGTACCCACCAGCGCCGCACCCACGTGCATGCCGATGGCCGCCTGGTCGCCATCGCCCAGCGAGGCCATGGTCACCACGATACCCAGTACCGCCGCGACAATACCAAAGCCGGGCATGCCGTCAGCGATGCCCGTCACCGCATGGGACGGGTGCTCCAGCTCTTCCTTCATGCTCAGCAGCTCCATGTCGAACAGGCCCTCCAGCTCGTGGGGAGCCATGTTGCCGGTGGACATGATGCGCAGGTAGTCGCAAACGAAGGCCGTCATGCGCTCATCGGCCAGCACCGTCGGGTACTTGGCGAAGATCGGGCTGGCGGCAGCGTCCTCGATGTCGGCCTCGATGGCCATCATGCCTTCGCGACGGCTCTTGTTGAGGATCTCGTACACCAGCCCCAGCACCTCCAGGTAGAAGGCATGGCTGAAGCGCGAGCCGAACATCTTCATCGACTTCTTGATGACGTGCATGGTCATGTGGCCTGGGTTGGCCTGCAGGAATGCACCAAAGGCCGCACCGCCGATGATCAGTACTTCGAACGGCTGGATCAGCGCCGCGATCTTGCCGTGGGAGAGCACGTATCCGCCGAGCACGCTCGCGAATACGACGATGATGCCGATAATTTTAGCCATAGGTTCAAAGCACTTGCTGTCGTGGTCGGGGTAAGGGACGGGAGCTTTAAAACTCTTCTTCTACTTATCGGCAGATCTGCGCCAGACTATAGCCACTCAATGCGAAAAGCCAGTTCGGACTGATGTCAAAATGCCAATTGAAACCAAGGTGCCCGCTCAGGCTCCACGTACGCTAGAGGCCTGGGTAAAGCTGCTGGAGAGTGTTCGAATCCCCGTGCCGAAGCATAGCTACGACCGGGTCATGGCCGCCATCCACGATAGCCGCCGCTCGCTGCGCGATATCGCCGAACTGATGCAAGACAGCCCGGCTTTGGTGCTTTCGGTGATGCGCGAAGCCAATCACCCCACCAATGCCAGCCAGGCCGAACCCGCCGAAAGCCTGGAAGTCGCCCTCAACCGCCTGGGCCTGGAGCGCACCGAGCAGTTGCTCAAGCGCCTGCCCTCCGTGCCCCTTGAAGAAATCCCGCCGGTACTGTGCCAGTTCCAGCTGATCAGCCAGCATGCCTCGCAGCAAGCCAGTGGCCTGTTCGCCAGCCGCCTGGCGCGTTTGTGGCAGGAAATTCACTGGGGCAGCCTGCTGTTCCTGTCGCCACTCTGGCCGCTGGCGCTGGCCTACCCCAAGCTGCTCGACACCTGGGAGCTGCGGGTTATCCACAAGGGTGAAGATGCCACCCTCATAGAAGAAGAGCTGTTTGGCGTGCGCATCATGGCGCTGTGCCAGACCATGGCCGAGTACTGGCGCCTGCCGCAATGGGTGACCCAGGGCTACCGCCTGCTGCTGGAAGAGCGCGAACAACTGGCCCAGGTGCTCAACATTGCCCGCGACCCGGACCTGCTTAGCCAGCAACACCGGCTTGACGACGAGCCAGGCCTGCGCCGCTGGTTCAACCAGCCGGCCAATACCGTACTGCTGGCCAACAACCTGGCCCTGGCGGCCCAGGTGGGCTGGGACAACCCGCACCTGCTGCGCTGGCAGCTGTTGACCGCCCTGTACTTGCAGACATCCCTGGAAGATGTGCAGCAGCAAGTGCACCAGCAGGCCGCAGCCAGCGCCCGCCGCCACGCCCGGCATGCCCTGTTCCACCCGGCCGAAGCGCTTATCTGGCCATGGCACCAGCGCCGTCCGCACCCGGACATGCTGGCGCCACCACCGCCCAGCAGCGACGAACTGGCACGCTGGCGCAAGCTGTGCCAGGACCTGCTGGCCCAACCCAGCCCCTTCACCAACACCGTGCACCTGGCCACCCAGGCCCGCGAAGCCCTGTTGGCCTGCGGCATGCAGCGCATCATGCTGCTGAGCCTGGACAAAGCCAGCGACTACTTGCGGGTGCAGCAGGTCGCCGGCCTGCCCAAAGAGTCCGCTGCCTTGGCCCTGCAGGTATCGCAAAACAAGCTGCTGCAGAAACTGCTGTCGCAAGCCGGCCAATTGCGTATCACCCCAGAAAACCATTCACAGTTCCAGGCCCTGCTACCCAGCCCTCTGCGCGTACTGTTCCGCAGCGAGCACGTACTGCTGCGTTCGCTGGCGGTTAACGACCAGGTGCTGATGCTGATGGTGGCCGACCAGGGCTGCCGACCGTTGGCCGATATCAGCGTGCAAGCGTTCGGCAAGACTGCGCAATGCATCGAGCGGGCGCTGTCGGTGTTTGCCACCCGCAAGGCCTGAGCCTTGCGCTACAATCGCCCCTCTTTCCACACTG
This sequence comes from Pseudomonas sp. NPDC089392, assembly GCF_044749595.1. NCBI lineage: Bacteria > Pseudomonadati > Pseudomonadota > Gammaproteobacteria > Pseudomonadales > Pseudomonadaceae > Pseudomonas > Pseudomonas sp. NPDC089392. The sequence continues at coordinate 33,674 of NZ_JBIVIF010000054.1, forward strand.
GAGACCGTGGATGACTGACTTTTCCGGCCTGCCCCTGGTGATCGAAGCCGCCGAGCTGCTGCCGCGTCTGGATTCGCCACAGCTGATCCTGGTCGACCTGAGCAGCGCCAACCGCTATGTCAGCGGTCATATCCCCGGCGCACGCTTTGTCGAAGGCAAGCGTACCCAGCTTGGCCAGCCACCCGCGCCCGGCCTGTTGCCAGCCCTAGGCGAGCTGGAAAAACTGTTCAGCGAACTCGGCCACCGCGACGATGCCGTGTACGTGGTGTATGACGATGAAGGCGGCGGCTGGGCCGGGCGCTTCATCTGGCTGCTCGATGTGATCGGCCACAAGCGCTACCACTACCTCAATGGCGGGATCCAGGCCTGGCCGGCAGACAAGCTCTCCACCGAAGTGCCCGCCAATGGCAGCGCCCCGGTGCACCTGACCATCGACAGCGCACCCACCGCCACCCGCGAGTACCTGCAAAGCCGCCTGGGCGCCGATGACCTGGTCATCTGGGACGCCCGCGGCCCGCAGGAATTCAACGGCGAGAAAGTGCTGGCAGCCAAGGGCGGTCACATCCCCGGCGCAGTCAACTTCGAGTGGACTGCCGGCATGGACCTCAATGACCACCTGCGCATCCGCCAGGATATCGCCGAAGTCCTGCAGAACCTGGGGATCACCCCTGACAAGGAAGTGATCACCCACTGCCAGACCCATCGTCGCTCCGGTTTCACTTATCTGGTGGCCAAGGCCCTCGGCTACCCACGCGTCAAGGCCTATGCCGGCTCGTGGAGCGAATGGGGCAACCACCCGGACACGCCTGTAGAAGTCTAAGGAACCTGCATGAAATCCCGTTTGTTCATCATCAGCCAGTACCTGCTGCCGCACCACCTGCTGTCGCGGATGGCCGGCTGCATTGCCGAGTGCCGCGCGCGCTGGTTCAAGAACGCCTTCACCGCCTGGTTCGCCAAGCGCTACCAGGTCAACATGAGCGAAGCCCTGGTCGAAGACCTGAGCGCCTACGAGCACTTCAATGCCTTCTTCACCCGCGCCCTGAAGCCCGGTGCCCGCCCGCTGGACGAAACCCCAGGCGCCATCCTGTGCCCGGCCGACGGTGCCGTCAGCCAGCTCGGCCCGATCGAGCACGGCCGCATCTTCCAGGCCAAGGGCCATGGTTTCAGCGCGCAGGAACTGCTGGGCGGGGACCCGGCCATGGCCGCACCGTTCATGGGCGGCGAATTCGCCACCATCTACCTGTCGCCCAAGGACTACCACCGCGTGCACATGCCGCTGGCCGGTACCCTGCGTGAAATGGTGTACGTGCCGGGCCGCCTGTTCTCGGTCAACCAGACCACTGCAGAGAACGTTCCCGAGCTGTTCGCCCGTAACGAGCGTGTGGTCTGCCTGTTCGACACCGAGCGCGGGCCGATGGCCGTGGTGCTGGTGGGGGCAATGATCGTGGCCTCGATCGAGACCGTATGGGCCGGGCTGGTCACGCCACCCAAGCGTGAGCTGAAGACCTTCCGTTACGACGAAGCCAGCCGCGCACCGATCCACCTGGAAAAGGGCGCCGAGCTGGGCCGCTTCAAGCTGGGTTCGACCGCCATCGTGCTGTTTGGGCCAGAGCAGGTGAAGTGGGCTGAAAGCCTGGGTGCGGGTTCCGCTGTGCGCATGGGCCAATTGCTGGCAGAGCCGCAGCAGGGCTGACCTGTCAACATCCCCCGGCCCGGGCCGGGGGATGCCTTAGCCAGCAGTGCAATCAGCCGAGAAGGCTGCGGAAGCCGATGGGGCCCTCATCGTTGTAGGTGTTGGTGCCACTGAGGGTCAGGCCGCCGTCCGCGGACTTGACGCTCAAGGCGATCACATTCTGGTTGTCCCGCCCGCCGATCACCCACTCGCCGCCCGGGTGCCACGGGGCGCTGCTACCACCCCACTGGTTCTGCACCTGATAGCGGTTCTGTGCGATGCGCTTGCCCTGAAAGCCGATCGGTCCTTCGCCGGCATAGGTCATGACGCCTTGCAGTGTCTGGCCACCATCATTCGACTTGACCTCGACCGACACCACCTTCTGGTTGTCCCGCCCGCCCAGTACCCAGATTCCGCCCGGGTGCCAAGGTGCCGAGTTACCGCCCCACTGATTCTCCACTGCGTAATTGGACATGAACTTCTTCTCCTTGAAGTTGATGGCCACGAGGACTCCCCCCGGGCCAGTACGGTCGATGGGTGAGCCGTACGGGTCCAAGCCTAGATGGTCTGGCGCAGCGTATTTAGAACAGTTTGCGATCAGCGTAGTAGCGGAGATTTTGGGGCCCCTGCGGGGCCCATCGCGACACAAGGCCGCTCCCACAGGGAATCGCATACGCTTGTGGGAGATTCTGTCTTGCTCAGTTTCTAGAAGTCGGCGCGATCCTGGATCAGCCACGCGCGTCGCGGTCGCGCAGGCCCAGCAGGTACAGCACCCCATCCAGCCCCAAGGTAGAAATTGCCTGCTTGGCCGACTGGCGCACCAGCGGCTTGGCGCGGAACGCCACGCCCAGGCCGGCCAGCGACAGCATCGGCAGGTCGTTGGCACCGTCACCCACGGCGATGGTTTGCTCCAGCTGCAAGCCTTCTTCGCTGGCCAGCTTCTGCAACAGTTCGGCCTTGCGCTGGGCGTCGACGATAGGCTCCACGGCCACGCCGGTCACCTTGCCGTCGACCACTTCCAGCTCGTTGGCGAACACATAGTCGATACCCAGGCGCGCCTGCACCTGGCGGGCAAAGTAAGTAAAGCCGCCAGACAGGATCGCAGTCTTGTAACCCAGGCGCTTCAGCTCGGCGAACAGGTTCTCGGCACCCTCGGTCAGGCGCAGCGAGGCACCGATCTCGTCCAGCACGCCGACATCCAGGCCCTTGAGCAGCGCCATGCGCTCTTTGAAACTGGCGCGGAAGTCCAGCTCGCCACGCATGGCCCGCTCGGTGATCGCCGCTACCTGCTCACCCACACCGGCAGCCTTGGCCAGTTCGTCGATGACTTCGGCCTCGATCAGCGTCGAGTCCATGTCGAACACCGCCAGGCGGCGGTTGCGGCGGAACAGGTCGTCCTTCTGGAAGGCGATGTCGATGTTCAATTCTTCGGCCAAGGCGAAGAAGTCGGCACGCAGGGCCTGGGCATCGCTCGGCATGCCGCGCACGGAGATCTCGATGGCGGCCTTGCCTTTGTCGGCTTCGGCATCCAGCGCCACACGGGCAGACAGGCGCTCGATGCGCTCGATAGTCAGGCCGTACTGGCTGATGACCGCACTCACCCGCTGCAGTTGCTCGGGGGTGATCTTGCGGCTGAGCAAGGTAACGATGTGGCGCGCCTCACCCTGGCCATCGGCCCAGTGCTGGTAATCCGCCTCGGAAATAGGCGTGTAGCGGGCCTGCAGGTTCAGTTCGTGGGCCTTGGCCTGCACGCTTTGCAGCAGCGCGGTAGCCACTTCGTTGTCCGGGATATCGACCAGGATGCCGAACGACAAGGTGCCGTGCATGACCGCCAGGCCGATGTCGAGGATGCTCACTCCGCCCTGCAGCAGGACGCCGGTAATAGCCGCAGTGAGACCGGGACGGTCTTCACCGGTGATGTTGATCAGGACGATTTCGCGCACAACCTGGCTCCGGCTTCGATGAAAAATGCGCATTCTACCGACTTTCCGTGACCATCGGGCGCCAACGATACTTTGCCGACAAAACCCGGCTCGCTATACTCCCCCCACTTTCTTGCCATTAAGAGCCGAGCTCAGTGAACCGGCCCACGCCCGTCAAACCAGACAACTTCTTCCTGATGATCTATCGTGCCCTGAGTCAACGTCGCGTGCCGCTGGCACTGCGCATCGCCTGCACCAACATCTTCCTGGTGGCGCTGGCGCTGGTGATCTATGCCTGCGTGATGGGCCTGCAGTTCAAGCAAGCCATGCACGAACAGGCCGACGCCTTGGGTCAGAGCCTGACCACCCAGACCGCCACCTCGGCGACCGAGCTGCTGGTGTCCAACGACATCCTCAGCCTCAACGTGCTGCTGGGCAACCTGGTGAAAAACCCACTGGTGGCCCATGCGGCGATCTACAGCGTGGACAACCGCATCCTCGCCGAAGCTGGCCAGCGCCCGCGCAACAGCCTGCTGGGCGAGGCCGAGGGCCTGTACCAGACCAAGATCACCTTCCAGGACGTGACCGCCGGGCAGCTGCGCATCAGCCTGGACATGAGCCAGTTCCAGCAGCCGATGCTGATCAGCCTGCAGAGCATGGGCATTCTTGCCGCCATCCTGCTGGCCCTGGCCTTGGCCCTCAGCTTGCGCCAGGGCCGCTACATCACCCTGCCGCTGCTGCAGCTGCGGGTATGGCTGCGCGACCCGCAGTACTACACCCCGGCCACCGACCGCCAGGACGAGATCGGCGACATTGCCCGCCAGCTGCATGCGCGCCTGGCCCCGCCGCCGCCACCTGAGCCAGAGCCGGAGGAAGAGGACGACGAGCAGTTCGACGACCTGCACGCGGCCGCCCCGGCACCCAAGGCTGCGCCACGTGCCAAGGTTGCCGCCGTGGAAGACGAGGATGACGATGAAGCCTTCGCCGGCCTGCTGGACGACGACACGGCGCCCAAAGCCGCCGTGGTCGAGTCCGACGAGCCGCAGTACAGTGCTGTACTTGCCGTACAACTGGGCTCGCAGGAGCAGCTGCGCCGCCTGCCGCGCACACGCCTGACCGAGCTGACCGAGCGCTACCGCGATTGCCTGGAGCATGCGGCCTCGCTCTACGACGGTGAAACCCACACGCTCAACGACGGCAGCACCCTGGTGCTGTTCCACAGCCGCGAGTGTGGCGAGGACTACCTGACCAACGCCATTTGCTGCGGCGAGCTGTTGCGCGCCCTGGGCCATGCCCTGCAGATCGAAGTGGCCGACAGCGGCATCACTCTGCAGCTGCAGCTGGGCCTGGCGTTGGGCGACGACCTGCAAGGGCTGGAGATGGTGGACCTGCTGATGGCCGAAAAAGCCCAGGATGCCCTGGCGCTGTCGCAGCACAGCCGCAACCTGTTGCTGGTCGAGCGGCAGATCAGCGATGACGCGCTGATTCGTCAGCGTGCGCGTATTCGTCCGATTGCCAGCCCGGAAGGTGCTTGCTGTGTGGAGCGCTTGATGGAGCCTTACCCGTCGATGCTGGAACGGCAGTTGGCGCGGATGCACGAGCGCCGGGCCTGACAGACCTGCACTGGCCCCCCTGTAGGAGCGGCCTTGCGTCGCGATGGGCTGCGCAGCAGCCCCAGGGTTCAGCGCTGCTGCATATATTTTTGGGGCTGCTGCGCAGCCCATCGCGACACAAGGCCGCTCCTACAGGGACCGCGCCAAGTTTCAGACTGGTTTAATGCAGATATGAAAAAGCCCGCAACGATGCGGGCTTTTTTTGTGGCTGTGTCCCGTCCTGAATAAGGTTTACACCTCCCATCCCGAATTTCCGGAGAGTCAGATGGAGCAAGGTGTAAAACGCACACAGCGTGATTACTCACTGTCTTTTAAATTGGCGGTGGTTGATCAGATTGAAAAAGGCGAACTGACCTACAAGCAGGCCCAGGTGCGGTACGGCATCCAGGGTCGGTCGACAGTTCTGGTATGGTTGCGTAAGCACGGTCGGCAGGATTGGAGCCAGGGGGCCTCGATCCGCGACGAGAGGAGCTGCGCAATGTCTGACCCCAAAACGCTGACTCCAGAGCAGCGGATCAAAGAGCTTGAGCAGCAGCTTGAGCTGATGAGCCAGAAGGCCCAGTTCTTTGAGACAGTCGTCGATGTTCTGAAAAATGACTATGGTGTCTCGGTCGTAAAAAAGCGATCCGGCAAGTCCTCTCGCAAGGTCAAGTCGCAG
>NZ_JBIVIF010000055.1:0-38859 GCF_044749595.1 Pseudomonas sp. NPDC089392
CAAACGTAGGAGCGGCTTTAGCCGCGAAGCGCCGCGCGGGCGGCGCTCGATCTCATAGGCGCTGTAAATGTTTCGGCGAACATCCGCGGCGCTCGGTCTTTGCATCACCTCAAATCCCAAACCATGCACCTGGAGGCCCTCACTCCACCTTCCCGACAACAACCCTTTCATACAGGCACCTATCGCTTTCTCGCTAATACCAAAAAACGGCCTCAGCCCGGCGCTGCGGGGCTACGCTCAGTTCAGCAAGCATGAACAAGGACAAGAAGGTGACGGAACGCTTTCTGGTCGCGCTGTTGGGCCTGTTGTTGAGCAGCGGTGCCATGGCGGCGGACTTTCTGGTGGAGGTGCGGGTGCTGGTGCAGCGTGGCTGCATGTTGGTCAACCAGACCCGCGATGCCGGTGCTCAAGCCCTGGGGCAGATCGACCTGGGCGCTGCTGCCCGCCTGGACGGCCCCGGCGCGCCGCTGAGTGGCGTGCTGCTGAGCCAGCGCCCGCCACGCCTGGAGTGCAACCCCGACACCCCGTATCAGGTACGGGTCGACGGTGGCCAGCATGGCGGCGTCGGCGAATTGCGCTTTCTGGCCAGTGACGATGGCACGGCCCGGCCCATCCCTTATCGCCTGTACCGCGATGCCGCCTGGCGCGAACCACTGGCGGTGAATGTGGCGCATTCGGCACGGGTACCGGACAGCGGCTCAGTCGAACTGCCGCTGTATGCGCGGATCGACAAACTGGCTTGGATACCTAACGCAGGTATGTATGCCGACCTGCTCAAAGTCACGGTCACCTGGTAGGGAAACCACCATGCACAAGGACGCGACGCCATGCACCGTACTTCGATCCTGCTGCTAACCCTTGGCCCGCTGCTGGTGCCTGGTGGTGCGGCGCATGGCACCAGCACCGGTTTCATCCAGGCGCGGCTGGTGATCAGCGCCGCCTGCCAGATCAGCAGCAACGAAACGCAACCGGCAACCTTGGGCAACCCAGGCTTGCTGGATTTCGGCGAGCGGGGCCCAAACTGGGCTCAGCCGCTGCGCAGCCGGGTAGATGAAGCGGGCGCTGAGGGCAGCTTGCAGATCAGTTGCACGCCCGAGGTCAGGGCCTTCAACGTGCGGATCAATGGCGGCCTGAATGGCAATGACGGTGTGCGGCGCTTGAGCAACGGCCGGGAGCTGATCCCTTACCAACTGGCGGTCGACCCCGGTGGTAACAGCCGCTACGGCATCGGCCAGGCTCGCGCTTTCACCATCAGCAGCACCCAGCAGATACCGATCCCCATCTACGGCGTGGTGGTGGCGCAACCGCGCTCGCTGCCGGCCGGGCTGTACCGCGACACCCTCAGGGTGACCCTGGACTGGTAACAACGCAAGGAGACTCCGATGCGAACCAACGTTACACGCTGCATCCTCGCAGGCCTGGGGCTGGCCCTGGCTTCCCAGGCCCAGGCCGCCTCGGTGACCGGGAACATCAGCTCGACGCTGACCTTGATCGCGGCGTGCCAGGTCAATGGCAGTTCAGGCACCTCGGGGCTGAACTTCGGTAGCCTGAACTTTGGCACCCAGGACGCCTTGTTCGGCACCGCCAATGCCCAGGTGCTGGGCGGTACTGGTACAGCCATGAGCATACTCTGCTCGGCGGGCACGGTACCGGTGGTCCGCGTGCGGGCCGGTGCCCACGATGGCCAGTCGACCGGTGGCACCCGTGCGCTGGCCGATGGTGCCGGCAACTTCGTGCCGTACGACTTCTACACCGATTCCGGGCACACGAGCCTGCTGGCCATCGACGGCACCATCACCTTGCCGACCAGTACCGGCGTGGCGCAAACCGTCAACCTGTACGGCCAGGCGCGCGGCAAGGCTGGGCTGCCGGCCGGGGTGTACACCGACACGGTGGCCGTCGAGTTGTCGTTCTGAACCATGCGTGTCTGGCTGGCAGGTGGCCTGGCCGGCATCGGCGTGTTGCTGGCTGCACCCCTGGATGCGGCAACCACCAGTACCTTCGTGGTGTCGGCGCAGATTGTCGCCGGCTGCCTGGTGGTGAACGGTGTCACCAACTACGGGGTGTTGAACTATGGCACGCAGTCGGCACTGTCCACCGGCATCCTCAGCACTTCGCTGAGTGGCGCGGTTACCTTTCAGTGCACCCCCGGCGTGGCCTTGAGCATGAGCCTGGACGGTGGCCAGAACAGCGCCAGTGGCACCCGCAACCTCAAGCGTACTGGCGGCACGCAGGTGTTGGCCTATCAGTTGTACCGGGACGCGGCATACAGCCAGAGCCTGGGGATAGGGCAGGGCGTGGCCGTGAGCTATACCGACGCGACGGCCATCAAGCTGCCGGTTTACGGGCGGGTGCAACTGAGCGGCAGCCTGCCGGCAGGGACCTATACCGATGTAGTGCAAGTGACGGTGACCTGGTGAGTACCAGCACCACCAATGACAAGTTTCCAAGGAGAGCTACATGGGGGCAGGCGCGAAGTGGGCGCGTGGATTGATCGGATTGTTGTGGCTGGCAAGCCTGCCGGCCGGGGCGGCCACTTCGGTATTGATCTGGCCGATCGACCCGGTGCTGGAGGCCGACCAGAAGGCCGGTGCACTGTGGCTGGAAAACCGCGGCACCGCGCCGGCCAACTTGCAGGTACGGGTGTTCGCCTGGCGCCAGGGTGAATACCAGGAGCAGTTCCAGGCGCAGCGCGAGATCATCGGCAGCCCGCCAGTGGCCAACATCGCCCCGGGGCAGAAGCAGCTGATCCGCCTGACCCGCACCGGCCCTTCGCCCGCCGGCCAGGAGCAGGCCTACCGCATCATCATTGACGAAATCCCGCCCGCCATCCCTGTCGACAAGGCCGAGCCCGGCACCACGGCGGCGATCCGCCTGCAAATGCGTTATTCGGTGCCGCTGTTCGTCTACGGCGAGGGCTTGTGGGGCAAGGCCGACCCCGAGGGCAAGCGCAATGCCCAAGGCGTGGGCAAGCCGCAGCTCAGCTGGCGCCCGGTGACCGTGCAGGGCAAACCCTATGTGGAGCTGCGCAACACCGGTCCTGTGCATGCACGGCTGACCGATGTGGTGGTGCAGCAGGGCAGCCAGAACAAGGCAGTGGCCGAGGGCCTGCTGGGCTATGTACTGCCGGGCGCCAGCATGCGTTGGCCGGCACCGGTGGCGCCCAACGCGGGCAGTGTGCTGAAGGGCAGGGTCAACGGGCAGAGTTCGGCGGACGCCATCCGCCAAGGGCAATGAACCGGCGGCTGAATGCAGTGCAGGGGCCAGGGAGGACCCGGCAATGGTTGGAAACCGTGCGTGAAATGGCTGACGGCGACGACGCGCCGCTGGTGCCTGGGGTTGGTCATGGTCGGCCCCGGGCTGGCGTTGGCCGACGACCTTCCACCGCCACCCACGGAGATGTCCGCCATCGCCGACGCCACGCTGTACCTGGATTTGATGGTGAACCAGATGCCTAAGGCTGAACTGGTGCCGGTGCAACAGCGGGCAGGGCGGCTGTACCTGGACAGCGAGGTGCTGCGCGCAGCTGGCGTATCACTACCGGGCAACCCCCAGGGCGAGCTGGCCCTGGACACCCTGGCAGGGCTGCACGCCGACTATGACAGCCAGAACCAGCGCCTGCTGCTGCAGGTGCCGCCGGCCTGGCTGCCCGACCAGCAGGTGGGCGAGCGCAGCCTGTACCCGCCCAGCGATGCACGCAGCAGCTTCGGGGCGTTGTTCAACTACGACCTGTACCTCAACGACACCGATGACGGCGGCACCTACCTGGCGGCCTGGAACGAGCTGCGCCTGTTCGACGGCTGGGGCACCTTTTCCAGCACCGGGCAGTGGCGCCAGTCGTTCAACGGGGCACAGGCCGACGACAGCCGTCAGGGCTTCCTGCGTTACGACACCACCTGGCGCTTCACCGACGAGCAGCGCCTGTTGACCTACGAAGCCGGTGACTTGGTGACAGGCGCCTTGCCCTGGAGCAGCTCGGTGCGGGTGGGCGGCCTGCAATTGTCACGCGACTTCGGTGCACGTCCCGACCTGGTCACGTATCCGCTACCGGCATTCGCCGGCGAAGCGGCGGTACCTACCTCGCTTGACTTGTTCATCAACGGTTACAAGTCCAGCACCACCGAGTTGCAGCCTGGCCCCTACACGCTGACCAATGTGCCGTTTATCAATGGTGCCGGGGAGGCAGTCGTCGTCACTACCGATGCACTCGGCCGGCAGGTTTCGACCACCTTGCCGTTCTATGTCACCAGCAGCTTGCTGCAACAAGGGCTGTCTGACTTTTCGCTGGCCGCCGGTAGCCTGCGCCGTGATTACGCCGTGCGCGATTTCGGCTATGGTCCGGGCGTGGCTTCGGGCAGCCTGCGCTATGGGGTCAGCGACACCTTTACCCTGGAGACCCATGTCGAAACCGCCGAATCGTTAGTGCTTGGCGGCTTGGGCGGCAACATGCGCCTGGGCAACTTCGGTGTGCTTAACGCCGCCCTGGCGCAAAGCCAGTTCGACGGCGACAACGGCCACCAGGTCGCCCTTGGCTACCAGTACAACAGCCAGCGCATCGGTTTCAGTTACCAACGCGTGCAACGCCACGGCGATTACGCCGACCTGACCCGGGTCGACACCCCGGACATGCAATTGAGCACACGCAGCGAGCAGGTCGCGCTCAGCCTCAACCTGAACGAGTACGGCAATATTGGCGCCGGCTACTTCGATGTGCGCGCGGGTGATGGTACCCGCACCCGCTTGATCAACCTGAGCTACAGCCGACCACTGTGGGGTAACAGCAGCGTGTACTTGTCGGCCAACCGCGAAGTTGGCGATAGCCAGTGGGCCGTGCAGGCGCAACTCGTGATCCCGTTCGACTTGCACGGCACCCTGGCCCTGGGTATGGAGCGCAACCAGGACGGCGAGAGCCTGCAACGGGCCAATTACAGCCGCGCGGTGCCGGTAGGGGGTGGTGTCGGGTACAACCTGGGTTATGCCGCCGGTAGCGACCGCGATGCCTATCGCCAGGCCGACGCCACCTGGCGCCTGCAGTCGGTGCAGTTGCAGGCCGGGGTGTACGGCAGCAGTGGCGAGATGACCCGCTGGGCCGACGCCAGCGGCTCGCTGGTGTGGATGGATGCCGGGCTGTTCGCCGCCAACCGCATCGACGATGCCTTCGTGGTGGTCAGTACCGCAGGCTATGCCGACGTACCGGTGCGCTACGAGAACCAGGAGGTTGGCCGCACCGATGCCGGTGGCCACCTGTTGGTGCCGTACAGCAGCGGCTACTACCGCGGCAAGTACGAGATCGACCCCATGGATTTGCCGCCGGATATTCTGGCGCCACAGGTGGAACAACGTGTGGCGGTACGCCGGGGCAGCGGCTACCTGCTGGAGTTCCCGCTCAAGCGCGTGCAGGCAGCCAGCATCGAACTGGTGGGCGCCAATCAGCAAGTACTCAAGTTGGGCAGTCGCGTCACCCATGAGGCAACCGGCAGCCAGGCGGTGGTCGGTTGGGATGGCCTGGTGTACCTGGAAAACCTCTCGCCGCACAACCGCCTGCAGGTCGAGATTGAAGGGGGAGGGCATTGCCAGGTGGCGTTCGACCTTCCCGAGGCTGAGGGTTCGATCCCCCTGATTGGCCCGTTGGTGTGCAAATGACGGCGCTGTATAGAGGGGTATGGGCCTGTGCCCTGTTGTTGTGGGCAGGCTCGGCATGGGCCAAGTGCACCTCGGTGGTGACTACACCTGCGGCCTTCGGCTCGCTCAACTCGACCCAGGTACTGGGCACCGTACAGACTGCTTCCAGTACCAACTCGGGTTTGCAGTGCAACGGCTCGGTGCTGAGCGTGCTCAGTAGCACCGACTCCTTCAAGGTGAAGATCACCTCGGCTACCAGCGGCCTGGTGGGGCCAACCGGGGACATTATCCCCTACACGCTGTATGCCAACGCCACGACCACCTACCCGATCACCCGCGGTACTTTCTTCGAGTTCAGGACCACTGGCATCCTCGACCTGCTGGGGTTGCTCAACGGTACGCCCAAGGCCGTACCGCTCTACATGCGTACCCTGGTCGGCAGCAACGTTGCGGCGGGGCTTTATCAGGAAACCCTCAATGTCCAATGGGACTGGAGCTATTGCGAGGGGATCGGCCTTGGCGGGCTTTGCATAGGGCAAGACACGGGCTCCGGTACCAAGACCCTGCTGGTGAGCCTGACGGTGACCAACGACTGCCAGATCACCACCCCCAGCATCAGCTTCGGCAGTGCGCCGGTGGTTGCCGGTTTTGGCACGGTCAGCCAGAGCGTGAGTGTGGCATGCACCAAGGGCAGCAACTACACGGTGGGGCTGGATGACGGGCAGAACGTGGCCAGTGGGCGGCGGCGCATGAAGTCGGCGGCCAACAACTACCTGGCCTATGACATTTTCAAAAGCGCCGGCACGGTGCGCTGGGGGGCGTCGGGTGCCGCGCGGCGCGCAAGCAGCGACGCCGACGTCAACCCTGGGGCGGGTACTGGTACGGGGAGCCAGGTGTTCAACTACAACGCCAAGGTCTATACCGACCAGACCACGCCGCCGGCGGCGAGCTACACCGACAGTGTGATTCTGGATGTGCAGTTCTGAATCCCCGCCGGCTCACGCGATCCCTGTAGGCGCGGGTTTACCCGCGAAGAATCCAGCGCGGTGGATGGCACCGGCGTTGCCGGTGTTCGCGGCTAAAGCCGCTCCTACAGGGATCGCGCCAGACCTTAGACATTGAGCAAGGCAGTGGCTCCTGCAGAGGCCGCGCAAGGTTTGGCTCAGCGCAGGTCGCCAACCATCTTTGCCAAGGTCTCCAGCACCGCCCCGGCCAGCGCCTTGGAACGCGCGCCCGACCACCCGGTTACCGCATCGGGTGCGTCGTCATGGTCCTTGAACGGCATTTCCAGGGTCAGCGACAGGCAGTCATGCGCCATGCCCACGGCATTGCAGGCCAGCGTCGTATTCGCTTGCCCCGGCTCGTCGCGGGTGTAGCCATGCACGGTCTGGAAGTCCTTGGTCAGGCTGCACAGGGTGCTGCGGAACTGCTCCTCCAGTTGCGCCAGCCGCGGCGTATAGCCCGGGTTGCCTTCGCAGGCCGCAGTGAACACGTGGGGAATCTCTTCGTCGCCATGCACGTCGATGAACGCATCCACCCCGTACTGCTTCATCTGCGCCTGGGCGAAGAACACTTCCGGGCTGAATTCGACGCTGGCGTCCTGCCAGGCGCGGTTCAGGTCCTTGCCCTTGAAGTTGGTGCGCAGGTGGCCGAGGAAGGCGCCATCGGGGTTCATGTTGGGGATCAGGTAGAGGTCGGCCTTGGCCAGCAATTGCCGAATGACCGCGTCGTTGGCCTGCAGGCGGTCGATCACGCCTTCCATGAACCATTCGGCCATGTGCTCGCCCGGGTGTTGCTGGGCAATCAGCCACAGCTTGCGCTTGCCCGCAGCACCGTCGCCGGATCGCAGCAGCGGGATGTCGCGGCCCTGCACGCTGCGGCCGCAGGCCAGCAACTCGACCCCTGGCAACTGCCGGGCCCGCTCGATCAACTGGTTGTGGCGCGCACGCGGGTAGGGCTCGAAGTAGGCGAACCAGATCTGTTCCTGCTCAGCCTTCACCTCGAACGACAGCGCCGTGCCATCGAACTGGCTGGGCACGCGGAACCAGTTTTGCTGGTCGTAGGAGGCCACGGCGTTGTAGCCGCTCCAGGCGTTCTTGTAGGAGGAACCGGAGGCGTTGTCGAGGCTGAAGCGATGGACCTGCCCCGGCGTGAGCCCGCTGACTTTGAAGTGGAACCACTGGTAATGGCCGCTGTGGGTGTCCGGGCGAATGGCCAGGTGCACCTGGGTCGGGTTGCTGGCATCCAGCACCTGGATGTTGCCGGAGTCGAAATCGCAGTCGATCTGCAGGGGGGACAGCGTCACGGTCATGGGCAGGGCTCCTTTGCGGGCGTTGTTGTGAGGGTACTTTACACGGCTTGGCAGGGTTGCTGCGCGAGATCAGGCAATGCGGCTTGATCGGGCGGTTGATGTTTCAGGATATTGCATAATCGCGTCTGGTTTCATAGCATCCCTCTAGGAGATGGCATTCCTCCTCGAACCGCCCCCGCGCTGATGATGCCTACGCACACCCTGTGACAGGGCGCGTAAGCTATTGCCCGCCGTCTGCCCACAGGGTTCCCATTTACCTTGTGGAGTTTCCGGATGTACCTGTCTTTCTTCTCTGTAGTCGTTGGTGGCAGCGCTGGCTGTGTGTTGCGCTGACTGCTGGGCCTGCGCCTGAATTCGCTGTTCCCGGGCATGCCCTTCGGCACCTTGCTGGTGAACCTGATCGGCGGTTTCATCATCGGTGGGTCCATGGCCTTTTTCATGCGCTGGCCCAACCTCGGCCCGGCTTGGCGGCTGCTGATCACCACCGGCTTCTGCGGCGGGCTCACCACCTTTTCGACGTTTTCCGCCGAGGTCATGTCAATGCTGATGCATGGCCGTCTTGCCTGGGCCATGGCCACGGTGTCGGCGCATGTGCTGGGTTCGCTGCTGATGACTTTCGCCGGTTTCGCACTGGTGCGCTGGCTGGGTTGAACACGGTTTAACGTGGCTGTCATGCGGTCATGGCAGCATCCGGCTCCCCCTTCGCACAGGTGAGCGCCACGGTGCATTCCGGCATGACCCGCAAGCCTTTCATCATTCGTTCCAGCAACATGCGTAGCGATGATTTTGCTGCCATGTTCACGCAGATGTTCGGCAGCCTGTATGCCGACATGCCGCCGCTGGGCGAAGGCATCAGCATCGGTGGCGTGTATGGGCGCTTTGAAGGCATGAGCGTGCGGCGCATGCACTATGGCGGGGATTTCAGCATTAGCTTGCCCACGCCACAGGACGAAATCACCTTCGTGCTGCCCACCGCCGGCAAGATCATTTTCGACCACCGTGGCGAGTCGATTGGTGGCGCGCACGTGGGGCTGGCGCTGGACAAGCGCGACATTCGCGCGGTGCGCTTTGCCGAGAACCATGCCCAATGCGGTATGTCGATCCGCCGTGGCTTGTTTGCCGAGCGCCTGTCATTGCTGCTGGGCCGGCCGTTAGCGACAGCGGTAAGTTTTGCCCCGGTGGTGGACTTGTCAGTGCCGGCATTCCAGGGCATACGTGCGTTGCTGGAAATGGCCACCGGCACGCAGTTCGACGCGTTGATCAATGCCGGTTTGCTGATGCCGGCGCGCTTGCAGGAAATGCTGGTGGACGCGGTGCTGGAGGCCTGGCCGCACAACTACAGCGAGGCGCTGCGCAGCCCCGCGCCGGCGCTGGCGCCGCGGCATGTGAAGCTGGCGATGGCCTACCTGCGCGAGCACCCGGCGCGGCTGGTGAGTGGCACTGAGCTGGCAGGGTTGGCCAATGTCAGTTTGCGGGCCTTGCAGGATGGCTTTCGCCGTTTTGCCGGGACCTCGATTATGGGTTATCAGCGGCAGGTGCGGCTGGAAAGCGCGCGCCAGGTGTTGGTGCGCGGGGAGGGCGGGTCGGTGGCTGAGGTGGCCTTGCGGCATGGGTTCAGCAATGCCGGGCGGTTTGCCCAGTATTTCCAGCAGGCGTTTGGAGTAAGCCCGGCTGACGTGCGACGCGGCGGTTAGCGCGTTGCCTGGCACCGGCTTTGCCGGTGTTCGCGGGTGAACCCGCTCCCACAGGGGCTGCATCGGCCTTGAGCATTGCTATAAGCTGCTCGGAAAAGCGCTGGGTCATGCCTACCATCAACCCTTGGCTGTGTTCGTTGCTGCTGGCTGCGTGGGCCGAGCCGTCAGTGCCCAGGTAGCCGGCCAGCGCCGTGCTCCACACGTCTGGCCGACCTTGAGATCACTGCCGTCGGCAAACGGCGCCGCCGCACGCTCGATCATCGCGCCCTGGCGCAGCAGGTAGCTGGCGGCATCGGCGTGTACCTGGCCGCCCACGGTCGACTCCAGGCCACCGAGGGTGCCGGCATCGATGGCCGATTGCAGGTAGTAGTTGTAGGCGCTGTAGCTGCCCGATAGCGAAGTGTCCTGCAGCTCGCGCAGCAGTTGCGCGCCAGCAGCGGCGTTGCCCAGCAGGCCAGCCTCACCCGGCAGGGAGCCGTAGCGGACCATCTTGCCGCGCAGCACGTAGATCGTTTCCTGGCTTAGGCCCAGGCCTTGCTTGAGGTAGCTGTCCATGCTGCCGTACTCGGCTGCGTGATCTGTCCGGGTTGTGCGCTTTTTGTCTGAAGCCTAGGGGCGCAAAGCGCCCCCATGCGGTAGTTCAGACTGTCACAACTTCCTTGCCCGCAGTGCGTTCGGCATGCAGGCATAACTACCACCGCAGCCGTGCCTGTCAGGTTGAGATGGGCCTTTCTACCCAGGAGAGGCCCTGCATGCCAACCCCAACATATCCCGACGGTTCCATCGATACCCTTATCGCCAGCCGCTTGCCCGGTTGGCTGACGCGTGCCTCAGCCCCGCGTCTGCTTGAGTTGCATGACTGTTTGCGTGAGCAACAGGCCGTGCAGCAGCGTTTGAAGGCGTTGTTTGGCAGTCTGACGCCATTGGATGTGTTCGCTGCCCCTTTGCTTGAGAAAATGCTTTCCGAGCCGCTTGCTCGCTCAGTAAATGTGCGTAAGGCAGAGCTGCAGATGCAGCTGATCGAGCATTACCCCAGCGCTCGACCAGAAGCGCCGGGAGGCGTTCGCAAGCGAACGCTGCAGCACAGCTTGCTGGCTGCCGCGCTGCATAACTTCAGTGATGGCGAAGCCAGGTCATTGGGGCTGATGGACCAATCGATACTGCTGGATGCCCATGGCAAAACCTTGCCCATGACAGCCAAAGCCTTTGCCGAGCGCTGTCGCCGGCTCGATCTCGGCGGGCAGTACCAGGCCCATCTTGGGCAGCAACTGCTGGCGCCCGGCGTCGCTACGCTGCTGGAGCAAGGCCAGCGCCATGCGTTCGAAGCAGCCCTGCGCCTGGCGGCACTGCGCGGCGATATCGATGAAACGGCGTTCATCCAATGTCTGGCGGCGATCACTGCTGTGCCAGGGGAGGTAACGCGGATGCGTCCGGCGGCGATGCGTGTTCTGGGCAAGCGAGTGCGTGGCGCGGTTGCATTCGAACTTCACCGTCAAGCGCGGGGCGAGGGGCAACTGCAAGGTGTGTTGTGCTGGCTGCCTGATGACCCACACGGTGCGATAAGCTGGCACGCATCCTGGGACGCACTGTTCCAGGCCCTGGGCGCGCGCTTCCGTTTGCCGGGCTACCCAAAGTACTTTCAGCGCTTTGTCTGCGAGCGTGACCGTGAGCGCTACACGCTGGCACTGGCCCACGCCATGGCGCAGGGCGGGGTGCGTGCAGCGGTGGTGCTCGACGGGCGTCATGAGGTTATCCACGAGCCGCTGTTCCAGCACTTGCGCCAGACCCATCTCGACACCCTGTTCGACGATGCAAAGGTGCTGGCAGTGCCCACCGCCGTGCAGGACAGCAGCGAGCGGGATCGGCGCCTGCATTTCTACGCAAGCCTCGGTCTCGATCTGCTGGGGTTGGCAAGTTTTTATGTGCCGGGGCTGGGGCTGCCGTTGTTGGCGATCGGTGCACTGCAAGTGGTGGATGATGTCTATGAAGGTTACGTCGACTGGCAACTGGGTGATCGCCAAGGCGCGCTGGAGCATGCGTTCAGTGTGGCAGTGAACGTGGCCCAGACGGCGGTGGCGGTGGGCACTGGCGTGGCATCGGAGCGCTTGTTGCGCCGCGCTGCATTTGTCGATGGGCTGGCGCCTGTGCATACCGCCGAAGGTGGTTACCGATTGTTCGACCCGCGCTTGCAGGCCTATGCGCTGGGCGATGACCACGCTGCAATCGGCCAGTACGCCAGGGTTGATGGCAAGGCCTGTTTACGCACACATCAGGCGGCCTATCAGGTAGTGGGCGACCCGCTTGAGGACGAGTTGCGTATCCAGCACCCTCTGCGTGACGGGGCCTACGCGCCGACGCTTCGGCACCTGGGGGAGGGTACCTGGCGCCATGAGCTGGACACACCGCAGACATGGCAGGGTGTAGAGTTGTTGCGACGTCTGGGCAGTCACCTGGCCGAAGTGGATGAGCAGGCGGCCCATGATGTGCAGCAGGCCACGGGCTTCGATGACGACCGCCTTCGCCGTTTGCACCTGGAGGAGGGCCAGGCCCCGGCACGCTTGCTCGATGCGTTGCAGCGCCGGCAACTGCACCAGCGATACCCCAGGTTGCAGGGTGCGGCGTTCGAACAGCATTTCATTGAAAAGCAGCGTATGCCGTCACCTGCCGAGCAGGTGTTGCAGCGCGACTTTCCCGGGCTGACGGCCCGGGCTGCCAAGGAAATCGTGCAGCAGGCTGACGAGTTGCTGGTCGAACGCATGATCGACCGGCAAAAGGTACCGCTGCTCTTGGCCGAGCAAGCGCGCTGGTTGCTGAGGGACAGCCGGTTGGACCGGGCATGTGCGGGGCTGAGCCAGGCCGAGGCGGTCAATGCCGACACTGAGCGCCTGGCGTTCGGTTTGTTGGCGCAGTGGTTGACCTGGCCCGACACGCTGCGGATAGAGCTGCACAAGCCGTTGTCGCAGGCACTGCCACTGGCGCAGATGGGCGCCCCGGCAGCCACTGAGGTGCGTGTGATTGCCAAACAGCCTCAGGGTTATCAGGCGTTCGACGGCTCGGGGGTGCCATTACCGGGCACCAACAGGCATGACAGCCTGATGCAGGCGTTGTTTCGGCAACTCAACGATACCCACCGGGCAGCGCTGGGGGACGCCGGGCAATCGGCCGCGCAACTGGCGCATGCGCTGGCGCAGCGGGCATTCATCCGGCGGGATGCACTGCCTGGTTTGCTGGGCATGGCGCCAGCGGCTGGCCGTGTGCGCCCGCCGGTGCGGCTGGCGGATGGTCGGCTTGGCTACCCGCTCAGTGGTGGGGGCGAAAGCAGTACAGAGGCATTGCGCCAGGCAATCAGGCGTTTGTTTCCGAGCTTCACCGACACCCAGGTGGAGGACTTCATCGCTTCAGCTGGCAGCCAGGGCATGACACCTTGGCAACGTTACTTCCACTATCAAGACCAGTTGCGCATTCTGGAGAACACCTTGAGCAACTGGCGCCGAGAGTCGGCCAACCCGGTCCAGGCCGTGCGCCGTGCCTGGGTGGCGCGAGTGATTCGGCGGGCCTGGCAGCGGCAGAACCGAGATACCCATGGCAACATACAGCTGTTCATTCACGGCTGGCGGATCGGGGCATTGCCGCACCTGCCCGAAGTCGTGGATTTCAGCCATGTCACACGCCTGAGCTTGCGCAACATGAGCCTGCTCGATATCGAGCCTGGCTTTTTGCAGCGTTTCAGTCGGGCACGCAGCCTGGACTTGCGAGGCAACCTGCTGACAGCCGTGCCCGCCGGCATCGAGCGTTTGGTCGAACTGGCCGAGTTGAACCTTTCCGACAACCATATTGCCCTGACCAGTGAAGGCAGCCAGCGTATTGCTGCGCTGCACCGGCTGGTGGCTCTTGATCTTCACGGAAATAGTCTGGGTCGGGCTCCGGATGTGCGTGTGCTGTTCCGCTTGCGTAGCCTGAACCTGCGCATGACTGGGTTGCGGGCATTACCTTTGGCACTGCTGGAATCACCTTCGCTGGCCCTGATCGACCTGCGCGAAAATGCGATCAGTGAGCTGCCCGATGCAGTGTTGCAGTTGCTTGGCCGCAACCCGACCAGGGTCTATCTGCATGACAACCCCCTCTCGCCGCAAGCCATCAGGCAACTGCGGGCGTTGCTGGAAAACAGGGCTGCAGCGGTGATGCCGGTACGGGAGCATGACGAATCGCTGATGGATGAGCGCTTGCGCTGGCTGGAGGGGGTGGCACCCGCTTACGAGGCCCATCGCCTGGCGCAGTGGGATCGCCTTGCTGCCGAGGACGGGTCGCAAGACTTGTTCCGCTTCTTTGCCGACTTCTCCCGCTCTGCGGATTTTCAGCGCCAACCACATGAAATGTGTCGCCGGGTGTGGTCCATCATCGAGGCTTGCGAGTTGAACAGTGAAGTGCGTGAGGCGGTGTTTCTGCAAGCTGCCGGCCCGCGTAGCTGTGCCGACCAGATGTTGCTGATCCTCAGTGCCCTCGAAGTGCGCACCTTGGCGGCGCAACGCACCGCAGGGCTGGAAGGGGTCTATGCCATGCGCCCGCTACTGCGCCTGGGGCGCGAGCTGTTCCGCCTGGACCAGGTTGACCGTATTGCTGGCCGGCATATCCAGCGGGTGCGTACAGGTGACCCCTACACGCCGATCGATGATGTGGAGGTGCACCTGGCCTACCGGGTTGGCCTGGCGAACGCGCTGGACTTGCCGGGGCAGCCTGCGAGCATGAACTATGCCCATGCCAGTGGCGTGACCGGTGCCGATCTGGAGCTTGCCGAGCATGAGGTGTGGAATGCCGAGAACCGGGATGCGTTAAGCCGCTCGCTGGCGGAGCGGGATTTCTGGCAACAGTATCTGCGAAGGCTGCATGACGACTGGTTTCAGACAACCAGCGCGCCGTTTCATGAGCGAATGGAGCTGATTTTCGAACAGCGCGAACAGATGACGGACCAGGTTTTTCGTGAAGCGCTCGAGACGGTACAGGCCGAGCACTCGGCGGCGGAGCGGGCGTTGTATCTTCAGCTGACCCGACAAGCCTATGACCGGCACCCGAGCTGAATGAATGAGATAGGATCTCATCATTTTGCATATTAGCTTAGTTCTAAAATCAATTTCATTTATCTTAATGGGCCCGCTACATTCGCAGTTCCTCCAACCTGCAAGGAACTGCGGATGTCCATTCGATCTCGCCTGTTGCTCATCGTCGCCACAACATTGCTGGCCACCCAGGCTTTCGCCAGTGAGCGCCTGACCCTGCGCATCGGCGACCAGAAAGGCAACATGCGTGCCCAGCTGGAGGCAGCCGATGCCTTGCGCGACTTGCCCTATGACATCCATTGGGCCGAGTTTCCTGCTGCCGCACCGTTGGCCGAGGCATTGAATGCCGGGGCCATCGATGCCGGTATCATCGGCGACGCGCCATTGCTGTTCGTGTTGGCCTCCGGGGCGCCGGTCAAGGCCATTGCCGTGGACAAGTCCGACCCCTATGGCACGGCACTGCTGGTGCGCCCCGATGCCCCGCTGCACAGCGCAGCAGACCTCAAGGGCAAGCGCATCGCCACCGGGCGTGGCTCGATTGGCCATCACCTGGCGCTGAAGGCGCTGGACCAGGTGGGGCTGAGCGAAAAGGACGTGGAGTTCCGCTTCCTCGGGCCGGTCGACGCCAAGATTGCCCTGGCCAACGGCTCGGTGGACGCCTGGTCGACCTGGGAGCCCTACACCGCGCTGGCCGAGCTGAGCGGCCAGGGCAAGGTGCTGGTCAACGGTCGCGGGCTGTCCACCGGCAACAGTTTCCTGGCCGCCACCGACAAGGCGCTGGATGACCCGGCCCGGCATGCCGCGCTGCAGGACTACCTGGCCCGCCTGGCCAGCGCCCAGGTGTGGGCCTATCAGCACCTGGACAGCTACTCGAAAACCCTGGCGGCGATCATCGGCTTCCCTGAAGACGCTGCGCGGCTGCAGTTCCAGCGCCGCCAGTTGCGCTGGCAGGCCGTCGACGCGAACACCATCGGTGAGCAGCAGGAAACCGCCGACTTCTACCACGTCCACGGCCTGATGAACCAACGCCTCGACGTGGCCCCGACCTTTGCCAATGGCTTCAGCGTGCCTGCCACCGGCTCACTGGCCCAACATTGACCTGGAGACACCCCATGCTGCACCGTAAACGCCTGCGTTACCTGGCCTTGAGCCTATTGATCGGCGGCCTGCTGCCGTCGCTTGCCAGTGCCGAGCAAACCTTGCGCATCGGTTATCAGAAATCCTCGACCCTGCTGACCTTGCTTAAGGCCCGCGGCACGCTGGAACAGCGCCTGCAGGCCGAAGGTATTCGCGTCAGCTGGCACGAATTCCCCAGTGGCTTGCCGCTGCTGGAGGCGCTGAACCTGGGCAATGTCGACCTGTCGGCGGACGTTGCCGATACCGTGCCGGTGTTCACCCAGGCTGCGGGTGCCAAACTGACCTATTTTGCCCGTGAAGCACCGTCGCCCTCGGCCCAGGCCATTCTGGTACCGGCCGGCTCGCCCCTGAAAACACTGGCCGACCTCAAGGGCAAGCGGGTCGCCGTAACCAAGGCTGCGGGTAGCCACTACCTGTTGATCCAGGCCCTGGCCAAGGCTGGCCTGAACTTCAAGGACATCACGCCGGCGTACCTGATCCCTGCCGACGGGCGTGCGGCGTTCGAGAATGGCAAGGTAGATGCCTGGGTCACCTGGGACCCTTACGTGGCCAGTGCGCAGCGCCAGCAGAACGCGCGCATCCTGGCCGATGGCAGTGAGTTGGCGAGTTATCAACGTTACTACCTGGCCGGCAGTGATTACGCCAAGGCACACCCTGAGGTGTTTCAGCAGGTGTATCAGGCGCTGCGCGAAATCGGCGCCTGGACCAAGGCCAACCCCGCAGCGGCAGCCCGGGTGCTGGGGCCGCTGTGGGGCAACCTGGACAGCGCCACGGTGCAGCAAGCCAATGGCCGGCGTAGTTATGACGTACAGCCGGTGCAACTGGACAACCTTGGCGAGCAGCAGCGCATTGCCGATGCCTTCTACCGCGAAGGGCTGCTGCCCAAACCGGTGGATGCGCGTGCGGTGACAGTGTTCGAGCCCAAGCCTGTCAACTGAGTATGCCTGCGCCGGCCTCTTCGCGGCTAAAGCCGCTCCCACAGGTACAGCGTCAACTCAAAGCCAGCGCAGTCCCTGTGGGAGCGGCTTCAGCCGCGAAGAGGCCGGCACAGGCAACGCCTGTCTTGCGGGTTACTTGAAGAACTGACTCGGCGTGGTGCCGAACTGGCGCTTGAACATGCTGGCGAAGGCGCTGGGGCTGTCATACCCCAGCGTCCCCGCCACATCGATGATCCGCTCGCCCAAGGCAATCCGCTCCAGTGCCTGCATCAGCCGCGCCTGCTGGCGCCACTGGCCGAAGGTCATGCCGGTTTCCTTGCGGAACAACCGCTGAATGGTCTTTTCATCCACCCCCAGTTGCAGGCCCCAGTCGGCCACCGTGGCGTGATCGTCAGGCCGCTCATGCAGCGCCGAGCAGATCGCCTGCAGGCGCTTGTCGCTGGGCTGCGACAGCTTCAGCGGCAAGGTTGGCAGCACGCAGATTTCGTCGAGGATCAAGCGCATCACCCGGGCTTCGCGCGAGTCTTCGGCAAACGGCGCGGTAAAGCCGACGGAGGCCTTGATCAACTCGCTGAGCAACGGCGAGATACTGATGGCCTTGCTTTGCAGGGGCAGGCCCGCCGCTGCATCGGTGCGCACAAACACGCTGCGCATCTTCACATCGCCAACGCAGCGGATCGCATGCACCTGGCCACAGGGCATCCAGATGCCGCGGCTGGGCGGCACGGTCCAGCGTTCGTTGGCCGACTCGACGATCATCAGGCCTTTGATGGCATAGATCAGCTGATGCTTGGCATGGCTGTGGGGCTCGATGAACCAGTCGGTCGGGTAGTCCGTGGCGCGGCTACCCACCTCCCAGGTCCATTCATCCACTTCCACCAGCAATTCATGCTGCGGCTTTAGCATGTTGGCCTCATGTGCAGACTGCCTGGCACGCCCACTTTAACAGCATCGGCTGGGGCGGGCTTGGCCGCGGGTTGCCGGCAGCAGCGCGGTGGCCAGCCCCAGCAGCGGCAAGTAGGCGATGGCCTGGTACACCCACTCGATGCCATGCCGGTCGGCCAGCTCGCCCAGCCCGGCGGCACCGATGCCGCTGATGCCGAACATCAGCCCGAACATCACCCCTGAGACCATGCCGACCCGGCCCGGCACTGCCTCTTGGGCATACACCACCAGCGCGGCAAAGGCCGAGGACATGACCAGGCCAATGGCCACGGCCAGCACCGCCGTCCAGGCCAGGTTGGCGTGGGGCAGGGCAAGGGCGAAGGGCGCTACGCCAAGGAACGAGACCCAGATCACCGCCTTGCGCCCGATACGGTCACCCACCGGGCCACCGGCGAAAGTGCCCAGCGCCACGGCCGCGAGGAACACGAACAGGTACAACTGGCTGTGCTGCACGCTCAGGCCAAAGTGCTCGATCAGGTAGAAGGTGAAGTAATTGCTGAACGAGGCGATGTAGACGAACTTGGCGAACATCAGCACGGCGATCACCCCCACCGCGCGCCACATGGCGCCGCCCGACAGCCCGGGGGCCTGCTGGCCGGCAAAGGTCTTGAGCCGGGCTTGGCCATGGCGCACGCTCCAGCCGGTGACCCGCAGCAGCACCAGCACGGCCAGCGCGGCCGCCAGCATGAACCAGGCAATGGCCGGCTGGCCGTGCGGTATGACGATGGCCGCGGTCAGCAGCGGGCCGAGCGCCGAGCCGGTGTTGCCGCCGACCTGAAAGGTCGATTGCGCGGTGCCGAAGCGCCCGCCCGAGGCCATCCTGGCCACCCGCGAGGCTTCGGGGTGGAAGGTCGCCGAACCCACGCCGACCACGGCGGCGGCCACCAGCAGCATTTCATAGCTGCTGGCGAAGGCGAGCAGGGCGATGCCCACCAGGGTCACCAGCATGCCGGCTGGCAGCAGGTAGGGTTGCGGGTGCTTGTCGGTGTACAGGCCGACCCAGGGTTGCAGCAGGGAGGCGGTAACCTGGTAGACCAGTGCGATCCAGCCGATCTGGGCAAAGCTCAGGGCGAAATCGCTCTTGAGCATTGGGTAGATCGACGGCAGCACCGCCTGGATCAGGTCGTTGAGCAAGTGGGCGAACGCGGCGGCGCCGACGATGCGGACCAGGAAACCCTGGGGTTGGTCGGCAGGCGGCGTGGCAACCAGTGAGGCAGCGGGGGTGGTCATGAGCGGTCTTCTTCTGGCGAAAGGGAGTAAGGCATTGCCGAACGAGGGTAGCCAGTGCCCGCTATGCCTGTCTCACGCCGAACAGGCAGCCACTGTCGCGTTTCGGACATTCATGCCCAGTGGGCGGTATTGCCGCCCTGGTGGCCGAAACCCTGCTATGCCTAAACAGGGAGCATTCGTTCCGGCCGAGGCCTGGCGCAGTAGGAGCAGCCCTGTACCCAGGCGTTCACTCCCGGCCCCGGCACCCCGCGGGTGGGCGCTCCGAACAGGTGCCGAGCGCAACTGGGAGGTGCCACATGTTGTTCATCATTCATTGGACCATCACCCCGGAAAACCGCAACGCTGTGCTGGCGCGCTTTGCCGATACCTGCGGCGTACCCCCTGCAGGCGTGAAACTCCTCGGCCGCTGGTACGCCGTGGGGCAGTTGCTGGGCTTTGCCGTGGCCGAAAGCGACCGGCTGGAGCCGGTGTTGCAATGGAGCCTGGAGTGGAGTGACCTGATGCACATGCACGTTTACCCGGCGATGGTCGACGCAGACGCCGCGCCGCTGCTGTTTGCGGCGCTCGATAAGAAAGCCGGCTGATCCGGTGGGGACGAAGGGGCCGGGCACTGCCCAGCCCCTTTCAGCATCATTGCCCGTGCCGGGCCATCCAGCGCAGCAGTGCCGCAATCGGTACGCTGCGGTGGGCCTCGTGCCGGTAGGGCTTGCCCTCGGCGGTAAACCGTTCGCGATAGCGGCTTAGCACCAGGTTACGGCCATCGGCAGAAACCCGCGCTTCCAGTTCGTGCAGCAACAGCGGTTGCCGGGCAGCGCCCTCCAGGCGCCTGAACAACAGCACGGCGGTTTGCGCATCATTCGTCATGCGCGCCCCCTTCACACTCTACGTTCCACGCGCCAGACTTGCCGGCCCTGCCTTCTGCCACTCGGTTGCTGCGCCGCTGCGCGGAGTAGTCACGCAGCGCCACGTAGTCATCGGGCCAGGTGCGCAGCAAGTCGGTGAGTGGAAGTGCCTCGGCCTTTGCGTCCACGAAGCCACCGGCGGTGGCTACGTTGGCCATGGTTTCGACGGTATCGCTGTTGCCGCCAAACGGGTCCAGCGCCAGGCCCAGCACCGTGCCGCTGGCATCGCGCAGGTTGTGGCTACCCAGCAGCGGCAGTTCGACGATGGGGCCGTCGGCGATGTTCCATACCCCGAAGGTCTGGCCGAAGTCCGACCGGTGTTGGCTCAGCCCCATTTTTCCAGACACATCGACCAGCCCAGCCACACCCAGGGTGGTATTGAAGATGAAGCGCGTCAGGCTAGTGGCCGCCCGTTCGCCATTGCCTTGCAGCAGGTCATTGACGAACACCTTGGGTTCACCGAAGTTGCTGGCAAAGTTATGTACACCTTGCCTGGCAAAATCCGGCAGCTGGGTATAGCCCCGGGCTACCGGTGTCAGCGCATAGTCATCGACGGTGCGGTTGAAGGCGAATACCGCGCGGTTGGCGGGCTCCGCCGGGTCACTGACTTGATAGGCGGTATTGCCGCAGGCAGAAGAGGCCGGGGCGCGTTGGCTGCAACCTCCAGCGGCGAGCAGCGACAGTACCAGTGCGGCAGAGCGCACCGAACGGGAGGCGGGTGATGAACGGGACATAGGTACATTCCAGGGAAGAACTGGCGGCGATGCTGCGCAGTTTTGTTTGCCTGGGAATGTCTGGATTGTCTCGGCGCAGTCACTTTGTTGCAGGGTTGAAATATATGACGGCTGCCAGGGGATGGCCTTAAAGTACGGCTTGGTTACCTTGGTTGCGGTACTTTTTTGTGAGCCATTTGCTGATAGTCGACGATGATGTCGAGGTACTCGACCTGCTGCAGAAGTTTTTACGCCAGCATGGTTACGAAGTAGACGTGGCCAGTGATGGCAAAGCGCTTTGGCAGGCCCTTGCGCGGCGAGTGCCAGATTTGGTCATTCTTGATGTGATGCTGCCCGGCGACAGTGGTTTGGTGTTGTGCCAGCGGCTATTGGCCGAGCACAAGGTGGCGGTGATCATGCTTACCGCCATGGCCGAGTTGAGTGACCGGGTGGTGGGCCTGGAACTGGGGGCAGACGACTACCTGACCAAACCGTTCGCTGCCCGTGAACTGCTGGCACGGGTGAGGGCTGTGCTGCGCAGGGCCGGTGAAGCGGCGGGCGGCGCGGTGGGCCATGCCTGTGCGGCCCTGGAGTTTGCCGGTTGGCAGCTGGATGTGGTGCGGCGCGAACTGCGCTCGCCGGACAACGTCATGATCCCCTTGTCCAACGGTGAGTTCGAATTGTTGCTGGTGTTTGCCGAACACCCGCGGCGGGTGCTCAGCCGCCAGCAATTGCTGGATTTGGCCCGTGGTGACGGTTACGACGCCTATGATCGCAGCATTGACGTGCAGGTCAGCCGGCTGCGCCGCAAGCTGGAAACCGACAATGACAGCGAACCCCTGATCCGTACCCTGCGCAACGCCGGTTACCTGTTCACGCCCACGGTTGTGAAGCGATGAACTTGCTTGCCTGGGTACGCCGGGCCCTGCCGCAGCCAAAAATCACCATTGCCCGCTGGATCGCGCTGACCACCCTCACTGCGATGCTTTTCCTGATGCTGCTCAAGGTGCTGTTCAGCCTGCTGCTGAGCGTCTGGGCGCAGCCACCCCTGCTGGAGAGCGGGCTGATCGAGAGGATTGCCGCGATTACCCGCATGCTTGATGCCGCGCCCATGGCGCAGCGTGCCACCCTCGCCAGCGCGGCGGGCGACGGCTCATACACCGTGCAATGGTTGCGGCGCCATGACGAAGCAGGTGTACCCGAGTTGGTCGATGTCGAGTACCGCAAAGGCACGCCTGTGCTGCGCGCACTGCTCAAGCGCCCGGATGCCAGGATCCAGGCCTTCGAGCCTTCCGACATGCCGGAATATGCACCTGAGCGTGGCTATGCCCTGATGATCGAGCTGGCAGACAAGAGCTGGGTGCTGTTCCGCGCCAGCAACCGCAGTTGGGGCCTGGATGAACTGCCGCGCAACTTGATTTTCATTGGTTTGATGCTGGTTTCCAGCCTTGCCGTCGCGCTAATGGCCACCCGCTACTTGGCCAAGCCGCTGGAGCGTTTTGCCGAAGGTGCGCGGCGCTTTGGCAAAGACTTCAACGCCCCACCCATTCCGGTGGTCGGCCCGCACGACCTGCGCCAGGCCATTCTCGCGTTCAACGCCACCCAGGCGCAGCTCAAGCACTTTCTCAACGACCGCACGCAGATGCTGGCGGCCATCTCCCACGACCTGCGCGCACCACTGACGCGCATGCGCTTGCGCGCCGAGTTCATCGACGATGCCCAGCTACAGGCCAAGTTGTTCAAGGACGTCGACGAGATGCAGGCGATGGTTGACGCGGCGCTGGGGTTTTTCCGTGATGATGCGCGGCTTGAACAGACTACCGTGTTCGACCTGGGCGAGTTGCTGCTGACCGTGGTGGACGACTTCAAGGATGCGGGGGTCGAGGTTGGCCTCAGCGGGCCGCACCGCTGTGTGTATACCGGACGGCCAGTGGGTATCAGGCGGGTGTTGGTCAACTTGATCGACAATGCTGCGAAGTACGGCCGTGAGC
Source organism: Pseudomonas sp. NPDC089392 (assembly GCF_044749595.1). Lineage (NCBI taxonomy): Bacteria > Pseudomonadati > Pseudomonadota > Gammaproteobacteria > Pseudomonadales > Pseudomonadaceae > Pseudomonas > Pseudomonas sp. NPDC089392. The sequence goes on from NZ_JBIVIF010000055.1 coordinate 22,538, forward strand.
CGACGGTGGTGTTGGCCGTAACCACCAGGCAGGTCGAGATAACCGTACAGGATCGTGGGCCGGGCATCGCGCCAGAGCTGCATGAGCAGGTATTTGCGCCGTTTTACCGCATTGAAGGCTCACGCAACCGCAATACCGGTGGCGTTGGCTTAGGCCTGCCCGCAGCACGGGCAATCGTGCTGGAGCAAGGCGGCAGCTTGACCCTGGGCAACCGCCCAGGTGGCGGGTTGCACGCCAGGGTCACGCTGCCGTTGGGTTGATCAGAGCCCCAGTTCGCTGAGGCCGGGGTGATCGTCCGGGCGCCGGCCCAACGGCCAGTGGAACTTGCGCTCGGCCTCGCTGATGGGGTGTTCGTTGATGCTGGAGTGGCGGTTCTGCATCAGGCCGTCGTCGGCAAACTCCCAGTTCTCGTTGCCATAGGCGCGGTACCACTGGCCGCTGTCGTCGTGGTACTCGTAGGCATAACGCACGGCAATGCGGTTGCCGGTGAATGCCCACAGCTCCTTGATCAGGCGGTACTCCAGCTCATGGTGCCATTTGCGTGTGAGGAACGCTTCGACCTCGGCACGGCCACGAGGGAATTCGACGCGGTTACGCCAGACAGTGTCGGGGGTGTAGGCGAGCGCGACTTTGGCCGGGTCGCGGCTGTTCCAGCCATCTTCGGCCAGGCGAACCTTTTCGATGGCGCTTTCACGGGTGAAAGGGGGAAGCGGAGGGCGGGACATCGGTTACTCCTTGGGTCGATGGGCTTGTAGAAGATTAGTAGTCGATGCCCGAACTGAGAATGGATGTGCCTGGCACTTCATAATTGCAGTGCGTGCAACAATGCTCAGTTGTCATGCCAGGGCGGTGCATGGCACCGGCCGCGCCGGTGTTCGCGGCTAAACCCGCTCCCACAGGGTCCCTGCTAAATCAATGAGTTATGTGCAGTTCCATGAGAGCGGGCGTGCCCACAGAGATTGCACGTGGCCAGTGTTTCAGTCCCACTCAGGCGCCAGGCCGTCAGGGCTGACTTCGCGGCCATTGCGCTCGAGCTTGGCGATACGGTCCATGTCGTCGGCGTCCAGCTTAAGATCACGGGCAAGCAGGTTGCTTGCCAGGTTTTCGCGCTTGGTCGACGACGGGATCACCGCGTAGCCCAGGTGCAGGGCCCAGGCCAGGGCAACCTGGGCGACGGTGGCCTTGTGTTTGGCGGCGATCTCGGCCAATACCGGGTCTTTCAGCACCTTGCCGTAGGCCAGGGTCATGTACGAGGTGACGGTGATGCCTTGTTCCTTCAGGAACGCGGTCAGCTTGCTGTTCTGCAGGTACGGGCTGAGTTCGATCTGGTTGGTGGCGATTTCGCCTTTGCCGACCACGTCGATGGCTTGGCGGGTCAGTTCGATGTTGAAGTTGGACACGCCGATCTGGCGGGTCAGGCCCAGCTGCTTGGCTTCGGCCAGGGCGCTCATGTATTCGCGCAGTTCAACGCCATTGCCCGGGGCTGGCCAGTGGATCAGCAGCAGGTCGACGTAGTCGGTACGCAGTTTCTTCAGGCTTTCGCGCAGGCTGGTGACCAGCTTGTCGGCGGCGTAGTTCTCTACCCAGATCTTGGTGGTGATGAACAGCTCGCTGCGCGGCACGCCGCTTTCGGCGATGGCCTGGCCAACGTCGGCTTCGTTGTTGTAGATCTGCGCGGTGTCGATGACCCGGTAGCCCAGCTCCAGGGCCGACTTGACCGAATCGATGACGGCTTGGCCGGTGAGGCGGAAGGTGCCGAGGCCGAAGGATGGAATGCTCATGGGTCTGCTCCTGGTGAATGAGGGGTGAACCGGACTGAGCCTAGATGCTCGGGTTCGGTTGCTCTTCGTGTGGGGAGCAGTGTGCGGGTTTGGCGGGGATTGATTAAGGTGGGGTAGGGCCAAGGTCATTTGATTCACAGTCAAGAATGGGCGGGCAAGTTGTGACTGTGTTGCTGGAATATCAGGTTCTTCCTGAACCGGCCTCTTCGCGGGTAAACCCGCTCCTACAACGGGCAGCTTTGGTTTTGAGGGCGGTGGTGTACGTGTAGGAGCGGGTTTACCCGCGAAGAGGCCGCCACAGGAAAACAAAACGGCCCGCCATTGAGGCGGGCCGTTGGGTGTAGCAGGCAACGATCAGCGGCGGCGGAACAGCGGCAGCGGCTCGTCAGTGGCGGCCTGGTAGGTCACCGAGAAGTCTTTCAGGCTTTGCAGTGCGTCTTCCGGGTCCTTGTCGGCACGGATGGCGAATGCATCGAAGCCGCAACGGGCCATGAAGAACAGCTGGTCGCGCAGCACGTCGCCAATGGCGCGCAGCTCACCCTTGAAGCCGTAGCGGTCACGCAGCAGGCGCGCGTTGGAATAGCTGCGCCCATCGGTGAACGCCGGGAAGTTCAGGGCGATGACCTGGAAGTGCTGCACGTCTTCGCCGATTTCTTCTGCTTCCTGGTCGCTGTCCAGCCACACGCCCAGGCCGCCGTCGCGGGCTTTGAGCACGTGGGCATGGTCGCGCCACATCTGCAGCGGGACGATGTAGTCGTCGCAGTTGGTCAGCTCGTCGAACGAAAAGTCCTTGGGCAGCAGGTGCCAGGTTTCGTCGACGATCTGGTTGTTCTTAATGATTCGCTGCATAGACGCGTTCCTTGAAGGGGTCGATACCGATACGCTGGTAGGTGTCGATGAAACGCTCTTCCTCGGTACGTTGCTCGACGTACACGGCGATCAGCTTCTCGATCACATCGGCCATGGCATCCTGGGCGAAGGACGGGCCGAGGATCTTGCCCAGGCTTGCACCGCGTGCGGCGTTGCCGCCCAGCGACACCTGGTAGAACTCCTCGCCCTTCTTGTCCACGCCAAGAATACCGATGTGGCCCACGTGGTGGTGGCCACAGGCGTTCATGCAGCCGGAGATGTTCAGGTCGATTTCGCCGATGTCGAACAGGTAGTCCAGGTCGTCGAAGCGGCGCTGGATGGATTCGGCAATCGGGATCGACTTGGCGTTGGCCAGCGAGCAGTAGTCACCACCCGGGCAGCAGATGATGTCGGTCAGCAGGCCGATGTTCGGCGTGGCGAAGCCACCTTCGCGCAGTTCCATCCACAGCGTGTGCAGCTGACGCTGCTCGACGTCGGCGAGGATGATGTTCTGCTCGTGCGAAGTGCGCAGGAAGCCGAAGCTGTAACGCTCGGCCAGGTCGGCCACGGCGTCCAGCTGCTTGTCGGTCAGGTCGCCAGGGGCAACGCCGGTGGGCTTCAGCGACAGGGTCACGGCCACGTAGCCAGGGCGCTTGTGGGCGCGGGTGTTGCGCGAGCGCCAGCGGGCGAAGCCTGGGTACTCGGCGTCCTGGACGGCGTAGTCGACGTTGTCGAGGGCCAGGTACTCCGGGTCGACGAAGTGGCGCGATACACGCTGGACTTCGGCTTCGGTCAGGGTGGTGTTGCCGCCACGCAGGTGGACCATTTCGGCCTCGACCTTTTCGGCGAACACTTCTGGGGTAAGGGCCTTGACCAGGATCTTGATCCGCGCCTTGTACTTGTTGTCACGGCGACCGTAACGGTTGTACACGCGCAGGATGGCGTCGAGGTAGCTGATCAGGTCCTGCCACGGCAGGAACTCGTTGATGAACGAACCGACCACCGGGGTACGGCCCAGGCCACCACCGACCAGCACACGGAAGCCCAGCTCGCCAGCGTCGTTGCGCACCGGCTCCAGGCCGATGTCGTGCACTTCGATGGCGGCGCGGTCCTCTTGCGAGCCGTTGATGGCAATCTTGAACTTGCGCGGCAGGTAGGCGAATTCCGGGTGGAAGGTGGTCCACTGGCGGACGATTTCGCACCACGGGCGCGGATCGATGATCTCGTCTGCGGCGACACCGGCGAACTGGTCGGTGGTGGTGTTGCGCAGGCAGTTGCCGCTGGTCTGGATCGCGTGCATCTGCACACTGGCCAGCTCGGCGAGGATGTCCGGAATGTCTTCCAGCGCCGGCCAGTTGTACTGCACGTTCTGGCGGGTGGAAATGTGGGCGTAGCCCTTGTCGTAGTCGCGAGCGATCTTGGCCAGGGTGCGGACCTGGTTGGCGTTCAGCTGGCCGTACGGCACGGCGACACGCAGCATCGGCGCGAAACGTTGGATGTATAGGCCGTTCTGCAGGCGCAGAGGGCGGAATTCTTCTTCGCTCAGCTCACCGGCCAGGTAGCGGCGGGTCTGATCACGGAACTGCTTGACGCGGTCCTCGATGATCCGCTGATCGTACTCGTCGTATACGTACATAAAAGTCCTGTCTCAGGCATGCAGCTATTCGCGCGCACGGCCGCGCACTCCGGTACGGAGCGGGGGAACGATAGCAGGTTGCGTTTATGCGCTAAAGTGATGTTTTTGCATATGAAAAGAACCAAATGAACTATGTGAGACTGACTGCCATTTGTGCGCCGGACTCGGCCTGGCGGTTATAATCCGCCGTTTGCTTTGCAGAGATGTCAACCCATGCTCAAGGCGTTGTGCCAAAGCTTGTGTCTTGCATTGCCGCTGGTGGCAAGCGCGCAGCCGGCTTCGGTGGTGTTCCTCAACCCGGGGCTGTCCAACGAGACGTTCTGGACCAGTTATTCCCGCTTCATGCAGGCCGCTGCGGACGAGCTGGGCATGAGCTTGCGGGTGGAATACAGCGAGCGCCGTGCCGACCTGGCCCTGAGCCAGGCCAGGGCGATCCTCGGCGGCGCGCAGCGGCCGGATTACCTGGTGCTGGTCAACGAGCAGTACGTGGCCCCGGAAATCATGCGCCTGATGCGTGGCACCGGGGTCAAGCTGTTGCTGGTCAACAACGGCCTGACCGCCAGCCAGGTGCGCAGTATCGAGGCGCAGCCCGACAAGTATGCCGAGCCACTGGGTACCTTGACGGCGAACGACGAGCAGGCGGGCTTCCAGATGTTGCACCAGATGGTCGCGCAATTGCCCCACGACAGTGGGCCGGTGGACCTGGTGGCGTTTGCCGGGGTCAAGACCACCCCGGCCTCGCAGCTGCGTGAGAAGGGCATGCGCCAAGCCTTGGCCGACTTCCCACAAGTGCGCCTGCGCCAGGTGGTGTATGGCGGCTGGAGCCGCCAGCGCGCCTACGAGCAGGCGCAGCAGCTGCTGGACCGCTACCCGGCCACCCGCCTGGTGTGGTCGGCCAATGACGAGATGGCCTTTGGCGCCATGCAGGCGTTCGAGGAGGCCGGGCGCAAGCCGGGGCGCGATGTGGTGTTCAGCGCCGTCAACAGCTCGCCTGAAGCCTTGCGCGCGCGTATTGATGGCCGCCTGGGTGTGCTGATGGGTGGGCACTTCTCCCTCGGCGGTTGGGCCATGGTCATGCTGCACGATGACGCCCAGGGGCTGGCGCTGAACCGTGATGGCTTGCGCGAGCACAGCTTGCCGGTGCTGCAGTCGATCGACCAGGCCAAGGCCCGGCGTTGGCTGAAACTGCTGGATCAGGCCGACTATGGTGTCGATTTCCAGCGCTACAGCGCCCAAGGGCGGCCGCCCGGCTACCAGTACCCGTTTCTGACGTCGCCGGTCGAATATTGAAAGACCCTGCTTGAGAGAAGGGCTTTGCTCGTCTTAACTGCTGGTGGTGAAGTGCATTCCCATAACCACTACAAGAGGCAATGCAATGGGAAACTCAACCAAGGTCCGCAAAGCTGACAGCAGTGTCGATGCCTGGGCGATTCTGTGCCTGATCGTTCTGGTGGTGGTTACTGCCGTGTATTGGGTCAGCCACCAGTGACTTGAAACTCAAGACCGTGATGCAGCCAGGGCGCCTGCGGGAGGGAATCTCGCGGGCGCTTTTTTGTTTTGCCTGTTCTGATAAAGCATCTCGGCTGCTAGGTGCTTGTCGCAGCATGTTCGTCGCCTGTGAGATCGAGCGCCGCCCGCGCGGCGCTTCGCAGCACAAGGCTGCTCCTACATCTGTTTCGGGCCAGTTATTCCTGTGCCAGGTGGGTGGCAGCCTTGGTACATGGCTGAAGATCGATGAAAAGCAACGGCGTCCCCTTCGATATCGAAGGGAACAAACAAGGCGGACAGCGGTGACCTCACAGGAGGGACTGGCCCGAAACAGATGTAGGAGCAGCCTTGTGCTGCGAAGCGCCGCGCGGGCGGCGCTCGATCCGTGCACCACCTCAAACCCCCAGCCATGCACCTGGAGGCCCTAACCCCATCCCCCCGACAAGCCAATCGCAGCCACGCCTATCCCAGCTTTCCGCGAAGGACTTTTTATTTTGCCAATAAGGGCTAACGAGTAAGGTGCAGGGCCAACTGCACCAGGCCGATCAGCACGGCAATGAACACCAGGGTAAACAGCGTCCCCAGCGCAATGAAATGGCTGGCCTTGCCGTGGGTGAAGTCGCGGGCGCGGTTCTTGCCGCTTTGCACGCCAAAGGCGGCGGCGAGGATGCTGTGCAGCATCTGCCAGAAGGTCGGGGGTTTGCCCTGGCTGGAATCGTCCATGGTGGCTCCTGAGGAAATCAGAGGCAATCAGGGACAGTGTAGGCAATGGTTGTGAGGTTGCCTGTGCGGGCCTCTTCGCGGGTAAACCCGCTCCTACAAGGGATTGCGTTCCCCTGTAGGAGCGGGTTTACCCGCGAAGGGCCGCAAAGCGGCCCCAAAAGGCCTTAGCTGTCGTACCCAAGGTTAGGCGCCAACCAACGCTCGCTTACGCTCACATCCTGGCCTTTACGCGCGCTGTACTTCTCGACCTGATCCTTGTCGACCTTGCCCACGGCAAAGTACTGCGCCTGCGGGTGGGCGAAGTACCAGCCGCTGACCGCCGCCGCCGGGAACATCGCGAAGTGGTCGGTGAGGAACACACCGCTCGGCCCGGTTTCGCCGATGGCCGTGCCATCAAGCAGGCGGAACAGGGTTTCTTTCTCGGTGTGGTCAGGGCAAGCCGGGTAGCCCGGGGCCGGGCGGATGCCGCTGTACTGCTCCTTGATCAACGCCTCGTTGTCCAGGTGCTCGTCGCGGGCATAGCCCCAGTGCTCTTTACGCACCTGCTCGTGCAGCCATTCGGCACAGGCTTCGGCCAGGCGGTCGGCCAGGGCCTTGACCATGATCGAGCTGTAGTCGTCGCCCTTGTCCTGGTAGGCCTTGGCCACTTCCTCGGCACCGATGCCGGCGGTGGTGATGAAACCACCCACGTAGTCGGTAACGCCGCTGGCTTTTGGCGCAACGAAGTCGGCCAGCGACCAGTTGGGCTTGCCGTCCGGCTTGATGGTCTGCTGGCGCAGGTGGTGCAGGGTCGCCAATGGCTGGCCGTCGTCGCCATACACCTCGATGTCGTCATCGGCCACCTGGTTGGCCGGCCAGAAGCCGAACACCGCGCGGGCGCTGATCAACTTCTCGTCGATCAGCTTGTCGAGCATCTCGCGCGCGTCCTGGTACAGCGCCGTGGCCGCCTCGCCGACCACTTCGTCGGTGAGGATGCGCGGGAACTTGCCGGCCAGGTCCCAGGAAATGAAGAACGGGGTCCAGTCGATGTACTCGGCCAGGGTGCGCAGGTCGATGTCTTCCAGCACCTTCACGCCGGTGAAGGAGGGCACCGCTGGCTGGTAGCCGGCCCAGTCGTACTGCGGCTTGGCGGCGATGGCCTGGGCGTAGCTCAGGCGCTCGGTGCGGGCGCTGCGGTTGGCGGTGCGCTCGCGCACTTCCACGTAATCCTGACGGGTCTTCTCGACGAAGCCCGGCTTGAGTTCCTTGGACAGCAGCTGGGTGGCCACGCCCACCGCGCGCGAGGCGTCGGTGACGTAGACCACGGCGTCGTTGCTGTACTTGGGCTCGATCTTGACGGCGGTGTGCGCCTTGGAGGTGGTGGCACCGCCAATCATCAGCGGCAGCTGGAAGCCCTGGCGCTGCATTTCGCGGGCAACGTGGACCATTTCGTCCAGCGACGGGGTAATCAGGCCCGACAGGCCGATGATGTCGCACTTCTGCTCGCGGGCGGTTTGCAGGATCTTCTCGGCCGGCACCATCACGCCAAGGTCGACGATGTCGTAGCCGTTACAGCCCAGCACCACGCCAACGATGTTCTTGCCGATGTCGTGTACGTCGCCTTTGACCGTGGCCATCAGGATCTTGCCCTTGGCTTCCGGCTTGTCGCCTTTTTCGGCTTCGATGAACGGGATCAGGTGCGCCACCGCCTGTTTCATCACGCGGGCCGACTTGACCACTTGGGGCAGGAACATCTTGCCGGCACCGAACAGGTCACCGACCACGTTCATGCCGTTCATCAGCGGGCCTTCGATCACTTCGATCGGGCGTGCGCACTGCTGGCGGCATTCTTCGGTGTCTTCGACGATGAACGCGGTGATGCCCTTGACCAGCGCGTGCTCCAGGCGTTTTTCCACCGGCAGCGAGCGCCACTCTTCGTTCTCCACTTCCTTGGTGGCGCCGCCGCCGCGGTAATCGTCGGCAATCGCCAGCAGGGCGTCGGTGCCGTGCGGGGTGCGGTTGAGCACCACGTCCTCGACCTTCTCGCGCAGTGCAGCGGGGATTTCGTCGTAGATCTCCAGCTGGCCGGCGTTGACGATACCCATGGTCAGGCCGTTCTGGATCGCGTGGTACAGGAACACCGAGTGGATCGCCTCACGCACCGGGTTGTTGCCACGGAACGAGAACGACACGTTGGACACGCCGCCCGAGCTCAGCGCGTGGGGCAGGTGGTCGCGGATGAAGGCACAGGCCTCGATAAAGTCGACGGCGTAGTTGTTGTGCTCTTCGATACCAGTGGCAACGGCGAAGATGTTCGGGTCGAAGATGATGTCTTCCGGCGGGAAGCCCACTTCGTTGACCAGGATGTCGTAGCTGCGCTGGCAGATTTCCTTCTTGCGCGCGGCGGTGTCGGCCTGGCCGACCTCGTCGAAGGCCATGACCACTACGGCGGCGCCATAGCGCTTGCACAGGCGGGCATGGTGCTTGAACTGCTCGACGCCTTCCTTCATGGAAATGGAGTTGACGATGCCCTTGCCCTGGATGCACTTCAGGCCGGCTTCGATCACTTCCCACTTGGACGAGTCGATCATGATCGGCACGCGCGAGATGTCTGGCTCACCGGCAATCAGGTTGAGGAAGCGGACCATGGCAGCCTGGGAATCGAGCATCCCTTCGTCCATGTTGATGTCGATGACCTGGGCGCCGGCCTCTACCTGCTGCAGGGCGACTTCCAGCGCTTCGGTGTAGTTCTCTTCACGGATCAGCCGGGCGAACTTGGCGGAGCCGGTGATGTTGGTACGCTCGCCGACGTTGACGAACAGCGACTGGCGGTCGATGGTGAACGGTTCCAGGCCGGACAGGCGGCAGGCCTTGGCGATTTCCGGGATCTCGCGCGGCTTGTACTTGGCCACGGCCTCGGCGATGGCCTGGATGTGGCCCGGGGTGGTACCGCAGCAACCGCCGATGATGTTGAGGAAGCCGCTGGCGGCGAACTCTTCGACCACCACGGCCATTTCGGCCGGGGTTTCGTCGTACTCACCAAAGGCGTTCGGCAGGCCGGCGTTGGGGTGTGCGGACACGTGGGTGTCGGCCTTGGTCGCCAGCTCTTCCAGGTACGGGCGCAGGTCCTTGGCGCCCAAGGCGCAGTTCAGGCCCACGGAAATCGGCTTGGCGTGGCGTACCGAGTTCCAGAACGCTTCGGTGGTCTGGCCCGACAGGGTACGGCCGGAGGCGTCGGTGATGGTGCCGGAAATCATGATCGGCAGTTCGACGTTGTCGTCCTCGAACACCTGCTGCACGGCGAAGATCGCGGCCTTGGCGTTGAGGGTGTCGAAGATGGTCTCGATCAGGATCAGGTCGGCGCCGCCCTCGATCAGGCCGCGGGTGGCCTCGACGTAGTTTTCTACCAGTTCGTCGAAGGTGACGTTGCGGTAGCCGGGGTCGTTGACGTCCGGGGAAATCGAGCAGGTGCGGCTGGTAGGGCCGAGCACGCCGGCGACGAAGCGTGGCTTGTCGGGGGTTTCCAGGGTCTTGGCATCGGCCACCTGGCGGGCGATGCGCGCGCCTTCGACGTTCAGCTCGTAGACCAGCGACTCCATGCCGTAGTCGGCCTGGGAAATCTGCGTGGCGTTGAAGGTGTTGGTTTCGAGAATATCGGCGCCGGCATCCAGGTAGGCCTTCTCGATGGCGGCGATCACATCGGGGCGGCTGAGCAGCAACAGGTCGTTGTTACCCTTGACATCGCTTGGCCAATCGGCGAAGCGCGTGCCACGATAGTCGTGTTCCTCCAGGCGGTAGCTTTGGATCATAGTACCCATGCCGCCGTCGAGGATCAGGATGCGCTCTTTGAGTGCGTTCTGGAGTGCTTGGAGACGAGCGCTGCGGTCGGACATAGGAACTACCTGGTCGGGCAAATATCAGAAGGTGCGGAATCATAACAAAGCTGCGCGGTTTTTAGGTGCATCGCCCATTTGCATGAAATTTGCTCATGTTGGGCGGGCGCCAGCGAAGCACAGCGCCCAAGGACGACCAGGCAACAAATCGTGATGGCTTTCAAGAACCAGGACTTTCCGCACATGGTGCATCGTATCCTTGCTGGCGCCTTCGCCCTGCTCATCAGCGGCGTGGTGTTCGGGCAGGCCCCCCAGTCGAGCCCGGCTATTTCCTACACCCGGGACATTCAACCGATCTTCACCGAGAAGTGCGTGGCCTGCCACGCCTGCAACGACGCCGCCTGCCAGCTGAAGCTGGAAAGCCCCGAAGGCGCGGTGCGCGGGGCCAGCAAGGTCCCGGTGTACCAGGGCGAGCGCGGCAAGGCGGTACCTACCACGCGGCTGTTCTACGACGCCCACAGCGAGGGTGAGTGGCGCAAGAAGGGCTTCTACTCGGTGCTCGACAACCAGGGCAGCCAGGCCGCGCTGATGGCGCGCATGCTGGAGCTGGGTCACAAGGCCCCGCTCACGCCCAACGCCAAGCTGCCCGAGGAGATCGTGCTGGGCCTGAACCGCAACAACATGTGCCCGTTGCCGCACGAGTTCGACGCCTACGCCGGTGCCCACCCCAAAGAGGGCATGCCGCTGGCGGTGACCGGGTTGACCGACAAGGAATACGACACCATGCGCCGCTGGCTGGCGGCCGGCGCGCCAGTGGAATACCAACCGATCAAGCCAAGTGCGGCTGAAGCCAAGCAGATCGCTGACTGGGAGGAACTGCTCAATCGCCCGGGTTCCACCGAGGCGCTGGTTGGCCGCTGGCTGTACGAGCACCTGTTCCTGGCACACATCTACTTTGTCGGTGGCGAGCAGGGCCACTTCTTCCAGTGGGTGCGTTCGCGTACGCCAAGCGGCCAGCCGGCAGATATCATCGCCACGCGCCGGCCCAACGATCCGCCGGGCACCGACTTCTATTATCGGCTGATCCCGGTGCAGGGTGTGATCGTGCACAAGACGCACATCACCTATCCGATGGGGCCGCAAAAGCTCAAGCGCGTGAAGCAGCTGTTCTACGCCGGCGACTGGCATGCCAGTGCGCTGCCCGGCTACGGCCCGCGCCACCGCGCCAACCCGTTCGAAACCTTCGAGGCGATCCCGGCGGTGGCCCGCTACCAGTTCATGCTGGATAACGCCGAGTATTTCGTGCGCACCTTCATTCGTGGCCCGGTGTGCCGCGGGCAGATCGCCACCGACGTGATCCGCGACAACTTCTGGGCGCTGTTCCAGGAACCCGCCCACGACCGCTACATCACCGATGCCCAGTACCGGGGCGAGGCCACGCCGCTGCTGGCCATGCCCGGCCAGATCGATGACGTGGGCAGTGTGCTGAGCCTGTGGCACGCCTACCGCGACAAGCGCAACGAGTACGAGAAGCTGCGCCGCGAAGCCTATGCCGACATGCCGGCACCGGGTTGGGTCACCCTGTGGGCCGGTAACGACAACGCGCTGCTGAGCATCTTCCGCCACTTTGACAGCGCTTCGGTGACCAAGGGCCTGATCGGTGACGTGCCGTTGACCGTGTGGCTGTTCGATTACCCGCTGTTCGAGCGCACCTACTACCAGCTGGCGGTCAACTTCGATGTGTATGGCAACGTTTCGCACCAGTTGCAGACGCGCCTGTACTTCGACCTGATCCGCAACGGCGCCGAGGTCAACTTCCTGCGCCTGATGCCGGCTGACCAGCGCAAGGCGATCCTCAGCGACTGGTACCAGAACAGTGGCAAGGTGAAGATGTGGATGGATTATGAAGAGATCGACACCGACACCCCGAGTGGCATCAAGCTCGACCCGCACAACCCCAAGCGCGACTTTGGCCTGAAGCTGCTGCAGCGCACCGGCAGCCTGAACGCCGCGCCAGACCCGATCAACCGCTGCCAGGGCGCATTCTGCTCACGGCCGCAGATGAGCGACGAGTTTCGCAATGCCGAGCAGTCGCTCAGCCGCCTGGTGTCGCGCCCGGCTGCCGGGCTGAAGGTGATCGACCAACTGCCCGAGGCGACCATGCTGCGCATCGAAGGGCAGGGCGGCCTGCGCCAGGTCTACAGCCTGCTGCGCAACCGCGCGCACAGCAACGTGGCGTTCCTGCTGGGTGAGGCGCGCCGCTACCAGCCGGGGCTGGACACCCTGACCCTGTACCCGGGTGTGCTCAGCAGTTACCCCAACTTCATCTTCAACATCCCGACCAAGGATGTGGCGGAGTTTGTCGAGGACATGGAGTATGCGAAGGATGATGCGGCCAAGTTCGAGCGTATCGTCATGCGCTGGGGTGTGCGTCGCAGCCACCCTGAGTTCTGGCGTTACTTCCATGACCTGAACAGCTACATCAAGGAGACCGAGCCGGTGGAGGCGGGTGTGCTGGACATGAACCGCTACGAGAACCTCTGATCGGGTGGGCTGACCTTTCCGAGTGCCCTGCGGTCGGAAAGGGTGGGTGGTCTGGATATAGTGCAAGGGGGCTGCTTTGCAGCCCTTCGCGGGTGAACCCGCTCCTACAAAGGACGGCGCTGGTGCCAAGGCCGGCGCTACCTTTGTAGGAGCGGGTTTACCCGCGAACGAGCGCGCAGCGCTCGCCTGTGCACCCGATGCAGGCCTCAATGCACCGCCAAGCGCAGGGTACTTCATGCTGTATTCGCTTCAGGCACTGCGGGCGTTCGCCGCCTGGGTGGTGGTCTGCCACCATTTCATGCAGATCTTCTTCGACTTCCATGCCACCGGCCCTATCGGCCAACTGCTCACCGACCGCGGCGCCGTAGGCGTCGACATCTTCTTCGTCATCAGCGGGCTGGTCATTTACCTGTCGACCCGCGACAAAGCCATTGAACCGCGCCAGTTCCTGCTCAACCGGGCGTTGCGTATCGTCCCGGCCTACTGGTTCTACACGGCACTCATGGCGGCGCTGCTGCTGGCCTTCAGTCAATGGATGCCGCATCAGGAATTCGATTGGCACCACTTGTTGCTCTCGTTGCTGTTCATTCCAGCGGAAAACCCCGGTGGCTATGGCCTGTACCCAACGCTGAACGTGGGCTGGACGCTGAATTTCGAGATGTTCTTCTACCTGTTGTTCGGTCTGGCATTTCTGGTCCGCCATCGTCACCTCCAGTTACTGATGACGGCGGCGCTGCTGTTGGTGAGCGAGGTATTGGGCCGCCTTGGCTTGCTCAGCCACTTCTACAATAACGGCATCATGTACGAGTTCCTGCTGGGTATCGGCCTGGGTGTGGTTTACCGTCGTGGCCTGATTCGTGAGGGCTTGTGGATACCGCTGGCGCTGTTGGCGGTGTCGGGCTATGCGCTTTATCACCTGGATGCTTCCCAACGCCTGCTGCACTGGGGAGTACCGAGCGCCATGATCGTGCTGGCGTTTGTGTCCATGGAGCCCTGGTTCAAAGGCAACCAGGTGCTCAAGGCGTTGGGCGACTGTTCCTATTCGGTGTACCTGATCCATGTGCTGGTGCTGTACGCCGGCTGGTTCGCCAGCGAACGGTTGGGCTTGAACCCGTACCTGGTGTTTGCCCTGTGCGTGCCGTCCATTGGACTAATGTCGTGGTTCAGCTACCAGTGGCTGGAGCGCGGCCTTTACCGGCGCATGCAGGCCTGGCTGGCGACGCCGCGGGGGCCGGCGCCGGAATATGCGCTTTACCGAGTCAATTACTAGGACTTTGTTCGAAGGCCGGCTTGGCGTACACTTGGCGGCAAGTCTGTGAGGAACCTACATGAGCGCTATAACCATTACCGACGCCGCCCATGACTACCTGGCCGATCTGCTCTCCAAGCAGAATACGCCTGGCATCGGCATTCGCATTTTCATCACCCAGCCGGGCACCCAGTACGCAGAGACGTGCATTGCCTACTGCAAGCCGGGCGAAGAGAAGCCTGACGACACCGCCGTGGGTCTGAAGAGCTTCACCGCCTACCTGGACGCGGTCAGCGTGCCGTTCCTGGAAGACGCACTGGTCGATTACGCCACCGACCGCATGGGTGGCCAGCTGACCATCAAGGCACCCAACGCCAAGGTGCCGATGGTCAACGAAGACAGCCCGATCAACGAGCGCATCAACTACTACCTGCAGACCGAGATCAACCCCGGCCTGGCCAGCCACGGCGGCCAGGTAAGCCTGGTGGATGTGGTCGACGACGGCATCGCCGTGCTGCAGTTCGGTGGTGGCTGCCAAGGTTGTGGTCAGGCCGACGTGACCCTGAAGGAAGGCATCGAGCGCACCCTGCTCGAGCGTATTCCAGAGCTGAAGGGCGTGCGTGACGTGACCGACCACAGCCAGAAAGAGAACGCCTACTACTAAGGCTGTCGCACAGTTGGTGCGATCGTTGTAGGAGCGGCCTTGTGTCGCGATCGGGGTGCGAAGCGCCCCCAGGATCTTGGGCAGGTCGCAAGATTGCTGGGGCTGCTTCGCAGCCCGATCGCGACACAAGGCCGCTCCTACATGGATCGCGTAGCGGCGGATCTCTTAGCAACAAAGTGTTACGGTTTCAACCCCTGCGACAACCGGCCGCAGCCCGTATTCAAAGGGCTGCAGGCCATCCCCGCCTTGGTCGGGTAGAACCCCTTGGGGTGTCATGCCAGAATGCCCCGGTTTTTCGACCGGCCCGTCCCGAGGGCCGGCACCTTCCCTGTAAAGGATGGTTTCATGAATGATCTATATAGCCGGCGTGCAGTTGTCGCCGGCATGGGCGTTCTCGGGCTTGGCCTGCTGGCGGGCTGCAGCCCGGCCCGGGGGCTCGAGTTCAAGTACGGCAAGAACATGAGCAATGAAATCCTTGGGCGCAAGTTCAAGCTCAAGGACACACAAGGCAATGAGCGCACCCTGTCGAGTTTCTACGGCAGCATGCCGATGATCTTCTTCGGTTTCACCCAGTGCCCGGCGGTCTGCCCGACCACGCTGGCGCGGGCGGCGCAAATTCGCAAGCTGCTGAAGGGCCGCGACCGCGACCTGTTCCAGGTGGTGCTCATCACCTTGGACCCGGAACGCGATACCCCAGAAGTGCTCGATGCCTACGTCAAGGCCTTTGACCCGTCGTTCACCGCGCTGACCGGCACCCCCGAGGAAATCGCTGCGGTTGCCAAGGAATTCAAAGTGTTCTACGAGAAGGTCCCGGCCGGCGACACCTATACCGTCTCTCATTCGTCCACCAGCTACGTCTACGATACACGTGGCACCCTGCGCCTGAGCCTGGGCCATTCCCTGACCGCCAAGGAATGCGCCGAAGACCTCGTCACCCTGATGGAGATCTGCTGAATGTCGATGCAACCGATCAAACGCGGTTTGGCTGCCTTGGTACTGATGGGCCTGGCCCTGCCGGCGCTGGCCCAGACCACCGTGAGCGATGCCTGGGTACGTGCCAGCGTGCCGCACCAGCAGTCCACCGGTGCATTCATGACCCTGACCGCCGGCACTGACAGCAAGCTGGTGGGCGTGGCTTCGCCAGTTGCCAAGACCGTGCAGGTGCACGAGATGACCATGAATGGCGACGTGATGGGCATGCGTGAGGTCAAGGCCGTCGAGTTACCAGCCGGCAAGGCTGTGAGCCTGGACCCGAATGGCCTGCATGTGATGCTGATGGGCCTGAGCAATCAGGTTAAGGAAGGCGAGAAAGTGCCGCTGACCCTGACCATCGAAGATGCCAAGGGTGCCAAGGAAACCGTGGACGTGCAGGCCGAGGTGCGTGCGCTGAACGCCGAGGCGGGTGGGCACGATCATATGCACATGAAGCACTGATCAGGCCGAATTGTCTGGGGCCGCTATGCGGCGTGTGGGAGCGGGCATGCCCTAATGCCAGTCAGTTAAGAAATTGACTTGCTCGCCAAGCCACAATAGAAACGAGCTCTGTTTTTACGAGCTCGGTTCATGTCCCTTCAAA
>NZ_JBIVIF010000056.1:0-38260 GCF_044749595.1 Pseudomonas sp. NPDC089392
GATGTGGGAGCGGCCTTGTGCCGCGAAGCGCCGCGCGGGCGGCGCTCGATCGAATAGGCGCTGCTTAAGGCACGGAGAACACCTTGCCTTTTCTTGACTGACCGGCATTAGGGCGAGCCCGCGAACACCGGCAACGCCGGTGCCAGGCGTGCAATCACCCGTGCGCAAACACTTCACGCAGGTGCGCCCGATAACTGTCGAACGCGGCAACCGCCCCGGCCACCACCTCGGCCTCTTCCCGCTCATCCAGCAGCAAACCATCCAGCCTGGCAACGAACTCACGCCAATGCAGCGCACGGCCATCCGGGTGCGGTGCCAGGTGGCGGGCACCCTGGTCGCCATCCAGTCCCAGACGCTGGGTGTGCTTGAACAGAAACGCCGCGCCCAGGTTCGACCCTTCACTGCAATATAGCCAGCCCAAGGCCTGGGCCGGGCTGGCACAGACTTGTCGAGGGGCCGCTGGCAGCGGCAAGCCCAGATCGCGCAGGTCGGCCTCGACCGCCGCAAAGCGCGACAGTGCCAGCAGCCCCGGCAGGCGCAGGTTGAGCTGTTCATCCTGATACAGCGCCATGAGGCTGCCATGAAACCGGTGCTGCACCAGCAGGAAGCGGCCATAGCGCTCGCGACTCTCGAACGGCCGTGCCGCCATCACCAGTTGATCGACGCTGTCATGGTCCCGGCTGCTGGCCGCTTTCAAGCGCTTGCAGCGGCCTGGCTCAGGCAACGGAAGGGGGGCTGCGGTCATCGGCGTATCC
Organism: Pseudomonas sp. NPDC089392; assembly: GCF_044749595.1. Taxonomy (NCBI): domain Bacteria; kingdom Pseudomonadati; phylum Pseudomonadota; class Gammaproteobacteria; order Pseudomonadales; family Pseudomonadaceae; genus Pseudomonas; species Pseudomonas sp. NPDC089392. The sequence continues at coordinate 756 of NZ_JBIVIF010000056.1, forward strand.
ATGGCGAGAGGGCGATGCCTCCATGATGCTTGCCATCCCTGGCCAGCAGCAAGCACCGCACTAACCGACCTAGCCCAGGGCCGCCGCCTGCTGCAGGTTCAGCGAGCGGGTTTCCGGGGCCAGGGCCCAGGACAGCAGCAGGCCGAAGAAGGTGATGGCAGCCGCAACGTACATGGTCTGCGCGATGCCCAGCACGTCGAGGGACATCGGCACCAGGTAGGTGCCCACCGCGGCGCCGATGCGCGAGATGGACGTGCCCATGCCGACCGCGAAGGCGCGGATCTCGGTGGGGAAGATCTCGTTTGGGTACACCAGCGTGAGCACCTGCGCACCGCCAATGAACAACGCATAGAGGGCAAAGAACACCAGGATCCAGATGCCCGCGCTGCTGTGCAATGCACCCAGGCACAACAGGGCCACGCCCGACACCAGGAAGCTGTACAGCAACAGGTTGCGCCGGCCGATGACGTTGATCAGCCGGGTGGCGACCATGCAGCCGACCACGAAGAACAGGGTGATCAGGACCGAGCCGATCGAGGCACTGTCACCTTTCACGTTCAGGGCCGACAGCACCTTGGGTGCGAACGCGTAAACCGAGAACAGCGGGATGATGCAGCAGGTCCAGAACACGATGACAAACAGCATGCGCTTGCCATAACCGGCATACAGCAGGCTCCAGATGTTCACCTTGTGGTTGGCGTTTTGCTCGGGCAGGTTGCGCAGGGAGAAGTCATTGCCGTACACCGCCTTGATCACCTGTTCTGCTTCGGCACTGCGGCCTTTGCTGAGCAACCAGCGTGGCGACTCAGGTGTACCGATACGTACCACGAAAAGGGCCACGCCAATGATCGCGGAGCTGGCCAGCACCAGGCGCCAGGCGTCTTCGGCACCGCTGCGCAGCAGCAGTTCGCCGACAATATAGGCGGCAGCGGCACCGGCAAACCAGAGGATGGTGAGCATGGCCAGGCGTGGGCCGCGGTACTTCCTGGGCATGAATTCGACCAGCAGCGAAGTGGCCACCGGGTATTCGATGCCAACCGCAATACCAATGACCAGCCGCAGCAGGAAGATGGCCAGGGCCGAGTCGGCCCAGAACTGCCCCAGCGATGCGACGATGAACAAGGTGGGCCCGACGAAGAACAAACGCTTGCGACCAAGGCGGTCGGTTAGCCAGCCACCCAGGAAGCCACCGAAGAAAATGCCGATCAAGGCCGAGGCGGCGATCAGGCCTTCCCAAAAGCTGTCCAGTGACAACGCCGTGCTGATATGCGCCAGGGCAACGCCGATGATGCTCAGCACATAGCTATCGACGAACGAACCACCGCCAGAACGCAGTGTGAGAAGTTTGTGGAAGTTGTTGAGCGATACATCTTCGACTGAAATGTTTGGACTTGTCATAGTTGTCTCCCGATATGATTTTCGAGCAAAAGGGGCAGCGCGACCCCCAAAACGGGGCCGTGAAGCCATCTCGAACATTCAGTGATCGATGGCTATACGATTATTTTTATTATCCGTGCCGGCGACGGCGTGTTCAGAAACCTTACTTTGGCGCTCCTTTTATTTCAGATTTCATAGCGTACTTCTTTGGAAGGCGGGTGGCCGAAGAACGCACTGTAGGACCTGCTGAAGTGGGTGCATGACACAAAGCCACAGGCGATGGAAACGTCGAAGATCGACGCGTTGGAATTCTGGATCAGGCGCCGCGCTTCGGTAATGCGCAACTGGAAGTAGTACTTCTGCGGGGTGGTATCGAGCTGGTCCTTGAACATCCGCTGCACCTGACGCACCGACAAACCGATGGCCTGGGCCAGCTGCGCGGGTTCCAAGGGCTCTTCAAGATTGGCTTCCATCAGTTTGATGATTTCGCGCAGGGGCCGGCTGACCTTGGGTTGCAGAGGCTTTTGAAAACTGCGGAACTTGCTTTGATCATGGTCCAACGTGTCGAGTACGGCATCGGCCAGCGCCTGGTTGCAGCCGATGTTGAGCCATTGCAGCATCATTTCGAAGGCCCCCGCTGGTGAAGCTGCGGTCAGCCGATCCCGGTCGAACACCAGGGCATCGTGGGTGACCATGGCGTGTGGCACGCGCTCGGCCAGGGCAGTGCGCTGCTCTGGGTGGATGGCGCAGCGGTAACCATCGAGCAGGCCGGCGCTGCCCAGGTACCAGGCGCCGTTCCACAAACCACCCAGCACCACGGGGAACTTGGCCAGCCGTTTCAGCAAGGCGGTCAACCAGCCGGGTACCGTGCGGGCGGCACGCAAGCCGCCGCAGACCACCATGATGTCCAGGTCGCACAGGCGTACGTCGGTCAGCGGTGTGTCCGGCCGGATGGGGATGGCCAGGTCACTCATCACTTCGTTGTGGTTGTGGCTGAAGGTATGCACGCGGATCGAGCCGGGGGCGATCAGGTTGGCGGTGACCAGTACATCCAGGGCCTGGGTGAAACTGGGCAGGGAGAAGTTTTCCAGCAACAGAAAACCGACCCGCGAAGGTTGCGGCCGCGCCACGGGCTGCGCCATGAAGCCGAGGTTGCGCTCTTTGAAGGTGTGGCTGAATGCTCTTGTAGTTATTGTCATGGGTCACCCAGATGCCGAGGCCTGAGGCTCGGCTGACTATAGAGTGTGAAAGCCATTCCGAGCGGGAGGCTTTGGCATACAGGTCGGCGCCTAATGTAAGTGTGCGGCAAGGATAAAGTCCAACGACATTTACACGCTTTTTTGGATAACGCAGTGTTATCCAGAAATTGTGCGAGTTCTCGCATAACCCAAGGTTATGCGTAAAGTAATTTAAGTGCCGATGCGTTTTTTTGCCCGCTGTGTACGATTCAATGGACCGCTACGCAGAACGAGGAGCACCCACCAGGATGTCGCAGCGCCAAGTTGACCCTGACACGTTGTTACTTCGCATGCCCTCGTTACGCGCGGTTAAAGCCTTTGTGGCGGCGGCCAAGTACCAAAGTTTCACCCGGGCGGCGGAGGCCTTGTGTGTTTCGCAGGCGGCGATCAGCCGGCAGATCCGCGAGCTGGAAACTTACCTGAGCGCCCAGTTGTTTGAACGCGTGGGCCGTGCGGTTGAACTTACCCCGGCAGGCTCGGTGTTTTTCGAGGCGTCACAGTTATCCTTCGTCAATATTGCCCAGGCGGCGGAGCGGATACGCCATACCCCGCAGGAAAAACATGTACTGACGATTTGTTGTTCTCCGGCATTTTCGGCGTTCTGGTTGTCACATCACATCAATGAGTTTCGGGCCAACAACCCGGATATCGAATTGAACCTGATCACCACGCAGAACTTTCTGACGCGGGAACCCGGTGTAGAACCGGATGTGATCATCTCCAAGTTCGCCAATGTCGGGGAAGCCTACACGCTCTACCCGCTGTGCCATGACGTGATTTACCCGGTGTGCACCCCGGAGTATTTCAGGCGTCACCCTGAGATCGGCACGCTGGAAGGCCTGCGCAACAGTGCGCTGCTGGACCTGAGCCCATACGGCCGGGCCGCTGTGGCCGAACATGTGGACTGGAGTGTGTGGCTGGCATTCCACAACGTGGACATCGATGAGCGAGGCGACCACTGCCCGCCGCTGTTCCACGCCAATGACTACAATTTGACCATCAACATGGTGCTGGCCCACCAAGGTATTGCACTGGGTTGGAACCAGCTGGTGGCAGGCCTGGTGGAGCAGGGCCGGCTGATCAGGCCGGTGAGGGAGCAAGTGACCTTGCGCAATAGCCTGCACTACCTGGCCTGCAAGGAAAATACCGATTTCGACGCCTGTGGCCGGGTGCGGGACTGGGTACTTTCGAAGTTTTCGTGGTGGAAAGTCTGAAGGCGTCAATACATAACGTTGCATTATGGGTAGGGCGTTGAAAATGTCGTTTGTAGCAGGCGAGGCGGTGGCTTAACTTGCCGGCTAACTGCAAGCGGGTAGTTAAAAGAATAATGGCTCAGTAATTGTCAGCGGTCGTCGTGAACACCGTGTGGCTGGAGGATAATAATGAATAGCAATGAATCCGTCATTGGCCTGATCAATCAGCGCAAGCCCCGGCATGTATTGCCCCGTGAACTGTATCTGGACCCGGAAGTTTATCGCCAGGACCTTGAGCAGATCTGGCACAAGGACTGGATCTTCGCCGGCCATACATTCGAAATTCCCAAGGCAGGCCAATATTTCACCCTGCAGATCGGCGATTACCCGGTGGCCGTGGTGCGTGGCAAGGATGGCGAAGTGCGCGCTTTCCATAATGCTTGCCGTCACCGCGGTGCCAAAGTGTGTGAACACGCCAGCGGTAAAGTGGCCAAGCTGGTGTGCCCGTACCACAAGTGGACGTTCGAACTGGACGGCAACCTGATCTATGCCGGCAACATGGGCGCGGACTTCGACAAATCGCAGTACAACCTCAAGCCGGTGCATGTGGAGGTCGTCCACACCTATATCTACGTGTGCGTGGCGCAACAGGCGCCAGACTTCAGCAGCTTCCGTGCAGCGGTCAGCCCGTTCATTGCCCCGCACGGCCTGGAAAACTGCAAGGTCGCCTTCGAATCCAACCTGGTCGAGAAGGGCAACTGGAAGCTGGTGTTCGAGAACAACCGTGAGTGCTATCACTGCGACGGCACCCACCCCGAGCTGCTCAACTCGTTTGTCGAGAACCTGTCAGTGGCCGGTGTGGGTGGCGATGACGACCCCGAGTTGGTTGCCCACTGGACCCGCTGCGAAACAGCTGGCATGCCCAGCCGCCTGGTCATGGACCCGCTGGGGCGCTTCCGCATGACCCGCATCCCGCTTTCGGCGGGTGCCATCAGCTACACCATGGACGGCAAGCCTGCGGTCAACGGGCGGCTGGACACCAGTGGCGAGGCGGATATCGGTGCGTTGCTGTACTTCAACTACCCGTCTACCTGGAACCACTTCTTGGGCGACCATGCGCTGAGCTTCCGCGTGTTGCCGATCGGGCCGGGTGAAACGCTGGTGACTACCAAGTGGCTGGTGCCGGAGTCGGCGGTAGAAGGGGTGGACTATGATCTCGATCGCTTGACCAAGGTATGGCTGGCGACCAACGACCAGGACCGCCGACTGGTGGAAGGTACGCATGCGGGTGTTTCTTCACCCAGCTATGAGCCGGGGCCATTCTCGGAGAATGCCGAGAACGGGGTGTGCCAGTTCGATGACTGGTACTGCGCGACCATGCTGGAGCGGTTGAGTGGGCGTGTGCCGTTGAAATCGGTGGGTTGAACATCAGGTGCTGCCTGTGCCTGAGGCCAGCGCGGTGTTGTGGGAGATCACCCAGCCCTTTGGGCTGCTCTGTCGCGCAGAGTGCTGTTGTTGGCTGGCGCTCCGCGTACCTTGTGGGAGCGGGCGCGCCTGCGAAGAATCCAACGCGGTGCATGGCACCGGCGTTGCCGGTGTTCGCGGCTAAAGCCGCTCCTACACAGGTACAGCGTGAGCCCGAAAACCTACGCGGTATTTGTAGGAGCGGGTTCACCCGCGAAGAATCCAGCGCGGTGGCTGGCACCGGCGTTGCCAGTGTTCGCGGCTAAAGCCGCTCCTACAGCAACCCCCGTTCACCAATCCCGCCCCTGGCCCAGCAACTGCAAGGCATGCTGGCGCAACTCCAGCAAGCGTGGGTCATCCCGATGTCGCGGGTAACCGCGCTCCACCTTCAACTCGGCCAGCACCCGCGCCGGCCGCGCCGAAAACACCAGTACCCGGTCGCACAGCAACAACGCCTCCTCGACATCATGGGTCACCAGCAACGAACTGTAGCCCTGTTGCTGCCACAGGCGTATCAGCTCGCCCTGCATGGCAATGCGGGTCAGCGAGTCCAGTTTGCCCAGCGGCTCGTCCAGCAGCAACAGGCGTGGTTCGTTGATCAGCGCCCGGGCCAGCGCCACGCGCTGGGCCATGCCGCCAGACAGTTGGCGTGGGTAGGCATCGCGAAACTGCAGCAGGCCCACCTTGTGCAAGGTTTCGTCCACCCGCTGGCGCTGCGCCTTGAGCTGGCCACGGGCCTGCAAGCCAAGGGCAACGTTGTCCCACACGCTGCGCCATGGGTACAGCGTTGGGTCCTGGAACACCAGCACCCGTGAGTGGTGCGGCGCCCCAATGGCCTGGCCGTCCGCCAGCAGGCTGCCGCTTTGCGCTGTTTCCAGCCCGGCGATCAAGCGCAGCAAGGTGGACTTGCCGCAACCGGACGGGCCCAGCAGGGCGACACTTTCGCCAGGTGCCAGTTGCAGGTCGACCTTGTCCAGCACCGGCAAGCGCTCACTGCCCAGTTCGAAGGCATGGCTCAGCCCACGGATATCCAGCGTCATGCCTTCTACCCGCGTTACAGCTTGCGCGGCATTCACCATTTCACTGCTCCTTTCTGCCAGGACAATACGCGGTCACGCACAACGAACAACAAGGTGATCAGCCCGGAGCACAGCAGCGCCATCACCAGCAGCGCCGCGTACATGTTGGCGTAGGCCGCCCAACCCTGAGCCCATTGCAGGTACCAGCCAAGGCCGGCCTTGACCCCCATCATCTCGGCCACCACCAGCACCGAGAACGAAGCCCCCAGCCCCATGAACAGGCCGACGAAGACATGCGGCAGGGCGGCGGGGATAGCCACTCGCCAGACCAGAAAGCGCCCGTTGGCGCCCAGGGTGCGGGCGACTTCGTAATAGGCCTTGTCCACGCTGGCCACTCCGGATCAGGTCAGCACCGTGACCGGGAACCAGGTAGCCAGGGCGATCAGGAACACGCTGGCGCTCCAGCTGGACGGGAAGAAGAAAAAGCAGATCGGCAGCAGCGCCGTGGACGGCACCGGCCCAAGGATGCGCAGCACCGGGTGCACCCAGTAGCCGATGCGGTGCGACCAGCCAATCGCCACCCCAGCGACGAAACCGGCGATGCCGCCAAGGACCACGCCGTTGAGCAGCAACCACAATGAATGCAGCAGGCTTTCGCCAAGCCGCGCCCAGTCATCGACGAACACTTCGATCAGCGCCTGGGGCGGTGCAAAAAACGGTACCGGCAGCAGTACCACCTTGGCCGTGACCAGCAACCACAAGCCCAGTAGCAGGGGCAGAGCGGTCAGCCAGGCGCCTGCTGGCCGCAGCCGGCTGACGCTGCGCTTGAATGCTCCCGGCAACAATGCCAACAGTGCCAACAACCCGCCTGTGCCAGCAGCGGCAAATGCCAGCTCACGGGTAAATGGCCAGGGTTTGCCACCGTCCGGATAGAACAGGGCAAACAGTGCGAAGGCGACCCAGGCCAGCGCCGCTAGTAGGCCGCCATGCCAAACAGCTATGGATGGCGCTTTGGCTGTTTGGCTTTGCTCAAGCGAATACGTTGGCATGGATACCCTCCGCGAACTCCAGCGGGTCGGTTCTTGGGCGCAGCACCTCGATGTTTTTCAGGTCGCGGGCGTACACCGCAATTTCCTTCACGAAGGTGTTGCCCACCGAGTAATAGCCATGGGTGTGCTCGGTGAGAATGGCGCGGACTTCTTCCTTGGAAGTGTTGATAGCGAACTTGAGGAACTCGTCGGCTACCGCATCCGGGTTGCGCGATGCCCAGGCATGGGCCTGCAGGATCGAATGGGTGATCGCCGCCGCGACCGGGGTGTCGTTGCGCGCCAGCTGGCCGCTGACACCGACCACACAGCAACTCATGTTGGCGTAGTCCTCGATCATGTTGGTGGCCAGCTCACGGAAGCCGGGCTGCTGCTTGACCCGGTACATGATCGGGTCGGAGCCACTGGCAGCCTGGATTTCGCCTTTCTGCAGGGCGACGCTGAGCAGGTCGATGGGGTAGACCCGCCAGGTCACGTCGCGCACCGGGTCGACACCATGGCGCTTGAGCATCAGCGAGAAGAAGTTCTTGTCGGCAGCCGCCATGTCGGTCACGCCGATGGTGGTGCCTTTCAAGGCCGCAAAGTCCTGCGGGCCACCGTCGAGGGTTAACAGGCGCAGGCAGCCGCCGTGGGTGCCGGCGGTCAGTTTCACATCAAAGCCCTGTTCCAGCGCTTTCAACCAGCGTAATGCCATGCCGGTGGCGGCGTCGGCCTTGCCGGTGGCCATCGACTCCAGCAGTACTTCGGTGGAGTTGCCGAAGTTGACGAATTCCACGTCCAGGTTGTGGCGCTTGAAGATGCCCTGGCTGTCGGCTACGGCCACCGGGGCCAGGCACACGGCATTGAGGTTGGTCGCCAGCCTGACCTTGCGTGGTTCGGGTAGCACCCAACGGTTGCTTTCCAGGTCCAGGCCGCTGCCAAGCGCTTGCGCGGCATGGCCGCTGTGGCCAGCGTGGCTGCTGTCAGCGAGGGCAAAACGGCCGAACAAGGTTGCCGCAGAGGCGGTACCCGCCAAGGCCAGAAGTTGACGGCGGTTAAGTGAAGCAATGGGCATGGCGCCTCCATGTGCGATCAGGGGGCAGGCACCACGTGGTCGGGTAGCGTGCTGGGCGCCCGACGCGTTGCTTGAGCATCGGGCGCTATGAATGCTCGCACCGTAGAGGTTTTTTTTGGTTTGGTGAAATTCATTTTAGGCATAAGTTAATATGCAAAAAAGCGTCATGCCTGGCGGCTGAACAGGCCGTAGATCACTTCCCTGAGCCAGCGGTTGCCGCTGTCCTGATGGTAGCGGGCATGCCAGTGCTGTTTCACCGTGAAACCCTCAACCGCGAAGGGGCAGTCATGCACCTGCAGGTCATGCATGTCGGCAAGGGTCTGGCCGATGTGCCGCGGCAGGGTGGCAACCAGGTCGGTCGTGCTGATGATCATCCCCAGCCCCAGGAATGCCGGTAGCTCCAGCACGATGCGGCGCTCGATGCCGGCCCGCGCCAGTCCCGCCTCCAGCAACTTCTGGCCAGTCCCCGCGCTGATCTGCACATGACCTTCGGCGCGGTAGCGGGCTACGTTCATGCCGCGTGCCAGGCGCGGGTGCTGGCGGTTGCTAAGGCATACCCAGTCCTGTTCGAACAGCACCTGCTGGTACATGCCGCCGCCAAGCCACGGCACGAAGCCAATGGCCAGGTCGGCCTCGCCCGACTCCAGGGCGCTTTCGCTATTGCCATCGATGCGCACCGCCTCCAGGCGGATGCCCGGTGCATGCGCGCGCAGGTGGTTGAGGATGCTGGGCAGCAAGGTGATATGGCTGGCATCGCTGACGCACAGGCGAAAGCGCCGCTGTGCGGTGGCAGGGATGTACTGTGGCTCCCAGGCGGTCAGCCGGCGCAGCGATTCGAGCACTTTGCGGCAGGGCCCGATCAACTGGTCGGCGCGCGGGGTAGGGGCCATGCCGCCGGGGGTGCGCACGAACAGAGGGTCGTTCAGTTGCTGGCGCAACCGGGCCAGCCAGATGCTGATGGTCGGCTGGCTCTGACCCAGCTGTTCGGCAGCGCGGGTGACGCTGCGGCAGTGGTAGAGCACGTCGAACAGTTGCAACAGCTTGGGCTCGGGCAGGGCGTCGGCGACGGTCATTATTGCGAATCTCAATTGGCGTATTTAAGTCATTGTATAGCGCTAATAATGCTCGCTGCCTAAGGTGATCGCAAACCACAGGAGGTCTGCGATTTGAAAATCTGCATTCTGGGTGCCGGCGCCCTGGGCTGCGCCATCGGCGCGGCGTTGAGCGAAGCCGGGCACGAAACCTGGCTGCTCAACCGTGGCCGCGCGCACGTCGAAGCGATGAACTTGAACGGGCTGCAGGTGCACGACGAGCGCGGTGAGCGCCAGGTGCGCGTCAACGCTGCCACCGACGCCAACGACGTTGGCGTGGCTGACCTGGTCGTGGTGCTGGTGAAGTCGTTCCACACCGCCGAGGCGATTGCCGGGGCCACGGCCCTGCTGGGGCCGCAGACGCTGGTGCTGTCGCTGCAGAACGGCCTGGGGCACGAGGACATTCTGGCCGAAGCGGTGGGCCGGGAGCGGGTGCTCGCTGGCAAGACCTATGTCGGCGGCGTGTTGCTGGCACCGGGTTTGATTCGGGCCGGTGTGGCGGGCAAACACACCTATATCGGTGAGCTCGACGGGCAACTGACACCTCGTGTGCAGGCCATCGCCGAGGCCTTCAATGGCGCCGGGCTGGCCACCACGGTCAGCGACAACATTCTCGGCACCATGTGGGACAAGCTGCTGGTCAATGTCGCCACTGGCGCGCTCAGCGGCATCACCATGCTCAGTTACGGCCAGTTGTACAGCGAGCCGCTGTTGGAGAGCACAGCCAAGGCGGCAGTGGCCGAAGCCATTGCCGTGGCCGAGCGTGCCGGTATCCGCCTGAGCCTGAACAGCCCTGAAGCTGCCTGGCAGCTGGCCGCAGAAGGCCTGCCGGCAAGCTTCCGCACCTCGATGCTGCAGAGCCTGGAAAAAGGCTCGGTCACCGAAATCGACTTCATCAACGGCTCCGTCGTGCGCTGGGGCCAGCGCCATGGCGTCGCCACGCCGGTCAACGCCACCTTGGTGGCCTGTATCAAGGGCATCGAACGCGCGATGGCCGATCACCAGAAAAGGGAGACCCCATGAGCCAGCCGAAAGCCTACCTCGAACACGTTGCCTTCTGGGTGCGGGACATCCAGTGGCACATCCGTTTCTTCAGCGAAGTCTGCGGCATGACCATGCGTGAAGCGCAGGGCAACGTCGAGCAACCGGCGCAGTACTGGACGCTGGGTGGCCTGCAATTCATCCACCAGCCCGAGTTTGCCGGCCCCGAAGGGCGCATGGCGCACCTGGGCATCATGTGCGAAGACCTGGAGGCTGCCCTGGCCGCCGCCCAGCGCTTCGGCGTCAGCGAAATGCCCCAAGGCCGCAACTGGCTGCGCCTGCCGGACGGCCTGGCGGTGGAGTTCATCCAGGCGTTGCCGGCGGCATGTGTCGCCCAGGCACTTGCTATCGACCCGCGCGCGCAGGTGCTGGCATGAGCGCGATTGAAAAGTACTGGGACGATGCCAGCGAAGGCGATGAGTGCATCAGCCCGACCTACACCGTGACCCGCGAGCGCATCCTGGCCTACGCCGACCTCACCGGGGACCACACCCGGGTGCATGTCGACGAGGAATACGCCAATGCCAGCCACTTCGGCTGCCTGGTCGCCCACGGCCTGTTCGGCCTGTCGATCGCCGATGGCCTGAAGACCCAGTGCGAGTACCGCTTCCTGCCGGGCATGTCGCTGGGCTGGACCTGGGACTTCGTGCTGCCGATCAAGGTCAACGATGTGCTGCACGTGCGCATGCGTGTGGGGGCGATGCGCCCGAGCAACAGCCGCCCTGGTTGGGGCATCGTGGTCTTGCCGTCGGAACTGATCAACCAGCACGGCGAAGTCGTGCAGCGCGGCGAGCACCGGTTGATGGTGCCGCGGAGGGTAGAAGCATGAGCCAGGCATTGCCATTGGCGGGAATCCGCGTCATCGATTACAGCCACTTCCTCGCTGGGCCGTATGTGGGCCGCTGTCTGGCGGCGCTGGGGGCCGAGGTGATCAAGGTCGAACGGCCGGGTAGCGGCGATGCTGGCCGCCAGCACGCGTACACGTTGGATGACCAGCAAAGTGGCTACTTCCTGCAGCTGAACATGGGCAAGCAGGGCGTCAGCGTGAACATGAAGGAGCCACGCGGCAAAGCCTTCATGCAGCGCCTGACTGACTCGGCCGACGTGTTCATCGAAAACTACCGCCCAGGCGCACTGGACAAGCTGGGGCTGAGCTATGCCGAGCTGTCGGCGCGTAACCCGCGCCTGGTGTACTGTTCGATTTCTGCCTACGGCCACACCGGGCCGGATGCCCACCGTTCCGGTTTCGGGCTGATTGCCGAGGCCAAGAGCGGGATCATGCAAATGGTCGGCGTGCCGGGCGAAGCGCCGCCGTTACTGCGCATTTCGCTGGGTGACATGTACACCGGCATTCACGCGGTAGCGGCGATCAACGCCGCGCTGCTGGGGCGGGTGAGCAGTGGTCGCGGCCAGCACATCGACATGGCCCTGTACGACACGCTGGTGTCGATGCATGAGTACGCCGTGCAGTGCTATACGCTGTCCGACGGTACCGTGCTGCCTGAGCAGACCGGCCATGACATGCCCACCTCGACCTTGTATGGCGTGTTCCGTGCCGCCGACGGTGACCTGGTGATCGCTGCCCAGGTCGATGATGCCTGGCAGCGCTTTGCCGCCATGCTCGAAGCCAACGGTGGCCCGGTAGGCTTTGGCAGCGATAGCCGCTACCACAGCCTCAATGGCCGCAATGCCCACCGCCAGGCAATTCTGGCAGTGGTCCGCGATTGGGTGGGCGCGCGCTCGGTGGCCCAGATCCTGGCCTTGCTCGACGGTATCGACATCCCCGGTGCCAAGGTCCAGCGCATCGACGAGGTGCTGGCCGACCCGCAGATCCAAGCGCGCAACATGGTCATCGAACAGCAGCACCCGCGCTACGGCGCCTTGCGCCTGCCCAACCTGCCGTTCCGCTTTTCCGACTGCGATACCACGATCCACCAGGTGGCCCCGGACCTCGGTCAGCACAATGCCGAAGTGGCCGCCGGGCTTGGCTTCAGCCCTGAAGAAATCACCGCCATGCAGGCAGACGGTGTGTTGTTTACCCACGGAGATGCACGATGAGCGACCGCTACGCAGTGATCGGCCGACCAATCAACCACACCAAGTCACCGCTGATTCACGGCTTGTTCGCCCAGGCCAGCGACCAACAGTTGGAATACGGGGCGATCGAAGGCTCGCTGGAGGACTTCGAGGCCCAGGTGTTGCAGTTCCGCAGTGACGGCGGGCAGGGCATGAACATTACCTCGCCGTTCAAACTGCGCGCCTTCGAGCTGGCCGACCGGCGCAGCGAGCGCGCGCAACTGGCCCGCGCTGCCAACGCGCTGAAGTTCGAGGATGGTCGTATCGTTGCCGAGAACTTCGATGGCATTGGGCTGCTGCGCGATATCGAGGAGAACCTCGGTGAACCGCTGCGCAATCGCCGTGTGCTGGTACTGGGTGCCGGTGGCGCAGTGCGCGGGGCGTTGTTGCCGTTCCTGCAGGCCGGCCCCAGCGAGTTGGTAATTGCCAACCGCGACATGGCCAAGGCCGTGGCCCTGCGCAATGAGCTCGACCACCCACGGCTGCGCATCAGCCGTTACGAAGAGCTGGAAGGGCAGGCCTTTGACATCGTGGTCAACGCCACCTCCGCGAGCCTGGTGGGTGAACTACCGCCGCTGCCGGGCGGGGTGCTGGGTGCGACGCGGCTGGCCTATGAGCTGGCGTATGGCAAAGGCCTCACGCCGTTCCTGCGCCTGGCCCAGAAGCAAGGCGTGACGCGCCTGGCCGATGGCGTGGGCATGCTGGTCGAACAGGCGGCAGAGGCGTTTGCCTGGTGGCGCGGTATGCGGCCCGAGACCCGGGCGGTGATCGGTCAACTGACCATTGCGTTGGAGTAGGCCCATGGTTGCCAATGTGCTGATGTTGCACGGTATCAACCACAACATGTTCGGCAAGCGCGACCCGCGCCAGTACGGCACGGCAACCCTGGCCGACATCGACCAGGCGTTGCAGGCGCTGGGTGAGGAGTTGGGAGTGCGGGTGGAGAGCTTCCAGAGCAACTTCGAAGGCGCCCTGTGCGAGCGCATCCATCAGGCCTACGAGGAGCGTGTGGATGCGGTGCTGATCAATGCCGGGGCGTGGACGCACTACAGCTACGGCATTCGTGATGCATTGGCCATTCTTGAGGTGCCGGTGGTTGAAGTGCATATGTCGAACATCCATGCTAGAGAGCCGTTCCGCCACCATTCGGTGTTTGCCGAGGTAGTGCGCGGGCAGATCTGCGGGTTTGGTGTCGAGACCTACCTGCTGGCGCTGCGTGCGGCTTTGAAGATGATCCGATAGCTCGCGTTGTATGGCACCGGCATTGCCGGTGTTCGCGGGTGAACCCGCTCCCACAGGGTTAAGCGGTTTGCCTGAAGACCACTAACAACCCGGCGCGGTCCCTTTGTAGGGGCGGGTTCACCCGCGAACACCGGCGAAGCCGGTGCCATGCCACTGAGAGCTTGGTTCTTCAGCATCCCATAACCAACCAGAAGGACCTGTAACCTTGGCCAACCCGGCAGCTAACCACACCTCCCGCCAAGCCACCTGCATCGCCTTGCTGGTCGCCATCACCTTCTTCATGGAAAACCTCGACGCCACCGTCATCGCCACGGCGCTGCCACAAATGGCCAGTGACTTCGGCGAGAACGCCGTCAGCCTGAACATCGGCATCAGTGCCTACCTGCTGGCGGTGGCGGTGTTCATCCCGCTCAGTGGCTGGGTCGCCGACCGCTTTGGCCCCAGGCAGGTATTCGCCGGGGCCATTGGCCTGTTCACCGTGGCCTCGTTGCTGTGCGGCATGGCGCCCACCCTGGAAACCTTCGTCGCCGCACGGGTGCTGCAGGGCATTGGCGGTGCCCTGATGGTGCCGGTGGGGCGGTTGGTAGTGTTGCGCACCACCGAGAAAAAAGACCTGGTGAAGATGCTGGCGGTAATCACCTGGCCTGGCCTGGTGGCGCCGGTACTGGGCCCACCGCTAGGCGGCCTGATCGTCACCCATTGGTCGTGGCCGTGGATTTTTTACCTGAACATTCCGCTCGGCCTGCTGGCCATTGCGGCTGCGTGGCTGCTGATTCCGTACGCGCGCGCAGAAGAAAAGCGCCGCTTTGACACGCTGGGGTTCGTGTATCTGGCATCGGCTTGCGCGGCCTGGCTGGTCGGCCTGGAAATGCTCGGCTCGCTGGCCGGCGGCAGCCTGGGCGCCGGGCTGGCGCTGGTGTCGCTGGGTGCGCTGTTGACCTGGTTGGCGAGCCGCCATTGCCAGCGCCATGCTGCACCGTTGCTGCCATTGGCTACCTTGGGCATTGGCACGTTCAGAGCCAGCATCGTCGGTGGCACCTTGTTCCGCCTGTCGATCAGCGCCTTGCCATTCCTGATCCCGTTGTTGCTGCAAATCGGTTTCGGCCTGTCGCCGGTGGATGCCGGGCTGCTGGTGCTGGCGATCTTCGCGGGTAACCTGGCCATGAAACCGTTCACCACCGGCCTGCTGCGCCGTTATGGTTTCCGCCGTGTGTTGCTGGTCAATGGCCTGATTGGCGTTGCCTGCATCCTGGCGTGCCTGGGGTTGCAGCAGGGCATGCCGTGGTACTGGATGGCGCTGGTGCTGTTCGTCGGCGGGCTGTCGCGTTCGATGCAGTTCACTACCTACAACGCTGTCGGTTTTTCCGAAGTGCCGAAGCAGGAGATGGGCGAGGCGTCGACGCTGTTCAGCATGTTCTTCCAGCTGGCGATGGCCTTGGGCGTGGCGGTGGTGGCGCTGTTGCTGCGGGTGGCGATGATGGTGCGCGGGGGCGAGGGCGGGATGACGGTGGGTGACTTCCATTGGGCGTTGCTTGGCGTTGCGTTGATTGCCTGCGTTGCGTTGGTGGATGCCATCCGCTTGCCCAGCAATGCCGGGGAGCAAGTCCTGCGCAGTTTATAGCTGTAGCGCGGTCTATGTAGGAGCGGCCTTGTGTCGCGATAGGGGCGCGCAGCGGCCCCGGATTTTCGCGGTTTCTCATGCTTCGCCGGGGCTGCTTTGCAGCCCTATCGCGACACAAGGCCGCTCCTACAAGGGATCGCGTCAGGCCTGTGAGGGCTCTACTGCAATGCATCGCGCAACTGAATGACCCCATCAAGCGCCAGCGCCTGGGCCGAGTAACACAGGCCGATGCGCCGGCGCAGGTCCAGTTGTGGCATCGGCTCACTGCGCACACCACCATGCTCTGCCGCCAGCGACTCCGGCACGATGGCCATGCCCAGCCCGGCGGCCACCATCACCAGGGCCAGGGCAAAGGTTTCGGCTTCTGCCACCGGGCTGGCGCTGTAGAACGGCAGCAGGCGCTGATGGCTGGGCTGCGCCGGGCAGGTAACCCACTGCTCGGCAGCGCCTGCCTGGGCCGCAGTGGCCAGCACGAACGCGTCGCTGTGCAACGGCAGGAACAACTCATCCTCACAGCGCAGTTCTTCGCTAGCCAACCGCACCGCGCCCTGGCAGCCGGTCACCAGTTGCAGGCGCACCGAGGGCTGGATGGCTGCCGCCGCCAGTACTACCTTGGCCAGCACCGCCGCACTTACATCCTGCTCTACACCAATCTGCAACGGCGTACGTTCACGGTCGCCCTTGAAGCGGCCGAGCAGGCGGTTGGCGTCGGCGACCATGCGCTGCGCCTCGGGGTACAGCGCGCGGGCATCCTCGGTCACCTCGACGCCGCGGGCCTGGCGCACGAACAACGTGGTGCCCAACGCCTCCTCCAGCGCCTTGATACTGCCGGAAAGGGCCGGTTGGCTAAGGTGTATCGAACGCGCGGCGGCAGTGATGTTGCGCTCTTCGAACACTGCGATGAAGGCGCGAAGCTGGCGATAGTCCATGGGGTACCCATAAGTGATGCCGATGGCTGCGAAAAGAATTTCCCATTTTTCGCTACAAAAACCGGCTTCTATACTCGCTCTACTTCTTACCCATAGGCAAATCGGATAACAGGATTGCGAATATGACCAACACCCCTAAACCCCTGGTGGTAATTACCGGTGCCAGCTCCGGCATCGGCCTGGCCACTGCCAAGCTGCTGTCCGGCCGCGGCCATGCGCTGTTGCTGTTGTCCCGTCGCCTGGCGCCGATGCAGCAACTGCAACTGCCAAACACCCTGGCGCTGCCGGTCGATATCACCGACCGCGCGGCGGTACTGGCCGCCGTTGCCGAGGCCGAGGCGCGCTTTGGCCCGGTCGATGCAATCATCAACAATGCCGGGGTCATGCTGCTGGGCAATATCGCCAGCCAGGACCCGGAGCAGTGGGACCGCATGCTCGACGTCAACGTGCGTGGCTTGCTCAATGGCATCCATGCGGTGGCCGGCGGCATGGTCGAGCGCAAGCACGGCACCATCATCAACGTCAGTTCCGTGGCCGGGCGCAAGGCATTCCCCAACCATGTTGCCTATGTTGGCACCAAGTTCGCCGTTACCGGCCTGTCGGAAAACCTGCGTGAAGAACTGTCGCCGAGCAATGTGCGGGTGATCACCATCGAGCCGGGGGCCGTCGATACCGAGCTGCTCAGCCATACCACCGATGAGGCCATCAAGGCCGGCTACAACGACTGGAAGCAGGAGATGGGCGGTGTGCTCACGGCCGAGACCATTGCCGAGACCATCGGCTTTGCCTATGGCCAGCCGCAGTCGGTGTGCATTCGAGAGATCGTGGTGTGTGCTACCCGCCAGCAGGCGTAATCGGGGCTGCAAAGCAGCCCCATTGGCCTTGAATGTTTGCGGCGCAGTGGCCTGGGTAGATCAGGCGCCGCTGACCAGCTGGTGGGCCAGCTGGTTGTGGCGCTCCAGCACGCGCGGCAGGTCGACGGTGGCCAGCTGGCCGTCCTTCACCACCACACGGCCGTTGATCACGCTGGTGTGCACCTGGGTCGGGGTGCAGAACACCAGTGCGGCCAGCGGGTCGTGGTGGCCGCCGGCATAGGCCACATGGCCGAGGTCGAAGGCGACGAAGTCGGCGGCCATGCCCGGGGCCAGGGCGCCGATATCGTTGCGGTTGAGTACCTTGGCACCGCCGAGGGTGGCGATTTCCAGCGCTTCGCGCGCGGTCATGGCGTCGGGGCCGAAGCCTACCCGTTGCAGCAGTAGGGCCTGGCGCACTTCACCGATCATGCTGGCGCCGTCGTTGGACGCCGAACCGTCCACCCCCAGGCCGACCGGTACGCCGTGGTCGCGCATCTTGCGCACAGGGGCAATGCCGGAGGCCAGGCGCATGTTCGAGCAGGGGCAGTGGGCGACACCGGTGCCGGTGCGGGCGAACAGCTCGATGCCGTGCTGGTCGAGCTGCACGCAGTGGGCGTGCCAGACATCGTGGCCGACCCAGCCGAGGTCTTCGGCGTATTCGGCGGGGGTCATGCCGAACTTCTCGCGGCTGTAGGCGATGTCGTTGACGTTCTCGGCCAGGTGGGTGTGCAGCGACACCCCGTACTGGCGCGCCAGCACGGCGGCTTCGCGCATCAGGTCGCGGCTGACCGAAAACGGCGAGCAGGGCGCCACCACGATGCGGCGCATCGAGCCGTGGCTGGCGTCGTGGTAGTCCTCGATCAGGCGTTGCGATTCCTTGAGGATGTCAGCTTCCTTTTCCACCACCGAATCAGGCGGCAGGCCGCCCTGGCTCTGGCCCACGCTCATGCTGCCGCGTGCGGCGTGGAAGCGCATGCCGATCTCGGCGGCGGCATGGATGCTGTCGTCGAGCTTGCAGCCGTTGGGGTAGATGTACAGGTGGTCGCTGGAGGTGGTGCAGCCGGACAGGATCAGTTCGGCCATGGCGGTCTGGGTCGACACCGCGATCATCTCGGGGGTCAGGCGTGCCCAGATCGGGTACAGGTTGGTCAGCCAGTTGAACAGCTCGCCGTCCTGGGCTGCCGGTACCACACGGGTTAGGCTCTGGTACATGTGGTGGTGGGTGTTGACCAGGCCTGGAATGACCACTTTACCGGCCATGTCCAGCACCACGTCGGCGTGCTGCGGCAGGGTATCGCTGGGGCCGACCTGCTTGATCAGGTTGTCTTCGATGTACAGGCCACCGTTCTTGATCTCACGGCGTTCGCCGTCCATGGTGACCAGAAGTGCGGCGTTTTTTACCAGTAAAGTCTTGGGCATGGGTAATCCTCCCCGTTGGGGCTGGTTTCAGCTTGGCTGTAGATAGATTAGCGGCGCTCGGGGGCGTGTGAGCCGGGGCGCAACAGCAGCGGGGAGGTGTAGCAGCAAGGGTGTTGCAGAGGGTGCCCGAGGGATTCGAGCATGCATGGGAGTAGCATTGGCTTGTGCCTGTCGCAATACGCAGCGGCGTTTGCCGATGTCGTAGGCGTGCGACAGTGTAAACAGAGTTTTTTTAAGTTGTATACAAGAACTTGGTCGGGACCTGTGGGGCAATCGGTGTATGGCACCGGCTGTGCCGGTGTTCGCGGGTAAACCCGCTCCCTGTAGGAGCGGGTTTACCCGCGAAGAGGCCGGTTCAGGCTACCTCAATGTCCGATCAAACCGCCTCACGGCTGCTCACACCATCCACCAACCGGGCAATCCCCAGCGGGTTGGCGCTTTTCAGGGCATCCGGCAGCAATGCATCCGGGTAGTTCTGGAAGCACACCGGGCGCAGGAAACGGTCGATGGCCAGGGTACCGACCGAAGTACCACGGGCATCGGAAGTAGCCGGGTAAGGCCCGCCGTGCACCATCGCATCGCTCACTTCTACGCCAGTCGGGTAGCCGTTCAGCAGCAGGCGCCCGGCCTTGCGTTCCAGCAGCGGCACCAGGTTGGCAAAGGCGCGCAGGTCGTCCGGTTCGGCAATCAGGGTAGCGGTCAGCTGGCCCTGCAGGTGGCGAATGGCCTCGGCCAGCTGCAGGGCGTCGTCCACTTCCACCACCACGGTGGTTGGGCCGAACACTTCTTCCTGCAGCAGCGGGTCGCCGTTGAGCAGCAGGCTTACATCGGCCTTGAACAGCTGCGGGCGGGCCTGGTTGCCGGCCTGTGGCTGGCCGGCCAGGTGCTGGATGCCCGGGTGCGCCAGCAAGTGCTGCACGCCGTTTTCATAACTGCGCAGGGTGCCGGCATTGAGCATGGTTTGCGGGCCCTGGTCGGCCATGCGCGCCACCAGCGTGTGCAGGAAACGCTCAAATTGTGGCGACTTGATGCCCACCACCAGGCCCGGATTGGTGCAGAACTGCCCGCAACCCAGCACCACCGAGGCGGCCAGCTCGGCAGCCACTTGCTCGCCACGGGCTTGCAGCGCCTGGGGCAGCACGATCACCGGGTTGATGCTGCTCATTTCGGCAAACACAGGAATCGGCTGCGGGCGCGCCGCAGCCATGTCGCACAGGTCGCGGCCGCCACGCAGCGAACCGGTGAAACCGACCGCCTGGATGGCCGGGTGCTTGACCAGCGCCTCGCCTACGCCAGCGCCGTAGATCAGGTTGAACACACCCGCGGGCATGCCGCTGCTGGCTACCGCACGGTCGATTGCCGCAGCCACGTGGGCGGCAGTGAGCATGTGCCCGCTGTGGGCCTTGAACACGACCGGGCAGCCGGCTGCCAGCGCCGAGGCGGTGTCACCGCCTGCGGTGGAGAAGGCCAGCGGGAAGTTGCTGGCACCGAACACCGCCACCGGGCCCACGCCGATCTGGTATTGGCGCAGGTCCGGGCGCGGCAGTGGGGTGCGCTCGGGCAGGGCACGGTCGATGCGTGCACCGAGGAAGTCGCCACGGCGCACCACTTCGGCAAACAGGCGCAGCTGGTTGCTGGTGCGTGCACGCTCACCACGGATGCGGGCTTCTGGCAGGGCGGTTTCGCGGCACACGTGCTGCACGAAGTCATCGCCCAGGGCGTCCAGCTCGTTGGCGATGGCGTCGAGGAAGGTGGCGCGTTGGGCCGGGCTGGTGCTGCGGTAGGCCGGGTAGGCCGCTTCGGCGGCCATTACGGCGGCTTCGACTTCGTCGCCGGTCGCCTGGTGGAAGGCATACGGCAGTGGCTCGCCGGTCTGGGCGTCGACACTATTCAGCAGCACTTCACCCTGGCCGCTGAGCTGGCCGGCGATGTGGTTCAGGCGGTGTTCGATGGACATTTCGTCTCCAGTAGGCAATGACAGTCGTTGCCGGGAATGTAGAGGGCGAAATGAACGCTGAATAATGATTAATCTGGATCAGGTGATAACAGCCTGTTATCGCATTGGCATCACGGGTTTCGTCGGGCATACAGCGCCAGCAGGGTTTCGCTGAACATCGCTGCGGCAGGTGGCAGCGGGTCGTCCTTGCGGGTAATGATGCCGAAGTCCAGCGCCGCCACCGCGAACGCGCAGTCGAGCTGGCACAGGGCGTGGGTGTCCAGGTGCGGCTGCACCATTGGCGCCGGCAGCATGGCAACAGCCGGGCCGGACTGCAGCAGCTGCAGGAAGGTTGGCATGGAGATGGTGTCGACGGTGTTGTCGGGCAGGGGGATGCCATGTTCGTGGAAGGCCTGCTCGATGCGCGCGCGGATCGGCGTACCGCTAGGGTAGAGGATCCACGGCCAGCGGCTGAGCTCTGCCGGGGCAATGGCACGGGCGGCCGCCAGCGGGTGACGCGGGTTGACCACCAGCACGAACGGCTCCGGGCCCAATGAGCGGAAGTCGAACAGCTGGCGGTAATGGTCCTCGGTGAAGCGCCCGATCATCAGGTCGATTTCCTTGCGCTTGAGCATTTGCAGCAAGTTGTCGCTGGTCTGCTCGACCACCTCGATCGACAGCAGCGGGCGCTGTTCCTTGGTGAGGGTGATGGCCTCGGGCAGCACATTGAAGGTGGCCGCGAAGATGGTACCGACCTTCAGGTAGCCGTGGCCGCCTTTGCGCAGCTTGTTGATCTGGGCGACGAAGTTCCTGGTGTCGTTGAGGGTAACCTGGGCGTAGCGCGCCACCTGCTCGCCCAGTTCGGTAGGCTTCATGCTGCGCGGCAGGCGCTCGAACAGGGCAAAGCCAAGCATGTCCTCCAGGTCGCGCAGCATCTTGCTCAGCGCCGGCTGGGTGAGCTTCATCTGCTCGGCGGCCACGTGCATGTTCTGGGTGCGGGCGAGGGTGTCGATCAGCACCAGGTGCTTGAGTTTGAGCCAGTTGCAGAACTGCTGGAAGGTGATATCGGCGGTCATCGGGGGGCGGTCTTGTAAGGGGCAGGCCGCACCAGCATGGCGACGTGGGCTGGCTGGCGCAAGCAGCCCCGAAGATTACACCTTCCTGTGTGCGGGTTCACCCGCGAACACCGGCGAGGCCGGTGCCATTCACCGCGTTGCCTGCTTCGCGGGCGCGCCTGCTCCCACAGGGACCGCGCCAGCGTTCAGGTTATAGGTCATTCAGCCATCAGCAATTCCGGCAGCTTCACCCGGAACGCCCGGGTCAGCCCCAGCAGTACCAGCAGGCCCATGCCCATCCAGCATAGGCCAATGGTGAACGACAGGCTGGTCAGGCTGCTCCAAAGCCACAGTGTGCTGAGGAAGCCCAGGCCGGGAATGGCGCCGTACAGCAGGAGGTTGCGGCCGCCACGCAGCTTCTGGTCGACCAGGTAGTGCTTGACCACTGCCAGGTTCACCGCCGAGAAGGCGAACAGTGCGCCAAAGCTGATCATGTTGGCCACGGTGTCGAGGGTGATCACCAGGGCAATCAATGACAGCAGGCTGACCACCAGGATGGCCGTGGCCGGCACGCGCTTTTTCGTCACCAGCTGGCTGAACGCCCGCGGTAGCGCACCGTCGCGGCCCATGGCAAACAGCACCCGCGACACGCTGGCCTGGGACACCATGGCCGAGGCGAAGCAGCCGGCCACGTAGGTGGCGGTGAAGGCGGTTACCAGCAGTTCGCCGCCAACCCGGCGCATCACGTCCACTGAGGCCGAATCCGGGTCGGCGAAGCTGCCCCAGTCGGGGAACACCATTTGCGCGCAGTACGACACCACCAGGAACAGCAAGCCGCCAATCAGCGACACGGCGAGGATCGCCACCGGAATACGGTAAGTCGGGTTGCTGGTTTCCTCGGCCATGGTCGACACCGCATCAAAGCCCAGGAACGACAGGCACAGCACGGCGGCGCCAGTCATGATCAACGGCACGCTGAAACCGTCGTGGTGGAAGGGTGCCAGCAGCGACACCGGCTCTGACTGCCCGTTGAGCTTGAGGATGGACAACGCGACGAAGACGATGATGAACACCAGTTGCGCCACCACCAGGATCCAGTTCACCCGGGTGATCGACTCGATACCAATCAGGTTGAGGAAGGTGACCAGGGCAATGGAGCCTGCCACCCACACCCAGGCATGGATGGCCGGGAAGTATTCCGACATGTAGATGCCGATCAGCAGGTAGCTGAGCAGCGGCAGGAAGATGTAGTCGAGCAGCAGTGTCCAGCCGGTGATGAAGCCGATATGGCTGCCGAAGGCCTTGCGCGTGTAGGTGTAGACCGAGCCGGAGTAGGGGTGGGCCTGGACCATGCGGCCATAGCTGTAGGCGGTCAGCAGCATGGCGGCAAGAGTCAGCAGGTAGGCGGTGGGCAGGTGACCTTTGGTCATCTGGGTGACCAGCCCGTAGGTAGTGAAGACGGCCAGCGGGACCATGTAGGCCAGGCCGAACAGCACCAGGGCGGTCATCCCCATGGACTTGCGCAAGCGTCCGGAGGTGTTGGATTGCGAAGGTGTATGCGGGGCGGGGCTATTTGAAGGGCTATGTGCAGGGCTTTGGGCTGTACTTGTTGTTGTATGCATTGCTAACTCCTGGAAAGGGATGCAGGACACCGCAGCAGGCGAGCAGGCTCGCTACCGGTGGGCGTTGTGCAAGGAGGTCGAGCGAAAGGCTCGCAGCGCTGGGGCGGGTTGATGCTCCCATACCCTGCAGATACCCGGAATCACCCTTTGGGGTGAGCGGGGCGAGGGCTGTACAGGCTCACCCCAAAGGGTGATTTCGGTGTCTGCAGCGCCATGGGAGTATCTGCTCAACAACGCACCGCACTGGCGGCGGTGCCACTTGATTGAAACGGCAGGCCCACAGTGACTAATCAATTGTTTACAGAACAGTGGTTCGAGCACCTGGCCAAGGTCACCGAGGCCATCGGCCGGCCGGGCTTTGCCGCCACCCTGTTTGCTGCACTGGACGTGATCCGGCCGATCCAGGCGACCACGGTGTACCTGTACCCGCACGACGGCATGCCTTGTGCGCTGTTCGAGCAGGACGACAAGGCACCTTGGCAGCCCGAGGGCAACGTAAGCCGCTACCTGTCGGGCTTTTACCTGCTCGACCCGTTCTACGGTGCCTGCGTGGAGCAGGTCGAGTCCGGTTGCTACGGCCTGTTCGAGGTGGCGCCCGACCATTTCGAGGTCAGCGAGTACTACCAGTCGTTCTACCGGCACTCGCACCTGGAGGATGAGCTCAACTACATCCTGCAGGTGGCCCCTGGGCAGAGCCTGGCGGTGTCGCTGGCCTTCACCGACAAGCTCGATGGGCAAACCCGCGAGCTGTTCGGCCGCATCACGCCTTGGGTGCTGGCGGTGCTCAGCAAGCACTTCGCCGGGCTGGACAGCCGCGCCGGGCGCTTCGAGAACATCCTCGAACAACGCATCCACGCCGCGCTGAACAACTTTGGCAGCTCGCTGCTGACCGAGCGTGAATGCCGTATCGCCCAGCTGATCTTGCGTGGCCATTCCACCAAGTCGCTGGCCGAGCGCCTGGGGGTGTCGGAAGACACCATCAAATCGCACCGCAAGAACGTCTACGCCAAGCTCGACATCGGCACCCAGTCCGAGCTGTTTTCCTTGTTCATCGACGCGCTGGCCAATGCCCAGGGCGTGCTGGGCAAGGACCCGCTGGAAAGCTACATGGGCAAGCTGCGCTGAACGCCAGCCACCCTGCAACCCCACCGCAAAGGAAAACCAACAATGAATGCGCCTTTCGCCCCGCAACGCCAGACCCGTGACTACCAGGCAGCCGATGCCGCGCACCACATCCATGCCTTCCTCGACCAGAAGGCGCTGAACGCCGAAGGGCCGCGAGTGATCGTCGGTGGCGAACGCCTGCACCTGTGGGACAGCGAGGGCAAGCGCTACCTGGACGGCATGTCGGGCCTGTGGTGCACCCAGCTGGGTTATGGCCGCCGCGACCTGACCGCGGCCGCCGCCGCGCAGATGGACCAGCTGGCCTACTACAACATGTTTTTCCACACCACCCACCCGGCGGTGATCGAGCTGTCCGAACTGCTGTTCAGCCTGCTGCCGGGGCACTACAGCCACGCGATCTACACCAACTCCGGCTCCGAAGCCAACGAGGTGCTGATCCGTACCGTGCGTCGCTATTGGCAGGTGGTCGGCCAGCCGAGCAAGAAGATCATGATCGGCCGCTGGAATGGTTACCACGGCTCGACCCTGGCAGCCACGGCACTGGGCGGCATGAAGTTCATGCACGAGATGGGCGGGCTGATCCCGGATGTGGCGCACATTGACGAGCCGTACTGGTACGCCGAGGGTGGCGAGCTGACCCCGGCAGAGTTCGGCCGCCGCTGCGCCTTGCAGCTGGAGGAGAAGATTCTCGAACTGGGTGCCGAGAACGTTGCCGGCTTTATCGCAGAACCGTTCCAGGGTGCGGGCGGCATGATCTTCCCGCCGGAAAGCTACTGGCCGGAAATCCAGCGCATCTGCCGCCAGTACGACGTGCTGCTGTGTGCCGATGAAGTGATTGGTGGCTTTGGCCGCACCGGCGAGTGGTTTGCCCATGAGTACTTCGGCTTCGAACCCGACACCTTGTCGATCGCCAAGGGCCTGACCAGCGGCTACGTGCCCATGGGTGGCCTGGTGCTGAGCAAGCGCATTGCCGAGGCACTGGTGGAGCGTGGCGGGGTGTTTGCCCACGGCCTGACCTATTCCGGCCACCCGGTGGCGGCGGCAGTTGCCATCGCCAACCTCAAGGCGCTGCGTGACGAAGGCATTGTGCTCCAGGTGAAGGACGACACCGGGCCGTACTTGCAGCGCATCCTGCGCGAGGTGTTTGCCGACCACCCGTTGATTGGCCAGGTACAGGGTGCCGGGCTGGTGGCGGCGTTGCAGTTCGCCGAGCACAAGCCGTCGCGCAAGCGCTTTGCCAACGAGAACGACCTGGCCTGGCAGTGCCGCACCTTTGGTTTCGAGGAAGGGGTGATCATTCGCTCGACCTTGGGGCGGATGATCATGGCGCCGGCCTTGATCGCCAACCACAGCGAGCTGGATGAGCTGGTGGAGAAGACCCGCATTGCCGTGGACCGCACCGCGCGCCTGGTCGGCAAACTGTAAACCCCTCACAAGCGCAATACAGCCCCTGTGGGAGCGGGTTCACCCGCGAACACCGGCGAAGCCGGTGCCATGCACCGAGTTGCATTCTTCGCGGGTGAACCCGCTCCCACAGGCATCGTGTAGCCCGCTAGATAAAGATCTGCTCCAACAGTCACCAGGAGTACAAATGTACACCCTCGAATTCTGGCAACAACGCGCTGCGGACCTGTACCTCCCGGCCAACGCGCTGATCGACGGCAAACCCGTCAACGCCCAGGGCGGCGCCACCTTCGCCGCCATCAACCCCGCCACCAACAACGTTCTTGCACAGGTCACCGCCTGCGGCCAGGCCGAGGTCGACCTGGCCGTCGCCAGCGCCCGCCGGGCCTTCGAGCAAGGCCCGTGGCCGCGCATGGCCCCGGGTGAGCGCAAGAAGGTGCTGCTGCGCCTGGCCGAGCTGATCATGGCCCATCGCGAAGAACTGGCCCTGCTGGATTCGCTGAACATGGGCAAACCGGTCATGGACGCCTACAACATCGACGTGCCAGGCTCGGCGCATGTGTTCGCCTGGTACGGCGAGGCGCTGGACAAGCTGTATGACCAGGTAGCGCCCACCGCAGCCAATGCGCTGGCTACCATCACCCGGGAAGCCCTCGGCGTGGTCGCCGCCGTGGTGCCGTGGAACTTCCCCCTCGACATGGCCGCCTGGAAGCTGGCCCCGGCGCTGGCTGCCGGCAACAGCGTGGTGCTCAAGCCTGCCGAGCAATCACCGTTCTCGGCCCTGCGCCTGGCCCAGTTGGCGCTGGAAGCGGGTTTGCCGGAAGGCGTGCTGAACGTGGTGCCGGGCCTGGGCGAGCAGGCCGGGCAGGCGCTGGGCTTGCACCCGGATGTCGACTGCCTGGTGTTTACCGGTTCCACCCAGGTGGGCAAGTACTTCATGCAGTACTCGGCGCAGTCCAACCTCAAGCAGGTGTGGCTGGAGTGTGGCGGCAAGAGCCCCAACCTGGTGTTCGAAAACTGCCAGGACCTGGACCTGGCTGCGGAAAAGGCCGCCTTCGGCATTTTCTTCAACCAGGGCGAGGTGTGCTCGGCCAACTCGCGGCTGTATGTGCAGCGCTCCATTCATGACGAATTCATCGAGCGCCTGCAGGCCAAGGCCCGCCAGTGGTTGCCTGGCAACCCGCTGGACCCGGCAAGCCGTGCCGGTGCCATCGTCGATGCCGAGCAGACCGGGCGCATCGAAGCGGCCATTGCGCGTGCCGGGCAGGAAGGTGCGCGGTTGGTGTGCGGTGGCCGGCGCCTGAACATCGAAGGTTCTGACAATTACATCGAACCGACCATTTTCGCGAGCGTTGATGGGCGCATGAGCCTGGCGCGGGAGGAGGTGTTCGGGCCAGTGCTGGCGGTCAGCGCTTTCGACACTGAAGAGCAGGCTGTGCGCCTGGCCAATGACAGCATCTATGGCCTGGCGGCCTCGGTGTGGAGCGATGACTTCAACCAGGTGCATCGGGTAGCGCGGGCGTTGAAGGCCGGCACGGTGTCGGTCAATACGGTCGATGCGCTGGATGTGACGGTGCCGTTTGGTGGGGGCAAGCAGTCGGGGTTTGGCCGCGACTTGTCGTTGCATTCGTTTGACAAGTATTCGCAGCTCAAGACTACCTGGTACCAGTTGCGTGGGTGAGTGCCTGGCTTAGCATTTGCTGCGCCTGTGAGATCGAGTGCCGCAGGTGTTCACCGAAACATTTTCAGCGCCTGTGAGATCGAGCGCCGCCCGCGCGGCGCTTCGCGGCTAAAGCCGCTCCTACGTTTGTTTCGGGCCAGTATCACCTGTGCCAGACACGCGCGACCGCCTTGTTTGTACGACGCGATATCGAGGCGTGCGCCAAGGCGTTCGCGCGCAAATCCCACAGGAATAATTGGCCCGAAACAAACGTAGGAGCGGCTTTAGCCGCGAAGCGCCGCGCGGGCGGCGCTCGATCTCACAGGCGCTGCAAATGTTTCGGTGAACACCTGCGGCGCTCGATCTCACAGGCGCTGCAAATCTACCGGCAGGCACCTACCAACCCCACCCCCATGTTAATTTTTCCACCCCCCCGGCAAAACCCCCACCCGCCCTCTACACTGCTGCGGATATCAGCCAAGGCAATGTGCCATGCATGGAGTACCTGGGATGGGCTACGTGTCGAATGGTCGTGCTGCTGGCAGCGCCGGGCGTGGCATTTCAATACAATGGCTGATGGCGCTGGCCATCGTGCTGGGTATGCTGCTGCTCGGCGCGGCCCTGGCCTGGCAGGGCTATCGCGGCATTCGCCAGACCTTGGTGGCTGCAGCGGGCGATTCCGCCCAGCAAATTGGCAAGACCATCGACGAGCGTGCCCGGCGCTTGCTCGACCCGGCACACAGCAGTATCCGCCTGCTCGCCTTCAACCCGACCGCGCAAAGCCTGGAGCAGCGCCTGGAAAGGCTGCCGCAACTGGTCGAGGCGATGGACGCCAACCGCATGCTCAGTGCCGCCTACATGGGTTACCCCAACGGTGAGTTCCTGCTGGTGCGTCGCTTGCGTGACCCACAATTGCTGCAGCGGTTCGCTGCACCGCCGGGCACGGCGTTCCTGGTGCAGAGCGTCAGCCGTGAGGGCGGTACGGTACAGGGCGAATGGCGCTTCTACGACCGGGCGCTGAACCTGTTGCAGGCCCAGGCCAAGCCCGAGTACCGCTACGATCCGCGCATGCGCCCGTGGTTCGCCGAAGCCAGTGCACAAGCCACCACCGTGCTGACCCGCCCCTATGTGTTCTTTACCACCCGCGAAATCGGCGTGACCATGGCGCAACGCAGCGTTGACGGCGGGGCGGTGATCGGCATCGACGTCTCGGTCAATGACCTCGCCAGCGAGACCCAGGACCTGCGCATGACCCCCGGCACCGAGATTGTCGTGGTCGATGATCAGGGCACCGTAGTGGCCTACCCGGACCTGCAGCGGGCGATCGTGCATGAAGGGCAGGCCGTGCGCCTGTCACGTGTCGCCGAACTGGGCATTCCCAGCCTTGAGCATCTGTACGCGTCCCCGCCGCAAGGCACTCAGCCACAGCCCTATCAGGTGGACGGTCAGACCTGGTATGGCACTCGGCTACAGCTGACCAGCCTGGCCGGGCATGACTTGCAGGTATTGATTGCCGTGCCAGGCCACGAGTTGTTGGCGGGGGCGCGCACTGTATTGTTCGAGCAGTTGCTCTGGACCGTGGCGTTGATAGCGGTGCTGGTGGTGCTCGGCGGGGTGCTCGGCCGGCGCATCGGCCGCCCGCTGCGCTTGCTGGCCGAGCAGGTGCAAGGCTTGGCCGGCTTCGATTTCAGCCGTGAAGTAGGCGTGCAGTCACGGGTGACCGAAGTACGCGAGTTGAGCCGCGTGCTCAGCCGCATGTCTGGCACCATCCGCAGCTTCCAGGCGATTACCCTTGCGCTCAGCCGCGAGCGCGACTTGGAGCGTATGCTGGACGGTGTGCTGACCCACCTGGTGGAGGCCGCCGGGGTCAACGCGGGTGTGGTGTACCTGTTCGATGCCGAATATGGGTTGCTGCGCCTGGCCGCCGCTTGCCGTGGCGAGCAATACCCAGGCGAGCTGGCCGTGGACGAAGATGCCCAGCACAACCTGGCCGCTGCGGTAACCCAAGCCCTTGGCCTGCACCAGCGCAGCCTGGCCGTGGTGCTGAATGACCGTAGCCAGGCGCTGTTGGGCATCCTGGTCCTGCAACGGGACGACGAGCAGGCGCACGAGCAGGTCGGCCAACCGTTCCGGCGCTTTGTCGAAGAGTTGTCCGGGGTGGCAGCGGTGGCCATCGAAACCCGTCAGCTGGCTGAAGCCCAACAACGCCTGCTGGACGCCATGATCAAGCTGCTGGCCGACGCCATCGATGCCAAGAGCCCTTATACCGGCGGCCACTGCGAGCGGGTGCCGCAGCTGGCGCAAATGCTGCTGGACCAGGCAGTGGCGGCCGACAGCGGCCCATATGCCAGCTTCAGCATGACCGAGGCCGAGCGCTACGAATTTCGCGTGGCGGCCTGGCTGCATGATTGCGGCAAGGTCACCAGCCCTGAGTATGTGGTGGACAAGGCGACCAAGCTGGAAACCTTGTACAACCGCATCCACGAAGTGCGCATGCGTTTCGAAGTGCTGTGGCGCGATGCCGAGCTGGCCTACTGGCAAGGCCTGGCCAGCGGTGGCGACCCGCAAGCGCTGCAAGCCAGCCTGGCGCGCAGCCAGGCGCAGCTGCAGGACGACTTCGCCTTCGTCGCCCAGGCCAACATCGGCGGTGAGTTCATGCAGGACGCCGACATCGAGCGCCTGCAGCAAGTTGGCCAGCAGCGCTGGCAGCGTCATTTCGATAACCGCCTGGGCATCTCGCGGGATGAAGCGGAACGCTTTGCCGGCGTGGCGCAGCCGGCATTGCCAGTCGTCGAACCGCTGCTGGCCGACCGCCCTGAGCATCGCGTGCCCTGGGGGGCACGCAAGCCGCCGGTGGCCAAGGACGACCCTCGCAACACCTGGGGGTTTGACATGCGCCTGCCAGCCCACGCCGGCAACTTTGGCGAGTTGTACAACCTGTCGATCCGCCGCGGCACGCTGAATGACGAGGAACGCTTCAAGATCAACGAACACATCGTGCATACCATCATCATGCTCAGCTCGCTGCCGTTCCCGCGCCAGCTCAAGCGGGTTGCGGATATTGCCGGCAACCACCACGAGAAAATGGACGGCAGCGGTTACCCGCGCCGGCTGGGCCAGCACGACCTGGGCATCGCCGAGCGGGTGATGGCGATTGCCGACATCTTCGAGGCGCTGACGGCGGCCGACCGCCCCTACAAGGCGCCGAAGAGCTTGTCCGAGTCGGTGAAAATCCTGGTGTTCATGGCCCGCGACGGGCACATTGACGGGCAACTGCTGCAGCTGTTCCTGAGCAGTGGGGTGTACCACCAATATGCCGAGCGCTTCCTGCGCGCCGAGCAGATCGACGAGGTGGATGTAGCCTACTGGCTGGGGCAGATCCACTGCCCGGCCTGAGCATTACTGTTTGCCCAGGCGTTTGTACAAGGTAGTGCGCGAGATACCCAGCTCCTTGGCGGCGGCGCTGACATTGCCGTCATGGGCCAGCAGCACGCGCTCGATCACGTCCTGGGTGGCGGCGGCAAGGTTGCGTGAAGTCGCCACTGCTTGGCCTTGCAGATTGTCGGGCAGGTGCGGCGCGCCGATGCACGGCTCGCCAGCAGCCAGTACCCCGACCAGGCGTGCCACATTCTCCAGTTGCCGCAGGTTGCCTGGCCAGTGGTAAGCCTGCAGCAGGCGCCTGGCCTCGGCCGCCAGCGGTGGGAAACCCGGGCGCTGGAAAAACGAATCGATCAGCTGCGCTTTGTCCAGCCGTTGCTCAAGGGTGGGCAGGGCGACGCGCAGGCCGTCCAGGCGGTAGAACAGGTCTTCGCGAAAGCCACCGCTGCTCACCAGGGCGGCAAGGTCCTTGTGCGTGGCCGCGATGATGTGCGCCTTCACAGCTACCGTGGTGGTGCTGCCAACGCGGGTGATCTGCCGCTCTTGCAGGGCCCGCAGCAGCCGGCTTTGCAGGGCCAGCGGCATGTCACCGATCTCGTCGAGCAGCAGAATGCCGTCGCCTGCGGCTTCCAGCAGGCCCATGGCGCCGCCTTTGCGGGCACCGGTGAAACTGCCTTCGGTGTAGCCGAACAGTTCGGCTTCGATCAGGCTCTCGGGCAGGGCCGCGCAGTTGATCGCAACGAACGGGGCATCCGGGCAGCAGTGTTCATGCAGCGCTTTGGCAAACACTTCTTTGCCCGAGCCGGTAGGCCCGGTGATCAGCACGGGCAGGTGTCCGGCCACGGCCTTGCAGGCATCCGCGAAACGCGCGTTGACGCGCCGGTCGCTGCCCAGCGACGTGCGGCTGGCGCGCAGCGGCCGCGGCTTGGCCTCAGGGCGCGCCAACAGCCTGCCGTACAGGCGTGAGCCATCGGCCAGTGCCAGCAACTGCGCAGAACCGTCGAGGCCATTGTGGCCGGGGCGGTCGAACAAGTGCTCCAGGGTCAGCCCTTCAGGGCGGTAGCTGGGCACACCGAGCAATTGTTGCGCGGCGCGGTTGGCGGCGTACACCGTGCCATCGTCCTGTACAGCCAGCAGCGCCTGCAGCGGCGAGCCGAGCAGCCTGGGGTCGTGTTGCAGCTCCAGGATGCGGCAGTTCGGCAAGCCGAGGAAGAAGTTGTTTTCGGTGGCCAGCGCTGCATGCTTGAGGCGTTCGAGCATGGTGCCGGCATTGCGCGTGCCGATGCCGGTCAGGTCCAGCGCCCCAAGCAGTTCGCCATTCACCCCGCGCAACGGCACGCTGACGCAGAAAAACTGGGCAAACTCCTGCAGGTAATGCTGGTTGCCGGCGACGATCGCCGGCAGGCCGTCCATCAATGTGCAGGCTGGGGCGGTGGTGCCAACGTCCACCTCGCTGACCCGGCGCCCGGCGTGCAGCGCCGACAGCGGGCTGTCGATGCCCGCCGGCTTGCGGGTTTGCACAATGCGGTTGTCCGGGTTGACGCAAAACAGCATCCAGTGCGAATCGCCGATCAACTCCCACAGGCGCTCCAGCTCTGGCTGCACACACGCGGCCAAGTGGCTGTCGGCCTCGGTCAGCGGCAGTACATCCAGCTGCCCTCGCGCCAGGCGTGGCTGCCAGGGGCTCAACCCGGCAGCCCGCGAGCGCTCCCACGAACGCGCGATGGGTTCGGGCAACAACCCGGCCGGCAACGGCAGGCCTTCGGCAAACTGTTGGCGGGCGCTGTGCAACTGGTGCTGTAGGCGATCCATGGGTACACCTTGTGATGTGGGTCTGCACGCTACTGACTGCGCACGTTGCGCCGCTGCCAGCAGCGCGTCAAGGCTGGCGGGGCAATCAGAACAGCAGCAGCGCCCGCAAGTTGACCCCGGTGTCTTCCTGGAAGCCACCGACCACGCGGGTGTCGTGGGTCAGCTGGCCGCTCAGCTGCAAGCTGTTGCCGAGCATTTGCTGGAACTCCAGGCGCACTTGCTGCACCTCGGTCTTTTGCCCGGTGTAATCGCCTGACAGGTGCTGCTTGCCGCCTTCGCTGGCGGAGAAGCCCAAGGCCAGGCGCTGGGCCGGGTTGAAGTCATAACGCAGGTTGGTTTGAAGTTGATAGGTCGGGTCCTGGCGTAAGGTCTGGCTGCCGCTGCCGGCCTTGTCGTTGCTGCCATAGACCACCGCATCGGCATACCACTCCATCGACCAGCGCCCCCATAGCGGTTCTACCCAGCCCAGTTGCAGGTCGCCTTTCCAGCGGTTTTCGCCCAGGTTCACGCCGGCGTCGCGATCGTACTGGCCCCACGGCAGGTACAGCAGCGGGGTAATGCCGAAGTAGCGGCCGCTGGCGCCGACGCCCGGCTGGTTAACCAGCCAGAAAGTGGCGCCGATGATCGGGTCAGCCATGCCGCTGTTGCTGCCCAGCGACTGCCCGCCAACCTTCACGTCGTAGACATGGCCAAAGGGCAGGAGTATTTGCGGGTCGACGGTGATGCCAGCGATTTCGGTGAAGTGGATCAAGCGCAGGATGCTGATGTTGGAGCGCAGGCTGGTAGCGTGCTTGGCGTCAGGCGCGCCGTCGCCATTGAAACGGTCGGCACGGCTGAATTGCTGGTACCAGGCGGCGACGTTGGTGCCCGGTGGCAGCGCGGTGTAGTCACCGGCATTCACGTCCACGGCCAGGGCCTTGGCCGAAACCAGCGCGCAGGCCAGCGTGCCCCAGGCAAGGCTGGAGAGTCTTGTCATGACAGGGTTTCCGTTGTTCTTGTTATAGGGCGGGGGCAGCGCGCGGCTGCCCCCTGGGGGTTACTTCTGGATGCGAATGATCGGCTTGAGGGTCAGGCCTTTTTCGCTGTCTTCGGCGGCCTGGTTGATCTGCTCGAAATCGTAGAAGCGCACCAGCTTGTCGAAGGCGAAACGGCCTTGCAGGTACAGGTTGACCAGCTCTGGGATGAACTTCTTCGGCACGCTGTCACCCTCGACGATGCCACGGATCACTTTGCCGCCCAGCAGCAGGTCGTTGACGTCGAACTGCGCGGTGGTGCCCAGCGGCGGTGCGCCGACCACCCCCAGTGCGCCCCGGCTGCCAAGGGCATCCACGGCCTGGCGCAGTACTTCCGGGCGCCCGGTGGATTCCAGGGCGAACTGCACGCCGCCGCCGGTGATTTCGCGGATGGCGGCCACCGGGTCGGCCTCGCGGCTGTTGACCACGTGAGTGGCGCCCAGCTCCAGTGCCAGTGCCAGGCGTGACGGCACTACATCGACCGCGATGATGGTCGCAGCGCCGGCCACTTGCGCGGCCAGCACGGCGGAAAGGCCTACCGCGCCACCGCCAAAGGCGGCAAAGGCGCTGCCTGGGGTGACTTTCAGCGAGTTGATCACCGCGCCGGCGCCGGTCTGGATACCGCAGCCCAGTGGGCCGAGCAGCTCGATGGGTGCTTCCTTGGGCACGCGCACGGTGTTGTTCTCGCGCCCCAGCGCGTAGCTGGCGAAGGACGACTGGGCGAAGAAGTGGTCATTCAGGGCCTCGCCCTTTTCGTCCTGCAGGGCGTGTTGCCCCTCGGGGCTTGCGCCACTGAAATTGCGCCCGAAGAAGTCCTGGCAGTAGGCCGCGTGGCCCGCGTCGCAGGCCAGGCAGTGGCCGCAGTGGCCGTAAGTCATCACCACGTGGTCGCCCACGGCCAGGTTCTGTACCAGCGGGCCGACCGCCTCGACGATGCCCGAACCTTCGTGCCCCAGTACTGCCGGCAGCGGCACCGGGTAATACTGGTCGCGCACGATCATGTCGGTATGGCACATGCCGGTGGCGACGATGCGCACCAGCACCTCGTCGCCTTGCGGGGCGCGAATGCGCGCCTGCTCCAGCACGAAGGGGGCGCCTTTGCCACGGGTGACGGCAGCTTGAATGGGGCGCAAGAGGGGTGTTGTCATTGTTATTGTTCTCCGGGGTTACAGGGGGTAGGCAGGTGCTTCGCCCTTGAGGGTCAGCCATTGCCATTGGGTGAACTCTTCCCAGTTGGCAGCACCACCGATGCTGGTGCCGTTGCCGGACGCGCCGACGCCGCCAAACGGGTTGATGACCTCGTCGTTGACGGTCTGGTCGTTGATGTGCAGCAGCCCGGTGCGCAGCTGCTCGCCCAGGCGCAAGGCGCGGCCGGTATCGCGCGACAGGATCGCGGCGCTCAGGCCGTAGTCGGTGTCGTTGGCCAGCTCAACCGCTTGCTCGTCGCTGTCGAACGGCACCACCACGGCCACGGGGCCGAAGATTTCTTCGTGGAATGCCGGGTTGTCGCGTTGCACGTCACTGAGCACGGTTGGCTGGAAGAACAGCCCATCCGCCGAACCACCGGTCGCCAGCGTTGCCCCTGCAGCGTGTGCAGCCTCGACGATACGCAAGGCGTTGTCGCGCTGGGCTGCGTTGATCAGCGGGCCCAGGTGCACCTGGCTGCTGGCCGGGTCGCCTACGGTAAGGCTGCGTGCCTTGGCCACCAGGCGCTCGACGAAGGCGGCATAGATGCCCCGTTGTACCAGCAGGCGACCGGTCGACATGCAGATCTGCCCCTGGTGCAGGTAGACGCCCCAGGTGGCGTTGGCGATGGCCAGGTCCAGGTCGGCATCGTCGAGGATGATCAGCGAGTTCTTGCCGCCAAGTTCCAGCGAGACCTTTTTCAGGTGGCGGCCTGCGGCCTCGCCAACCTTGCGGCCGGCGGCGGTGGAGCCGGTGAACTGGATCATCGCCACGCTGGGTGAAGCGGTGAGCGCCGCGCCGGCTTCTGCGCCACCCGGCAGCACATGCAACACGCCGGCTGGCAAACCGGCCAGCTCGAAGATCCGGGCAATCACATGGCCACCGCATACCGCGGTGCGTGGGTCGGGCTTGAGCACCACCGCATTGCCCGTGGCCAGTGCCGGGGCAACGGCGCGCATGGCCAGGTACAGCGGGAAGTTGAACGGCGAAATCACCCCGATCACCCCCAGCGGGCGGCGCCGGGCGATGCTCAGGCGGCCGGCCGTGGAGGGCAGGACTTCGCCTTGGCTGCGCGAGGGCAGGGCGCAGGCTTCATGCAGTGACTTGATGGTAATGGAGACTTCGAAGCCAGCCTTGGCCTGGGTCGAGCCGCTTTCGCGCACGATCCAGTCGGCAATATCGGCCTGGGATTGCTCGGCGATGGCTGCCGCCTTGCGCAGGACCTTGGCGCGCTCGTCGTAGGGCAGGGCATACCAGCTGCGCTGGGCCTTGGCGGCCTCGCGGGTGCTTTGTTCCACCTGTTTGGCACCGGCGTTGGCCAGGGTGCCCAGGGATTGGCCGTTGCCGGGGGAGGTGACGGCGGTGGCGGGCAGTTCACCGGGTACCCAGGTACCGGTGAACAGCCGCTCATTCCAGAGTTCGTTGGGCAGTAAGGTATTCACGCGAAGCATCCTGTGTGTTGTTGTGTTCACGGATGCTTGTTGCAGGGGATGTGCCAATACGGCGCGGGTGGCAAATACCGGGCTTTGGGCCGTTGCACTGTCCAGAAGCTGAACATTGGCCTGCTATTGCGGTGTGCAATATCTGGACAGTTCAGTGTGCTGCACCGGGCAAAAAATCAGATTTAACCCCTTCCTTGTAGGCCATTTCCCAAAGATACTCTCGCCGCCTGTTTTCCGTTGCGGCCGTTTTGGCAGCGCTCTAGTCTCGGTGGGTCGCTGCATATCAGCGATCGGCTTTGACAGGCCGCGACGAGATACTGCGCATGGCTTTGCCCTTCATGGTGGCTGTGCATGGGGCACGTTCGCGTGCGCCGGTTCTGGTATCCGCCGGTCTGTCAACCTATGCACAGCTGCCACCTACCTGTTTGACAGCAAGTCGGTAGCGGTCTCAAAAATGGATACCAAAGCATGCTGAAAGTTGTTCCCGATCCACCCCATAACACCCATTCCCTTGAAGACACCCTGATCCAGGCCACCGATTACGCATTGTGCGCGGCGACCGTGGTGCATCCGAGCCCAGGACTTTGCACTGAGGCTTGAGGGATGTGTTGTCTGGGCTGGCCTGTTCGCGGGTAAACCCGCTCCTACAACGGTCATCGCATGCCAGGGCCTGCGGTGGTCCTTGTAGGAGCGGGTTTACCCGCGAAGAGGCCAGCCCAGGCACTAGAGAATTTTCAGGGGATTGAACAATGACAACAGAAGACACCCAATTCACCGTCGGCAAGACCGTGTTCTACCAAGGTGAAAACGGCACCCGCCCGCTGTTTCGCATCGAGCCCGGCATCCCGTGCAGGGACGCCCGCGAGCAGTCTTCGGAATTGATGGGCTATGTTCGCGAATTGACCATTACTGGATTGATGGATGAAAAGCCGATGATGATCTGGGCTGCGCACTACCTGGGCGCGATGGCCAAGGCGTTGATGGATGATGCCGAGCTGGGGATGAAGCAGTGAGGGCTTGGCTTTGGGTAGTGTGAAGGCCTCCAGGTGTTCGCCGCAGCAGTTGCATCGCCTGTGAGACCGAGCGCCGCCCGCGCGGCGCTTCGCGGCTAAAGCCGCTCCTACGTTTGTTTCGGGCCAGTATTGCCTGTGCCAGACGCGCGCGACCGCCTTGTTTGTACGACGCGATATCGAGGCGTGCGCCAAGGCG
>NZ_JBIVIF010000057.1:0-36859 GCF_044749595.1 Pseudomonas sp. NPDC089392
ATTAAAAAAGCCCCGCAACCTCAATGGCTGCGGGGCTTTCGAATGGTGGAGGCCGAGGTCGGAATCGAACCGGCGTAGACGGATTTGCAATCCGGAGCATAACCACTTTGCTACTCGGCCTCAAAGGTTGGATCTAGCTGCTTGCGCTTTGCTATCTCCTTGAAACGCTGAACCTTTTTCAAAGTTTGCTGCGTTTCGATGGGCGCCATTATGTCTTCATTCTTTTAACCTTGCAACCCCCTGAACGAAAAAAAATTTCAACGGGTTCAAGGTCTTAGCGCAGGCGGCCGAGTTTACTCCATAACCCCACCACAGTGTTCTCCACCGCGCCGCTGGCGGCCACGCCAATTCGCTCCTGCAGGCTCTTGCGTTCGGCATAGTGCAGGTGGAACAGGTTGGCATTGCGCGCACGCTCGCTAAGGTACTCATCGCTGGTCTGCAGTTCGTC
The DNA here is from genome assembly GCF_044749595.1 of Pseudomonas sp. NPDC089392. Classification (NCBI taxonomy): domain Bacteria; kingdom Pseudomonadati; phylum Pseudomonadota; class Gammaproteobacteria; order Pseudomonadales; family Pseudomonadaceae; genus Pseudomonas; species Pseudomonas sp. NPDC089392. The sequence goes on from NZ_JBIVIF010000057.1 coordinate 449, forward strand.
TACCAGCTTGCGGTTGAGTGCCGCCACGCCCAGCCAGACTTCGCCGGTGGCCACTTCATCGATGTGCAACTGCGGGCGATAGCGGGCGACAAAATCCTTGAACAGCTGATGGGTGATGTCCAGGTCTTCCTGGAACTTCTCCCGGCCCTTTTCGGTGTTTTCGCCAAACACCGTGAGGGTGCGCTTGTACTCGCCTGCGGTCAGCACTTCGAAGTCGATGTTGTGCTTCTTCAGCAGGCGGTTGACGTTGGGCAACTGCGCCACCACGCCGATCGAACCCAGTACGGCAAACGGCGCGCTGACGATCTTCTCGCCGATGCAGGCCATCATGTAACCACCGCTGGCGGCCACTTTGTCGATGCACACGGTCAGCGGGATGCCGGCCTGGCGAATGCGTGCCAGCTGCGAGGCAGCCAGGCCGTAGCTGTGCACCAGGCCGCCACCGCTTTCCAGGCGCAGCACCACTTCGTCACGCGGGGTGGCGAGGGTCAGCAGCGCAGTGATTTCGTTGCGCAGGCTTTCAGTGGCCGACGCTTTGATATCGCCATCAAAATCCAGCACGAAGACCCGGCCCTTTTCTTCGGCCTTGCCCTTGCCCTTCTTCTGCTGCTTTTCCGTCTTGGCCTGCTGCTTGCGCAGGGCCTTGAGCTGGGCCTTGTCGAGCAGGCCAGACTCCAGGCGCTCGCGCAGGTCCTTGTAGAACTCGTTCAGGCGGGTGACCTGCAATTGCCCACCCTGTTTGCGCCGCCCTTTGCCACGCAGCCCGGCGATGGCCGACAGCACCATCAGGATGGCGATGACCAGGGTGGCGGTTTTGGCGAGAAAGCTTGCGTATTCGGCAAGAAACTCCACGTTGACTCCTTAAATGCCTGCGCCACTACGGCGCGTAACTGTTGCAAGCATACCGTTGCGCCTGAGGTGCTGCCAGCCGGTGTAAACGCTGGCAACACCTTTCAAACAACCTTTTCAAACGCTTGTATGTTTTTTCGTTGACAGCCCGTGTGCCGCATCCTAACCTCGCAGCAACCTCCAACAGGCCGGAACCTTTCGTGGGCAACCTCTACCTGATCCGACATGGCCAAGCCTCCTTCGGTGCCGATGACTACGATGTCCTCTCGCCCGTGGGCATGCGCCAGAGCCAGGCGCTGGGTAAGCACCTGGCCCAACTGGGTGTGCGGCTGGACCGCTGCGTGGCTGGTGACCTGCGCCGCCAGCAGGATACCGCGCGCCTGGCCCTGGAAGCATTGCATGCCAATGGCTGCCCGGTACCGGCTGTTGAGACCGACGCTGCATTCAATGAGTTCGATGCCGACGGCGTGATCCGTGCCCTGCTGCCTGGGCTGCTGCCGGAAGAGCCCGATGCCCTGCATGTCCTGCGCAATGCTGCGCAGCACCGCAGCGAGTTCCAGCGCCTGTTCGCGCTGATGGTGCAGCGCTGGCACGATGGCGCGCATGCCGGCGACGGCCTGGAAACCTGGCAGGCGTTCACGGCTCGCGTTCAAGCTGGCTTGCAACGCCTGCTCGATAGCACCGGTAGCGGCGACAATATCGTTGTGTTCACGTCGGGCGGTACCATTGCCGCCCTGCTCCACCTGGTTACCGGTATTACCCCCAGCCAGGCGTTCGCGCTGAACTGGCAAATAATCAACACGTCGCTCAGCCACCTGAAGTTTCGCGGCCGCGACGTGGCACTGGTTTCCTTCAACAGTCAGGCCCATGTGCAGCTGTTGAGGGCGCCGGAGCTTGTCACTTACCGATAAGACCGGCTAGTTGTGTCCCTGCGGGGACGTGTAAATCAATCTATAAGGAATGCGCCATGACCTCCGTAGCTGATGCCGTTAAAAAGATGCAAGAGAAGTTCAACCCATCCGCTGCCGCCGGCCTGGACCTGGTGTTCGGCTTCGACATCACCGACGAAGGCAAGAAATACGCGCTGATCGTCAAGGACGGCACCTGCGACCTGCAGGAAGGCGAGAACCCGGATGCCAACTGCACCCTGGTAATGGACAGCGAAACCCTGAAGGGTATCGTCAGCGGCGAAACCGACGGCATGCAGGCCTTCATGGGCGGCAAGCTGCGCGTTGAAGGCGACATGATGCTGTCGATGAAACTCAGCGAGCTGTTCCCGTCCTGAGGGCTGGGGATATCGGCTGAACGAAAAACCGAAGCCTGACCGGCTTCGGTTTTTTTTGCCTGTTCCAGACTGCGCCGGCTTTGTGTAGGAGCGGCCTTGTGTCGCGATCGGGCCGCAAAGCGGCCCCAGGATTTGCGCATCATGCAAGATTGCGGGGCCGCTTCGCGCCCCGATCGCGACACAAGGCCGCTCCTACAAAGGAATGCGCAAAGGCAAACAAGTGGTTACATCAAGGCAGTTGATCGTGGAGCAACACCCACACCTATATGTCACCTGGCACGCTTGTTCCAGCCGCGGCAGACCATTAGATTAGCCAATAGTCCTTGCGAACGAGAATAAGGAAAACGCATGACGCTCACCGACCAGTCCACCCAGGTACGCCCCGGCGAAGAACTCGATGCGGCCGTCATCGACCCTTACCTAAAAGCCAATATCCCCGGCCTGGACGGCGTACCGAGCATCAGCCAGTTCCCTGGTGGCGCCTCCAACCTTACCTATCTGATCAGCTACCCAGGCCGCGATTTCGTGCTGCGCCGCCCGCCGTTCGGGCAAAAGGCCAAGTCAGCCCACGACATGGGCCGTGAGTTCCGCATTCTCAACCAGTTGAACAACGGCTTCCCCTACTGCCCCAAAGCCTACGCGCACTGCACCGACAGCAGCCTGATCGGCGGCGAGTTCTACGTGATGGAGCGGGTCAACGGCATCATCCTGCGTTCAGACATTCCGCCCGAACTGGGCCTCGACGCCGACCGCACCGAAGCCCTGTGCAAAAGCTTTATCGACCGCCTGGTCGAGTTGCATCAGGTGGACTACAACGCCTGCGGCCTGACCGACCTGGGCAAGCCAGAAGGCTATGTGCAACGCCAGATCGAGGGCTGGACCAGCCGCTACGAAAAAGCCCTGACCCCAGACGCCCCACGCTGGGAGAAGGTGACCGCCTGGCTGCACGAGAAGATGCCGGCAGACTACCCGCGACCCGCCATCGTGCATAACGACTACCGTTTCGACAACGTCATCCTCGACGCCGACAACCCCATGCGCATCATCGGCGTGCTGGACTGGGAAATGGCCACCCTGGGGGACCCGCTGATGGACCTGGGCAACAGCCTGGCTTACTGGATCGAGGCCGACGACCCGGCACCGGTGCAACTGATGCGCCGCCAGCCGAGCAATGCACCGGGCATGCTCAGCCGCCGCCAGTTTGTCGATTACTACGCCGAGCGCGCCGGCATTCGCCTGGACAACTTCGATTACTACTATTGCTATGGCCTGTTCCGCCTGGCCGGCATCGTTCAGCAAATCTACTACCGCTATTACCACGGCCAGACCCAGGACAAGCGCTTCGCCCAGTTCATTCACATGAACCGCTTGCTGGAGCAGATGAGCTTGCAGGTCATCGCCAAGTCCAGCCTCTGAGCACCGCCCATGACGACGGATAACAAGGAAAACAGCATGTCCAAGACCCACCTGTTCGACCTCGACGGCAAGATTGCCTTCGTCTCTGGCGCCAGCCGTGGCATCGGCGAAGCAATCGCCCACTTGCTGGCCCAACAGGGCGCCCATGTGATCGTTTCCAGCCGCAAGCTCGACGGTTGCCAGCAGGTGGCGGACGCCATCACCGCTGCCGGTGGCAAGGCAACTGCGGTGGCCTGCCACATTGGTGAACTGGAGCAGATCCAGCAGGTGTTCGCCGGCATCCGTGAGCAGTTCGGCAAGCTGGACATTCTTGTCAACAACGCCGCTACCAACCCGCAGTTCTGCAACGTGCTGGACACCGACCCGGGCGCGTTCCAGAAGACCGTGGACGTGAACATCCGCGGTTACTTCTTCATGTCGGTGGAGGCCGGCAAGCTGATGCGCGAGCACGGCGGCGGCAGCATCATCAATGTGGCGTCGATCAATGGGGTGTCGCCCGGCCTGTTCCAGGGCATTTACTCGGTGACCAAGGCGGCGGTGATCAACATGACCAAGGTGTTCGCCAAGGAATGCGCGCCGTTCGGTATCCGCTGCAACGCCCTGCTGCCGGGCCTGACCGACACCAAGTTCGCTTCGGCCCTGGTAAAGAACGACGCCATCCTCAATGCCGCGCTGCAACAAATCCCGCTCAAGCGCGTGGCCGACCCCAAGGAAATGGCCGGCGCGGTGCTGTACCTGGCGAGCGATGCGTCCAGCTACACCACCGGCACCGCGCTCAATGTCGACGGCGGCTACTTGTCCTGATCAGGCTTTGACCGCCACCAGGGTGTAGCTCAGGGGCAGGCGTGCGGGCTGTTCGCGCAGGCGATATTCACCGTCGTCGCCCTTGACCATCTGCCCCGGCAGCGCCTGCCAAGGGATGCTCTGGTGCTCGACCAACGCCGTCAGTTGCAGCCCATGCGCCAGCAAGGCGGTGATCACTTCGCCCAAGCCATGGTTCCACTCGTGGGTTTCGGTATGGGCAAGGCGCTGGTCGGTTTCGACGTAGGTCTGGTCGTTGTGCCACACCGTCGGCTGTTCATGTTCGAAATACGGGTATTCGAGCTGCAGGCGGTCCTGGTGGTCTTCGTTGACTGCCATTAGCATCGGGTGCCCATCGCGCAGGAACAGCCGCCCACCCGGCTTCAACAAGGCCGCGACCGTGCGCGCCCACGGCTCGATACGGGGCAGCCAACACAGCGCACCAATGCCGGTGTAGACCAGGTCAAAAGTACCTGGCGGCAGCACCTGGTCGGCGGCGTACACGTCAGACTCGACATACTCGATAGCTACTGCGCAACGCGAGGCCAGTGCCCGCGCTTCGGCCAGCGACGCCGCGGAATAGTCCAGACCACAGACCTTGGCGCCAAGGCGCGCCAGCGAAAGGGTGTCGGTGCCGATGTGGCACTGCAGGTGGACGGCCTTGAGCCCATTGATATCGCCGAGCAATGGCAGGTCGAAGCGTACGGTTTCGGAAAGCTGTTCGGGGTGCTGGACGAGCTGCTCGACTTCGTAGTCCTTGGAGGCAGCGTGCAGCGGGGCGCGTTCGTCCCAGCTGGCGCGGTTGAGTTGCAGGGAGTGGTCCATGGTGTCGTCCTTGAATGGTAGGTGCTGATGCTAGCCCTCACCCGCCTCCCAGCGACACAACTGCCTTGCTAAAAATTGTAAAGCTTGCCCAATCACTGTGGGAGCGGGTTCACCCGCGAAGCTGACACCGCGGTGGATGGCACGGGCCTCGCCCGTGTTCGCGGGTAAACCCGCTCCTACAGGGTTATGTGCTGTCCCGGCGGGCGGCTATCTGCTCGTTACAGGCAGGTCGCCGCCGCTGCCCGGCGCTGCAGCGCCACGCCGTCGTTCTTCTGCGCGTAGTAATCCACCCGCGAGCCACCCGCCTGCGGGTAGACGTCCACGAACGCCTCGGCCTCACGGGTGTACACCGTGAACCCACCCTGCTTGCGCGGCTCAAGGTAGCCACTGGCGTCGTCGCCAAACACTTTCTCTTCCTGCCAGCTGAACTGGACGCACTGAGCAACCAGCTCTGGCGCCTTGTGCGAGTCAAGCTGCGCGGTCGGTTTGCCGCCACGGGCCGTTTCCATGGTCGCAGAAGCACAACCGACCAGCATCAGCGCCGCGGCCATCGGCAAAATCGCACGCATGTTCCATCCTCAGGGTAAAAAAGAACGCGACTCTAGCACTGGCGGGTAGCGCGCGTGAATGCTTGCGCGCAGTCAACCGGCCTCGACCACTGCCGCCATGTGCACCGTATTGCGCCCGGCGGCCTTGGCCTGGTACAGCGCAGCATCGGCCTGGCCCAGCAGGCTGGCGGTGCTGTCCCTGAGGCCCGGTACACCACACCACAGGCCGACACTGAAGCGCAGCTCGATCTGGTCACCGGCAAAACGCGCGGGGCTGTGTGCAATGGCCTCGCGCAAACCTTGCAAGGCAGCCATAGCCCCGCGGCGGTCGGTGCCTGGCAACAGCAACAGGAACTCCTCGCCGCCATAACGGCCAAGGCTGTCCCCCTGGCGCAGGCGCTGCTGCAACTGGCGTACGCAATGGCACAGCACCTCGTCGCCGGCCAGATGCCCGTACAGGTCATTGATGCGCTTGAAATGGTCGATATCGATCATCGCCACGGCCAGGCTGCCCTGCTGTTCACGCGCACGGTCCAGTTCCACGGCGAGGCGCTCAAGAATTGCCCGGCGATTGTAGGTACCCGTCAGCACGTCATGCAGGGCCAGGTGCTGCAGACGTGATTCGCTGCGTTCCTTGGCCATCAGCACCAGCCCGATCGAGTACATCATTACCGTGGCGGTGCCGATTGCCACGGAAATGCTCTGTTTGAGGTTGCTGGTGTCATAGCGCATTTCCACCGCCGTGCCATTGGCCACCGCCACCACGCGCATGCCCAGGCCGACCAGGCTGATCAGCGCACCGATTTGCAACAGCAGGTGGGCCCTGCCTGGCCGCTCGGCATGGCGCCACGCCCAGTACAGGATCATCGAGCACTGCAACATCAGCACCAGCGTCGCCAGCAGCATGCGCGGCTCCAAGGTATCGAGCAGCAGCATCAGCCCCACCAGCATGAGCGCGGGAATGACAAAGATGACGCGCCAGGGCACCACCTGCTCACGCACCCTGAACAGGCTGGCCGTATAGAAGGCCAAGGCCAGCGACAGCAGGCAGTTGCCCAGGCCATAGCTGAGCCACAGCGGGGCCTGGGCATACACGGTGTAGCAAACGTAGGCCAGGGCATGCACCAGCAGCCCGCAGCCGGTGAGCATCAGGTTGTCACTGCGGTTGCTGCGCCCGACCAGCAACAGGCAGAAGGCCAGGATGGTGGCGACCAGGGCAACGGCGGCGAACAAGGTAGGGGTGTGGGCGATCATCATGATTCACCGTGTGGCAGTTTGCCGTCTTGGCTGCGGCTTGCCGTGCAGTTTAGGGGCCTGCCAGCGGCCCGACCATGACCGAGCGGGACAGAAAAGCAGCCCGCAAGCACGCCGCTCATCGCTGGCACGACAAAATTTTACCTGCACAGGAAACCAAATGGATCGTTCCCAGTCTCAGAAGGTGTGCCGTAAACCTTTGCGGATCAAGGACCTATATCGTAATGAGCCGTCTTGCAAGCCTTTCGCTGATTGCCGTTGTCCTGCTGACCGCAGGGTGCCATAGCCATCGCTACCATGACGACGACGATGGCTGGCGTGACCACGACCGCGGCCAACGCCACCACCACCGGCATGACCGCGACGATGACGACGATGACAATCGTCAATACCGCGGTGACCGTTACTACCGCTGAAGCGTCTTTTTCTACCCTGACCCGCCGCCCGTTGCGCGGCAACTTAACCCGATGATTTCTTTGAGGTTCGTATCATGCGTCTGACTCTGCCTTCCCTTGCCCTCGGCCTGCTGCTGTGCCAGGGCGCTTTCGCCGGTGACGGTACTGCCGCCATTGGCGGTGGCCTGGGTGGTGTCCTGGGCAACGTTGTCGGCCAACAGCTCGGCGGCAAGACCGGCGCAGCCATCGGCGCCGGCGTTGGCGGCGCAGCCGGCAGTGCCGTCGGTGCTCGCAAGGGCAACCGTACCGAAGCAGCCATCGGCGGTGGCCTGGGCTCGGCCGGCGGTTCGTTGCTGGGCGGCGCAGTAGGCGGCAAGACCGGCTCGACCGTCGGTGCTGGCCTGGGCGGCGCGGCCGGTGGTGCCCTCGGTAACCACCTGGGCGACAACAACCGCAGCGGCAAGAAACACCATCATAAACATCACTGATCCGGTGACCTGAGGCCCCCATAAGCTGATCGGCCGCCTGTCGCTTTCGATGTAGGAGCGGCCTTGTGTCGCGATGGGCTGCGCAGCAGCCCCAACTTTCTGTGCCGTGATGAAAGATCGTTGGGGCTGCTGCGCAGCCCATCGCGACACAAGGCCGCTCCTACACTGGGACCACCTCAGTTCCTAAGACGTAAACACTGCAGCACATCAATACCCCCTTCACCGCAAGCTGGCACATTGGCTGCTACTGTCTATCGTGCCCCTGTGTGAAGGAACACCCCCTCCCCATGAACCAAGAGCTGCTCTGGGTCCTCGGCCTGCTGGCCATCGTCATTGTCCTGTTCGTCATCAATCGCCCACGCATGGACGTGGTCGCCTTGCTGGTGATCCTCGCCCTGCCGCTACTCGGCATTCTCACCGTGGAGCAGGCCCTGGCCGGCTTCAGCGACCCCAACGTGGTGCTGATCGCCGCCCTGTTCGTGATCGGCGAAGGCCTGGTGCGTACCGGCATTGCCTACCGCATCGGCGAATGGATGAGCGAGCGGGCCGGCAACAGTGAGGCCCGCCTGCTGGTACTGCTGATGGTTGCCGTGGCCGGGCTGGGCTCGATGATGAGCTCCACCGGCGTGGTGGCCATCTTCATACCGGTGGTGCTGAGTATCGCCGCGCGCCTGCAACTCTCGCCCAGCCGCCTGATGATGCCACTGGCCTTCGCCGGCCTGATCAGCGGCATGCTCAGCCTGGTGGCCACGCCACCCAACGTGGTGGTGCACAGTGAACTGGTGCGCCACGGCGAGCAGGGCTTCAGCTTCTTCAGCTTCACCCCGTTCGGCCTGGTGGTGCTGGTACTGGGCATCGGCTACATGCTGCTGACCCGGCACTGGCTCAACGGCGAAGTGCGCAAGGACGGCCGCGTGGAGAGCCGCCGCACCTTGCTGGACCTGGTGCTTGACTACAAGCTCAACGGCCGTGAACGGCGCCTGCGCATCCGCCCTGAATCACCGCTGATCGGCCACACCCTGGGCGAACTGGAACTGCGCACCCGGCACGGCGCCAACGTGATCGGCATCGAGCGCCAGCACAAGTTCACCACCCGGGTGATCGCCGCCGACTCCAGCACCGTACTGCACCAGGGCGACGTGCTGCTGCTCGACCTGTTCGCCAACCGCGACGACCTGCGCAGCCTGTGCCAGACCATGCAACTGGAGCCGCTGCACTTCAAGGCCGCCTATTTCATCGACCAGTCCCAGGAATTGGGCATGGCTGAAGTCTCGCTGCCGCCAGGCTCGCAACTGATCGGCAAGAGCATCCTCGACCTGGCCTTCCGCACCCGTTTTGACCTCAACGTGGTCGGCCTGCGCCGCGAGCAGACGGCGATTGAAGAGCAACTAGTGGAAGAAAAACTGCGCCTGGGCGACACCCTGCTGGTGGTTGGCCCGTGGAAGGCCATACGCCAACTGCAGAGCAAGCCAAGGGACTTCCTGGTGTTGAGCCTGCCCGCCGAAATCGACCTGGTCGCACCCGCTCGCACCCGCGCCCCCCAGGCATTGCTCAGCCTGGCGGTGATGGTCGGGCTGATGGTGAGTGGCGCAGTGCCCAACGTCATGGCCGCGCTGATCGGCTGCCTGCTGATGGGCGCAGGCCGCTGCATCGACATGAACAGCGCCTACCGGGCCATCCACTGGCAAAGCCTGGTGCTGATCGTCGGCATGCTGCCGTTCGCCCAGGCGCTGCAGAAAACTGGCGGCATCGACCTGGCGGTGGGCGGGCTGGTCAGCGTGCTGGGCGGTGCAGGCCCCAGCGCCATCCTCGCCTGCCTGTTTGCGGTCACGGCGGTGATCGGCCTGTTCATCTCCAACACGGCTACTGCAGTACTGATGGCACCGGTAGCCGTCAGCACCGCTGCACAGCTGGGCATGTCGCCCTACCCGTTCGCCATGACCGTGGCGCTGGCCGCGTCGGCGGCGTTCATGACGCCGGTGTCCTCGCCGGTCAACACGCTGGTGCTGGGCCCTGGGCAGTACCGCTTTGCTGACTTCGTCAAGATTGGCGTGCCCTTCACCTTACTGGTGATGCTGGTGACCGTGGTGATGGTGCCGTGGTTTTTTGGGTTGTAAGGCGATTGGCAACGCCTAGACGCAACTTGGCATTATCTCGACCGATCGCGGCAGATTGACATCAAGTAGCCTGACGAAACACACTGATGCCTAATTTGCCCCAGGTGCTTTAAGCCGTTGTCCTGGATTTCGTTTCCGCTTGCCGGTCGAGCCCATGGTTTTTCCAACCCAATCGCGCTTATTGCCCTACGTCGTTCTGCTTTGCCTGACCTTTGCCCTCACCCTTGGTGGCATCCTGGCACGTCCGATCGAGTCGCTGTCACTGTTCTGGCCGGTCAATGCGGTACTGGCCGGCGTGCTGCTGCGCTACCCCCGCCAGGCCACGCTGACGGGCTTTGCCCTGGTCTGGCTGGCCATGGTCGGCGCCGACCTGCTGTGCGGCAGCGCCTGGGTGCCAGCGCTGTGGTTCAACCTGTGCAACCTGGGCGTGGTGGTCACACTGTGGCAGGTGCTGTCGCGCTTGCCGCGCCTGCACCGGCGCATGCGCACCCCGCACGGCGTGCTCAGCGTGTTCGCCGCCTGTGCTGCCGGCGCCATGGTGGCGGCCAGCATGGCCGCGGCAATGGCCGCGCCGTGGTTCGAACAGTCGTTGCGCGCCACCTGGCTGGCCTGGTTCAGCGAACAGTTTTCGACCGGCGTGCTAGTGCTGCCGGTGCTGCTCACCGCGCCTACGGTGCGGGCCCTGGTGCGCGGTGGTGCCCAGGCCATCCGCCTGGCGCCGCTGTTGGTGCTGCTGGCCTCGCTGGCGTTCAGTCTCTTCTTTGGTGGCCCTGGGGCCATTGCCTTCCCGATTGCCGCGCTGCTTTGGTGCGCCTGGACCTACTCACCTTTCATGGTTTCACTGTTGACGCTTACCGCCGGCAGTACGCTGATCGTGGCAGTGGCACAAAACCTCATGCACTTCAGTGTGCCGCAAAGCGAGCCCGGGGTGACCACGCTGATGTCGGCGCGCCTGGGCATTGCCATGCTGGTGCTCGGGCCGCTGGTAGTGGCCTGCGTCAGCCAGGCCAACCGCAGCCTGATGGCCCGGCTGGCGCACCAGGCCACCATCGACCACCTCACCGGCGTACTTACCCGCAGCGCCTTCACCCGCCGCGCCAACGCCCTGCTGGACAGCCGCCAGCAACACGCCCAGGCGCTACCGCTGCCCCTGATGATGCTGGACATCGACCACTTCAAATCGATCAATGATGACCATGGCCACGCGGTCGGTGACCAGGTGCTGCGCCAGTTCGCCAGCACCCTGCAAGACCAGTTGCACAACGATGAGTTGTTAGCGCGCCTGGGCGGCGAGGAATTCGTCGTCGTCCTTCCCGGCCTTGCCCCCGAACGGGCCAAGTTCACCGCCGAACGCCTGCGCCGCGCCGTGCAGGACCTGCACGTGGTGCAGGCCGACCAGCGCCTGCAGATTACCGTGAGTATCGGCCTGGCCGGCTGCGACGCCGACGTGCCGGCCCCCAGCCTGGACGAACTGCTGGCAGATGCCGACCAGGCGCTGTACCGGGCCAAGGCCCACGGCCGCAACCGCGTCGAACAGGCCGAGCCGCAGCGCCAGGTGATGTGAACTAGCCGGCCAGCAAGTCCCAGGAAAGCTTGGCGATCAACACGCACAACAGCACCAGGAACAGCCCGCGCACAAAGCCCGCGCCCTTGCGCACCGCCAGCCAGGTACCGGTCAACGCACCGAGGATGTTGCACAGCGCCATGGGCAAGGCAATGGCATACAGCACATTGCCCGTCGGCACGAAGAACACCAGTGCCGCCAGGTTGGTGGCAATGTTCACCACCTTGGCCGAGGCCGAGGCGTGCAGGAAATCCAGGGCAAAAAAGCGAATGAACAAAAAGATCAGGAAGCTGCCGGTGCCCGGGCCGAACAGGCCATCGTAAAAGCCGATGGCGCCGCCGATCAGTACCGCCAGGCACTGCTCCTTGCGGCCGATCTGAGCCGGTTTGTGCAACGTGCCGAAGTCCTTCTTGCAGAAGGTGTAGATGGCCATCAGCACGATCAGCACCAGCACCGCCGGGCGCATCACGCTGGGCGGCACCAGCGACACCGTGGCAGCGCCGGCGAACGACATGACAAAGGCACTGAGCGCCGCAGGCACGATCAGCCCCCAGTCCAGCGTCACCTTGCGGATGAACGAACGTGCCGCGAAGGCCGTGCCACACACCGACGCCAGCTTGTTGCTGCCAAGCAATGCCGCCGGTTGCGCGGTGGGCAGCACGTTGAACAAGGCCGGGATCTGGATCAGCCCGCCGCCACCCACGGCGGCGTCGATCAAGCCAGCGGCGAAGGCGAAAACAGCAAGCACAGCAATATCCATCATGACGCGGTTCCAGGCAGTAAAGACCCCGGCAAGGCTAATCAAAGTGCGGCGCTTGTGTTGAAATGCCATATTGCAAAAACTGCAACGAGGAGCAGGCAATGGCATTGGACATGCTGCGGGAAATCCAGGCGTTCGTCAGTGTGGCGCACAAGCGCAGCTTCGTCGCTGCCGCCCGCGCCCTGGGGCGCTCACCCAGCGCGGTAACCCGTGCAGTACAAACCTTGGAGGATAACGCCGGGAGCAAGCTGCTAAACCGCAACGCCAACGCCGTGACCCTGACCGAAGCTGGCGAGCGCCTGCTGCCGCATGCCGAGCGCTTGCTGGATGTGCAACGTGATGCCGCCGACGAACTGGCCGCGCTCAGTGGCAGTGCACAAGGCTGGATCCGCTTCGCCGTGCCGCAGCTGCTCGGTGAACATGTGCTGCCCCAGGTGCTCGCCGAATTTTCTCGCTGCCACCCGCAAGTGACACTGGACGTGCAGTACAGCGACGAAGCCCTCGACCCGCTGCAAGGCAAGTTCGATTTCGTGGTACGGGGTGCTTTCCCGCAATCGAGCGAGCTGATCGGTTACCCGCTGTGGGCTTACCAGCGCCACCTGTATGCGAGCCCGGCGTACCTGGCCCTGGCCGGCACGCCACAGCACCCGGAAGACCTGGACGGGCATACACTGATCCTGCACACGGCGCCGCGCATCCTCAAAGCCTGGCACTTCTGCCGCGACGGCCAGATCACCAGCTTGCGCCCCAGGCCCGGGCTGCGCCTGAACTCAGGCGATGCGGTGTACCACAGCACCTTGGCCGGTGCCGGCATTGCGCGCCTGGCCGCCTGGGTCGGTGAAGCGCAGGTCAAGGCCGGGCGGCTGGTGCGGGTGTGCCCGCAGTACCGCCTGACTTCCAGCAGTGGCCAAGACCCGCAGATGCATGCCGTGTACCCTGCCGGCGAGCTACCGGTGCGGGTGCGCGACTTGCTGGCTGCCCTGCGCCGCGCCGGCCTGGCCCACTGAAAAAGGCGGGCAAAACGACTGTTCAAAATATACTCAATTTAACAGAGCCCGCCGCCAGCGTGGCCTACAGCACTTTATCCACAGACCTACCCACGTTTTTTGTGGACAGTTTTCCTAACGTAAAGAATGACTTATCGTACTTGCAGCAATGCCGAATTGGCCAGCCTGACCAACTCGATCCACTCCAGCGTACTGATCTCGCCCGCTTGCTCTAGCGCTTCGGCACCGCACAGTGCCTGGTGGTAATCCTGCTCATCAAGCGTGCCTTCAGCGAGAAAACGGCTACGCCACTCCAGCATGGCTGCAGTGCCTTTCTTGCATTCCATTAATGTTTCGACTCCAAGGCAACAAGACCGTCCGAATGAACGGCGGCAGGAGCTACACGAGGCTTTTGCACTTGAGAATGATTTGCACCTACCGCTTGTCCAGCAGTGCAAACTGGGAGAATACTGGCCATTTGGTCAGGGATTGGGCCCGCCAGTTGAAGTAGACGGGCCGCGCAGGAACACGCAGTTGAAATCAGCTTGGCGGAATGGTGCCAAGAATACCAATCAGAATGGTCAACAGCAGAAAACCACCCAGGAACAGCGCGAGCTTGCCCATCGGAACCTCTACAGTGTGATGCGGGAATGGGCACATTGTCCGGCTTGGGCTGATACGGTTACAGATTCAGGTTTGTGGAAAAAAAGCGGATCAGATGGCAGACATGTATTCATTATGGGAGCGAGCTTGGCCCGCGAACTCGGGCAAAGCCCGTGCCATACACCGCGCTAGATTCTTCGCGGGCAAGCCCACGCCCACATGTACTGCACAAGCTTTGCGCTCAAGCGGTGTGCGTAGGAGCGGCTTTAGCCGCGAACACCGGCAACGCCGGTGCCATGCACCGCGTTGGCTTCTTCGCGGGGCAAGCCCGCTCCTACACCTACCGCGCAAGCTTCCGGCTCAGGCGTCACCGCCGCCCGCTGTTTGTATCTTCATGTGTACAAATTGAGACGTGATACACAAGAACGCTTGCCGCAGGCCGATCGGACACAACCGCGATACAGCCGTCATCTTTACTGGCACCCACCAACCCGCACCGATGGTTTTGCCAAGGAGATGCCCAATGTCTGCCAGCTACCCGACCACCACCCTGCCACGCCGTTTCAGCCATACGCTGATTGCCTGTGCCCTGCTGCCGCTTGGCCTGATGGCTGCGAACATCGCCACCGCCGCAGCACAGCAGCCCCAGCCAGCCGCTGCAGTGGCGGATGACTTCGGCCCGCTGAAACACATAAATGCTGGTGTGCTCGATGTGGCCTACGTAGAACAAGGCCCGGCCGACGGCCCAGTGGTGATCCTGCTGCATGGCTGGCCGTATGACATTCACAGCTTCGAAGCAGTAGCCCCTGCCCTGGCGGCAAAAGGCTACCGGGTGCTGGTGCCCTACGTACGCGGCTACGGCCAGACCCGCTTCCTGTCCGCAGCAACCCCACGCAACGCCCAGCCCACCGCCTTGGCCAGCGATGTCATTGCGTTCATGGATGCCTTGCATATACAGCACGCCGTGCTCGCTGGCTTTGACTGGGGCGCACGCACCGCCGATATCGTCTCGGCACTGTGGCCTGAGCGGGTCAAGGCGCTGGTGTCGGTCAGCGGCTACCTGATCAGCAGCCAGGAAGCGGCCAAGGCCCCGCTGCCGCCCAGCGCCGAACTGCAATGGTGGTACCAGTACTATTTCGCCACACCGCGTGGCCAGGCTGGCTACGAGCAAAACCGCCATGCCTTCGCCAAGCTGATCTGGCAAACCGCCTCGCCCAAGTGGGCCTTTGACGACGCTACCTTCGAGCGCAGTGCCCAGGCCCTGGACAACCCGGACCAGGTGGCGATTACCGTGCACAACTACCGCTGGCGACTGGGCCTGGCCCAGGGTGAAACGCGCTACGACTCACTGGAGGCTAAGTTGGCCAAGTTCCCTCCCATCGCAGTACCCACCATCACGCTGGAGGGCGACGCCAACGGTGCGCCGCACCCGCCAGCAGAAGCCTATGCGCAGCGCTTTACCGGCAAGTACGAGTACCGGTTGATCAGCGGTGGCATCGGCCACAACCTGCCACAGGAAGCGCCACAGGCGTTTGCCCAGGCGGTGGTGGATGCGGACCACTTGTAGTTTGCGGGGCGGCAATTGCTACATAAGTTTTCGAAAAGCACGGCAGGTTCTGCACTGAATCCAGTTGAGGGCCTGCCTTGCCGAAAACCGATTGTGGCCAATTATCATGCGGGGTTGAGCAGGGGTTGCACGACATGACTTGAAACGCGCCCTGTAGGATCTTTTACCGAGCAGCGTAGGAAGAGTCGAGACTGAGGCATTTACCTGTATGAAACATCAGTTTCTCCGGTAAATTCGAGCTGCTACGGTCCACTTTTCCTACAACGGCACGGAAGCCCACATCGTGAGAAAGGCATGGACCCGTTCAATAACTCGGCCCTGAAGCTGCAGAAAAATTTGCTTAACCTGCGGGTTGAGCGTGATCGCCTGAGAAGTGAGGGCAAGGACAAGGAAGCGGACCAGCTGGCGGGGCCGATTGCCAGGCTGGAGGCGGCGCTTCGGCAGTTGCCGGATGGTATGCAGCCGGTGACCTTGCAGTGAGGGATGATCGGCGGTGCATGGCACCGGTCTGAAGCCATGCACGGTTCCTGTGGGAGATCGCCCAGCCCTGTGGGTTGCGCTGTCGCGTAGAGAACTCAGTTCGCAAGCGGTCCGCATACCCTGTGGGCTTTAGCCGCGAAGAATCCAACGCGGTGCATGGCACCGGCTGCGCCGGTGTTCGCGGCTAAAGCCGCTCCCACAGTGTCCCAGCTAATTCAATTAGTTATGTGCAGTTCTATGAGAGCGGGCGCGCCCGCGAAACAGGCGACGCAGGGGATGGCACCGGCTTTGCAGGTGTTCACGGGCTCGCCCGCTCCCACAGGTACTGTGCTGGCTTGGGGCTCACGCTGTACTTGTAGGAGCGGCTTTAGCCGCGAACACCGGCGCAGCCGGTGCCGGCCACTCAATCAGGCCGCCTGCACCTGCAACCCCAACAGCTGCCTTGCCTGCCTCAGGTCATCCTGCAAATCATGGTTCCACAGCCAGTCAAAGCGCTCACCCAGCACCTTGCCCAGCAACTGCAGATCATCCAGCACAGCCGGGTCACGAAACTCATACAGTTCCCCCGCTTCCCACGAGGTGCGCTGCACCCGGCACGCACGCGGCCGCCGCACTGCGTCATACGCCTCAAGTACCGCTTGCGGACGACGGCCAATCACGCCCGGGTCCGCCAACAACCGCGCCAGCAACCAGGCATCTTCCAGCCCCTGCCCGGCCCCCGCGCCCTGATGCGGCAGCATGGCGTGAGCCGCATCACCGATCAACCCGACACGACCGTGCACATACCCCGGCAACTCGGCAAGATCGTGCAGCGCCCACAATGAAGGCATTGCAATGCATTCCAGCAGCACTTGCGCCGCCTCACCCCAGCCCTCGAAAGCCTTCAGCATCTCGCCCTGAGTTGCCTGACGCACCCAAGGCGCATCGCTCGGCCATGTCGGGCTCGCTTGACTGCGATCAGACACAAACGCGACCACATTGATCAACCGCCCCTGTTTGACCGGGAAGGTCAGGATATGCCCGTCGAGCCCAAGGTACATCTGCGGCACATCGATCAGATGCTCACCCATACCACGCGCCCAGTAGGCTTCGCGCAACTGCTCGCTGTCGATCAGCCCACGGTAGGCGCAAGTGCCACTGAAACGAGGCGCCACCCGCGGTACGCCCAGGCCGTCGAGCACGTGGTCACGGATGGCGGACTTGATACCGTCGGCACCTATCAGCAAGTCACAGTGATGTTCCGTACCATCGGTGAAGCACACACGCACGCGCTCCCCCACCTGCTCAACCCGCTGCGCACGCTTACCGAACTGGGCGATGCCCGCCGGCAACTGGCTGGCCAGCGCATCGAGAAAGTCGGCACGATGCACCGATGACTGCCCCACCCCCTCTGCCACGCTGCTGCCCAGATACCGCGCATCACGCCCATCGCGCCATTCAAACCACACGTCCTGCCACGGCGCCGGCGTGCTGTCGGCAATCCTGGCGTAGGGTTCAGCAATACCCAACCCGGCAATGGCGCGCACAGCGTTGGCGCCAAAAGACACACCCGCGCCCACTTCGCCAAATGCTGCGGCCGATTCGAACAGTTGAACGTTCAGGTGTGCATGGCGGCAAAGATCAAGCGCAAGTGCCACACCTGCTATACCACCACCAATAATGGAAACTTCAAGCGCAGTCGCGTTATGCATTGCAAGGTACCTCGGGGGCTGATTGTTATTGGAATGCACCGATGATTACTGCTGGCAGGCCATTGATAAATATCGTGAAAACCATAAACCCCATCACCAGCCTGAATACCCTTCAGCTGGCAGTGTGCTGAACGCCGCGAATAGTCTTCGCGGCGACCTGACGACGGATGAACAGCGCAATGGCGACTGCGCCAATGGCGCCCGGAATGGCAAACGCCAGGAAGCTGCTTTGATAAGGCAAGTTCGCGCCATGCAGCACCCCGCCCAACACCGGCCCGACAATCGCACCCAGGCGCCCTATGCCCATCGCCCAGCCAAGGCCGGTGGAGCGGATATGCGGCGGGTAGTACTGCACTGCGCAGGCATTGGCCAGGATCTGCGTGCCGATGGTAGAAGCACCCGCCACCGCGATAAGCAGGTACAGCACCGCCACAGGCGCTTTCAGCGCAAGCAGGCTGAGCGATAACGCACCGCAGGCGAAAAAGCCCAGCAACACCTTGGCGATACCAATCCGGTCGCCCAGCCAGCCACCCGCAATTGCCCCGATGATCGCGCCCGAGTTGAGAACCAGCAGAAATGCCAGGCTTGAATTCAGCCCATATCCCGCACTGCTCATCAACTTGGGCAGCCACGAACTCAGCGCATAGACCATCAACAGGCAACAGAAGAACGCCGCCCACAACGTCAGCGTGTTGAGCGCCCGCCCTTCACTGAATATTTCCCGGATCGAAACTTTCGCCCCTCGCGCCGAGGCCAGGCTGAGTTGGTCATCGTTTTCGGGCACATAGGTAGAGGTTGCCTGGGCCAGCAAAACCTTGGCGCGTTCGGCCTGACCGCTGCGCAACAGAAAGTCCATGGATTCCGGCAACTGGCCGATCAGCAACGGCAGCAACAACAACGGAATCAGCGCTACGTAGAACACCGCCTGCCACCCCCACTGCGGAATGAACAGCATGCCCAACCCGGCCGACAACATGCCGCCCAGCGAGTAGCCACTGAACATGATCGCCACCAAGGTACTGCGCAACTTGCCGGGTGCGTACTCGTTCATCAGCGCGACCACATTCGGCATGACGCCACCGATACCCAGCCCGGCAACAAACCGGCATATTGCGAAGGTTTCTGGCGAGGTAGCCAGCCCATTCAGCGCAGTGACCCCGCTGAACAACAGCACACACGTCATGATGGTCTTGCGCCGCCCTATGCGGTCCGACAGCGAACCGAAGAACAGCGCCCCCACCATCATCCCGACCAGCGCGCAGCTGCCCAGGGCACCTGCCTGTAGCGCACTGAGGTTCCACTCGGCCATCAGCGAAGGCAGCACCACGCCGTAGATGACCAGGTCATAGCCGTCGAAGATGATGATCAGCGCACACCAGAACAGTACACGCGCGTGAAAGGCATTGAACCGGGCCCCGTCCAGCAGGGCCGCTGCATTGATGTTTCGCATGGCATCGCTCGTTCTTGTAGTTGTCATGGGGCATGCCCCTGTTGGCTAGCGCGAACCATGATGACCAAGGCGAAAGTTGGCTGACAGGCAGCCAGTCGAATACCGGCTATTTCAGGCATGAATAATGGTTATGCATACCCGCTGAGTCTTGTTTGGTGTACCGTTCAGCCAGGACGCTGTTTTAACTCGATAACAATTCCTGACGCGTCTTCATTCATACCCGAGAGGTATCATGGAACTGCGCGACCTCGACTTGAACCTGCTGCTGGTTTTCAACCAGCTATTGATCGACCGCAAAGTCTCGACCGCTGCCGAACACCTGGACCTGACCCAACCGGCGATGAGCAATGCCCTGAAGCGCCTGCGCACCGTGCTGCAGGACGAACTGTTCGTACGCACTTACCAGGGCATGGAACCCACCCCCTACGCACTGCAATTGGCTGAACCGATAGCCACGGCCATTCAAACGCTGCGCGACGCACTCGGCAGGCAGGACACCTTCGACCCGACCACCAGAAGCCGCCGCTTCACCATGGCCATGACCGACATCGGCGAGATCTATTTCATGCCCAAGCTGATGGACGCCCTTGCCGCACAGGCACCCGGCTGCACCATCAGCACGTTGCGCAACTCGACAGACACCCTCGCCGAAGGCCTGCAGAACGGCACCATCGACCTGGCGGTTGGCCTGTTGCCGCATTTGCAGGCGGGGTTCTTTCAGCGGCGGCTGTTTCACCATCGGTATGTGTGCCTGTGCCGCAACGGTCACCCCGCCACGCAACAGCCACTGAGCGTGGAGAAGTTCATGAGCTTCGATCATGTAAACGTGGTGGCGGCCAATACCGGTCATGGCGAAGTCGACACGTATTACGCACGGGCGGGGGTGGTGCGCAACATTCGCCTGGAAGTGCCGCATTTTGTGGCAGTGGGGCATATCTTGCAGCGTACTGACTTGCTGGCCACGGTGCCGGAGCGGTTTGCAGCCAGTTGCCAAGTGCCGTTCGGTTTGAGCATTTTGCCGCCGCCGGTCGCGTTGCCGAACATCGAGATCAACCTGTTCTGGCATGGGCGCTACAACAAGGACCCGGCTAACCGCTGGCTCAGGCAGTTGATGTTTGACTTGTTCTCGGACGCTCACTGACTGCGCCCTGGGCACGCGACAGGCAATTGACCAGATGCAGCCGCATGGCCGCGCGCGCGGCACCCACATCCCGGTGTGCAATCGCGGCGTGCACCTGCTCGCGCTCCCGGGCCTCCAGCGCCCGCTGCTCGGCGCTACCCTCGGCCATTGCCTGCTGTGCGGCAGCCTGCAAGGTATGGCCAAGATGGGTCATGGTGTCGATGAAAAAACTGTTGCCGGTGCACTGGGCAATCTGCAGGTGGAACTCGAAGTCGCTACGCAGGCAAGGCGCCTGTGTATCAGCGCTTTCATCCAGCGCCGCACGCAGGGCAGCCAGTTGCTCGCGGGTGGCGCGCTGGGCAGCGATGGCCGCCGCCTCGACCTCCAGGCATAGCCGCAGTTCGATGATCGCGACCGCGTTATAGGCAGCGCTCATGCCTGGGCTGGCGCTCTGGAAGTCGCCTGCCGGAATGGCGTCGACCACAAAGGTGCCGATACCACGACGGGTCTCGACCAGGCCCTCGGCCTGCAGCCGCGACATGGCTTCGCGAACCACTGTACGGCTGACGCCACGCGCCTTGGTCACGGCTTCTTCGGTGGGCAGCTTGCTCCCTGCCGGCAACGCCCCCGAGAGAATCTGCTGCGACAGGTCATGCACCAGTTGCTGGGCAAGATTCAGGCGTTTATCAGGGGTGGCGGATGCCATTGAATGATCCCGTTCAAAGCGGAAGAGCCAGGAGTATACCCGCAGCCTCAGGCCAAAACGCATTATACTGGCCGCTGTTCACACAAGAGCAGCGCAATGACGGACCAGACCGCCAGCACCCCTCAACCGCCCCGCCGCCTGGCCGAAGCACTGGTCGAGCGCTTCGCCCAGCGTATGCGCGAGGGCACCCTCAAGCGCGGCGACAAGCTGCCCACCGAAGCCAGGCTGATCGAAACCGAGGGCGTCAGCCGTTCGGTGGTACGCGAGGCGCTTTCGCGCATGCAGGCTGCCGGCCTGGTCGAGACCCACCACGGTGTCGGCACCTTCGTGCTGGACATGCCGGCGCCAGAGAGCTTCAACGTGGGCCCGGCAACCATCAGGCTGCTGTCCGATGTGCTCGACCTGCTGGAATTTCGCCTCAGCCTTGAGGTGCAAGCCGCAGGCATGGCTGCCGAACGGGCCACGCCACAGGCGCTGGAAGAGCTGCACCAAGCGCTGGAGGCGCTGATGCAAGGCCCGGAAAAATCCGGCAGCACGACCAACGCCGATTTCCAGTTCCACCTGAAAATTGCCAAGGCCGCGGACAACCAGTACCTGATCGACATCATGAAGCACCTGGGTACCAAGATGATCCCGCGCACCCGCATGAACTCCGCCTACACCGGGCAAAGCAACCGCAGCACCTACCTGGCCGGGATCAACGCCGAACACCAGCAGATCTTCGACGCCATCGCCAGCCGCCAGGTCGAGGCTGCGCGTGCGGCCATGTACCTGCACCTGAGCAATAGCCGCATGCGCCTGCGTGAGGCGCAGCAGCTGCAGGCGTTCTACAGCGAAGCTTAATGATGCGGCGCAGGGTCCACATTGGTGTAGGCCAGCCCTTGGCTGCCCTGCACTTGCCAGGGGTTGGCACCGCCGATGTGGCTGAAGCGCAGCGCGTCGAAGCGTGAATCCTTCAAGCCATCGATCTTCACCGGGGCCGGCCCGCTGAAGCGTACCCGCTCGAACACCAGGCCCTGATGATAAGCGCCATGCTGGCTATCACCCTTGACCTCGATGGCGGCGCTGCCGGCGTTTTCCACGCTCACGTCGCTGACCGTGATATCGCGGAACTGCCCCGCTACCGTCGAGCGCTGGTAATCGAGCTTGGCGTTCGGGTCGTTGTAATCCAGGGTGAAGATGAACGCCTGCTTGACGGTGTTGCGAATGGCCGAATCACGGAAGGTCACGTGGCGTGCGCCACCGCCCATGAAGTTGGTGCTTTTCATCCGCAGCCCGGCATCGGTGCCGTCCGAAACGTTGTCTTCGGCCAGGATGTTCTGGATCCACGCCCCGGTATGGCTGCCCGCCACAACCATGCCGTGGCCTTTGCGGAAGTAGTTGTTGAAGATCCAGGCATCTTCCTGGGCCGGCTGCCGGACCGCCTCGGCCCCGGTGCCGGCGGCGAAGTTGACGCAGTCATCGCCAGTGTCGAAGAAGTTATTGAACACCAGCGCACCGCGGCTGTTGGCAAACTCGATGCCGTCACCGTTGTTGGCGTCGTAGGTGCGGTGCGTGGTGTTGGCCAGCACCACGTTCTGCGTTTCCAGGTTCATGATGCCGTGGTAGGCCGGGTTGACCACCGTGAAGCCGCCATAGAACACGTTCTTCACATTGCGCAGGGTGATCAGCGATGAACGCATCTGGCCGTAGGCATCCTTGACGTTCATGCCCTCGGCCACCGCGCGCTCTACCTGGGCCTTGGCCAGCACCCCATCGTGCATGTAGCGGGTGTTGTCGCTGGGCAGATAGAACGGCAGGGCTTGCCCGCGCTCGTCGATCACGTCCGGGTTACGTTTCCAGCCATTGCCGTCGATGGTGCCCTTGCCAACGATACGGATGTTCTCGAAGGCCTGATGCGCACGTGGGTCCCGCGGCAAGGCGTTGATCAGCGAGGCCGGGCGCACGGTGGTGGAATACGGGTACTGGATGTACCCCGCGCGCGGGTAATCCTCGGCACGCTCGGAGCCCAGCAAGGTAGCGCCCTCGGCGATTTCCAGGGTCATGTTGCTTTTGAGGTAGAGCGCGCCACTCTTGTACGTGCCAGCAGGCAGCAACACCTTGCAACCCGGTGTGCAGGCATCGATGGCGCGCTGGATGGCCAGCGTATCGAGGGCCTTGCCATCGCCCTTGGCACCGTAGCGTTGCACGTCGAACAGCGACGGTACGGCCGTGGTGCGCTGTACCACCACGGGGCTGTCGGCCGACTCCTGGCCGTTGCGATCGACCGAGCGCACAGTGAAGCGGTACTCGGTATCGGGCTTGAGCCCTTGGGCAGTGAAGTTGTGAATAGCGATGCGGTGGTGGAAGTTGTGCAGGTCCTGCTGGTAGAACCGGTCGATGTAGGGTTTGGCCGGTGATACCTGATCGTTATTGGCGTTGCTGGCGCCCAGCAACGTGCCATTGGCGTACACGTGATAGTCGACGATATCGGCATGGGCGGCCGGCTTTTCCCACACCAGGATAATCTGCCGGTCATCGTAGGCCAGCGTCGGTACCTGGACCTTGGCTGGGGCTTCCACAGCCCACAGCGGTAGGCTGCAGCCCATGGCCAGGGCAGCCAGGGCAGCAGGCGCCCATGAAGCGGGCGCAGGGTTGGCGTTCGGCATGTGCTTGTCTTCCTTGTTAGTGCCGGGGTCAGGCCGGCATGGCCTGGGCGAAATCGGCGCTGAAGTCACGGCTGGCTTGCACCAGCATGCGGGTGTAGTCGTGGCTGGCCTGGTCCTGGCCCAGCGCCCGGCAGTCCAACTGCTCGACGATGCGCCCGTGCTGCATCACCGCGACCTTGTCGCAGAGGTGGCTGACCACACCCAGGTCATGGGTCACCATCAGGTAGGTGAGCTTCTCGCGCTGGCGCAAGTCCGACAGCAGGTTGAGAATTTCTGCCTGCACCGAGACATCGAGGGCCGAGGTGGGCTCATCCAGCAGCAGCACCCGTGGCTGCAGGATCAACGCCCGGGCGATGGCCACGCGCTGGCGCTGGCCACCGGACAACTGGTGCGGGTAGCGGTAGCGGTAGCTGTCGTTGAGGCCGACCTTGATCAGGATGTCGTGGATGCGGTCATTGCGCTCATCCATGCCGTGGATCACCAGCGGCTCGCGCAAGGCGGTGTCGATGGTATGGCGTGGGTGCAGCGAGCCATACGGGTCCTGGAAGACCATCTGCACCTTGCGGAAGTGCTCCTTGGGCAGCTTGTGCTGCAACGGCACGCCGTCGATGCTCAAGGCCCCGCTCCAGTGCCGGTACTGGCCGGCCAGGCAGCGCAATACCGTGGTCTTGCCGGAGCCGGACTCCCCGACCAGGCCGAACGACTCGCCATCTTCGACGCTCAGCTCGACATTGTGCAGGACCTGGTTGAGCGCGGCGCCAACGCCAAAGCTCAGGTTCAACGCGTGTGCTTGGATCATGGACATGGTCAGTTACCTCAGCAGGTGAGCCACAGCGGGTCGCGTTGCAACACGGGCAAGCGCGGGCGGCGGTTGTCCATGCTTGGCAAGGCGGCCAGCAAGCCTCGGGTATAGGGGTGTTCGGCACGGTGCAGGTCACAGGCCGCCAGCGACTCGACCACGCGCCCGGCGTACATCACCAGCACTCGGTCACAGTAATTGCGCACCAGGTTCAGGTCATGGCTGACGAAGATCAGCCCCATCTGCTGCTCCACCACCAGCTCTTCAAGCACGTTGAGCACCTGCTGGCGCACCGACACATCCAGCGCCGAAGTCGGCTCGTCGGCGATGATCACTTCCGGGTTGGTGATCACCATCATGGCGATCATGATGCGCTGGCCCATGCCGCCGCTGACCTCATGCGGGTACAGGTCGTAGACCCGCCGCGGGTCGCGGATGTGCACCTTGTCGAGCATCTGCAGCACCCGCTCGCGGGCTTCGCTGCGGCTGGCCTTGTGGTGCGCCAGGTACGCTTCGGCAATCTGCTCGCCCACCCGTACCACGGGGTTGAGCGAGTACTTGGGGTCTTGCATGATCATCGAGATGCGCTGGCCGCGAATGCCCTGCATGGCCTTTTCGCTGGCACTGAGCAGGTCGACATCGCCAAACTGCATGGCCTTTGCGGTGATCTGCGCGCTGGCCGGGTGCAGCTTGAGCAAGCTGCGGCCAACGGTGGATTTGCCCGAGCCGGACTCACCGACAATGGCGAGCTTTTCCCGGCCCAGGGTGAACGACACATCGCGCACCGCGTGCATGACTTTCTTGCCGTTGACGAACCGCACGTTGAGCGATTCGACATTGAGTTTGAGCGCTGACATAAAACCTCCGGTTACTCGCTACGTGGGTCGAGAATGTCCCGCAGGCCATCGCCCAGCAGGTTGAACGCCAGGCTCACCAGCATGATCGCCGCACCCGGTACCGCCACCAGCCACCAGCACTCGAGCATGTAGCGCCGGCCGGTGGAGATCATCGCCCCCCACTCCGGCAACGGTGCCTGTGCCCCCAGGCCGAGGAAGCCCAGCGCCGCCGCGGTAAGGATGATGCCGGCCATGTTCATGGTCAGGCGGATGATCACCGACGACATGCACATCGGCACGATGTGGCGCAGGATGATGCGCGTCGACGACGCCCCCTGCAGTTCGACGGCAACCACGAAGTCGGCCTTGCGCAGCGACAGCGTCTCGGCCCTGGCCAGGCGTGCGATTGGCGGCCACGAGGTCAAGGCAATGGCGACCACCGCATGCTCCAGGCCCGGGCCCAGTGCCGCAATGAACGCCAGCGCCAGCACCAGGCTGGGGAACGAAATGAAAATGTCGGTGACGCGCATGAACACGGTATCGACCATGCCGCCGAAATAGCCCGACACCGTGCCGATGAACAACCCGATCGGGCCGACGATGACCGTCACCAGGGCGATGATGTAAAGGGTGATGCGCGCGCCGTAGACCAGCCGGCTGAAGATGTCGCGGCCATATTCGTCGGTGCCGAACCAGTGCGCGGCACTGGGGGCCTGCAAGGCATTGGCGAGGTTCTGGACAACCGGGTCGTGGGTGGCGATCCACGGCGCGAACGCCGCCACCACGGCCAGCAGCAAGGCCACCAGCAAGCCCGCCAGGGTCATCGGGTTGCGCACCAGCAGGCGCAGCACCCGCAGGCTGCTTTTGCCAAGGGCCCCGAGGCTCGACGCGGGGGCGTCGGCCTGCCGCTTGGCGGTGGAATCGGAGGAAGAAATGTTGGCAATCATCGGCATGTTCTCGATGTGGAATCATGGCCACCAAGGGCGCCGGCAGGCGCCCGGTGGTACTCAACGTTGCTTGTAGACACCCAGGTAGCGGGTGGCCTCGGCGTCATCGCCGGTGAAGCCCTTGACGTCGACGGCGCTCACCGCGGTGTCGGTCATTTGCGAGATCATCATGATCGGCCCCACCTCCTGGTCGTACAGCTTCTGTGCCTGCTGATACATACCCAGGCGCTTGGCCGCATCACGCTCCACGCCAACCTGGTCGATCAGGCTGTTTAGCGGGGGACTGAAGAACGACGCACGCCAACCCTGGAAATTGGGCAGGCCAGCGGCGTCGCTGTTGTCGGGGTTGTAGGCGAAGGTACGCAGGCTGAAGTAAGGGTGCGGGTAGCGCTCGGCGCCGCGGGCCACGATCATTTCAAAGTTGCGCGCACGCATGGCGCCGTACACCTGGTTGCCGGTGCCGGTGACGATGTTCGCCTTGATGCCGCCCTCGGCCAGGGTCGACTGCATGCGCGCGGCAATGTCGATGAAGGGCGGTTCGGACAGCGTGCGGATAGTGGTGCTGAAACCTTGCGGGTAGCCCGCCTCGGCCAGCAGTGCCTTGGCCTTGGCAACATCCAGCTTGTAGCCGGGGTCGGGCAGCCGCGCCTCAAGGCCAAGCTGCATCGGTTGCTGGTTGAGCGTGCCGTAATGCGGCATCACCTGCTGATCCAGGCCCTGATAGTCGATCAGGTTGCGCACCGCTTCGCGGACTTTGCGGTTGGCAAATTCCGGTTGTTTCATGCTCATCGCCACGTAGTACATGGTGCCGCGCTGCAACGCCTGCACCTGAAGCTTGTCGGACTGCTCGATGGCCTTGATATCGGGCGCCGCCATGCCGTAGGCCATGTCCAGGTCGCCGCGTTCGAGCATCAGGCGCAGCGATTGCGACTCGGTCATGTGCCGCACCAGCACCCGCTTCATCTTGGCCGGGCCCGCCCAGTAACCGTCGAAGCGGGTCATCACCAGCGCATCGTTGGCGCTCCACTTGCTCAAGGTGAACGGGCCGCTGCCGGCTTCGTTGGTGACCAGCCAGGCCGCGCCCAGGTCACCGTTTTTCTCATGCTTGAGCACCTGCTGACGGTCGACCACCACCGCGCTGGGCGACACCGCCAGCGAGTCGATCACCAGCAGCGGGTCGGTGGGCTGCGGCAGGTCGACGACCAAGGTGTGGCTATCGCTGGCGCGGATCAGCCCCTGAATGTTCTCGACGCTGTAGCCGTAGGCCTTCCAGGTGGTGGCCAGGCCGTAGTTGAGCTTCATCACCCGGTACAGCGACCAGGCTACGTCTTCGGCAGTCAGGGGGTTGCCGGAATGAAAGCTGACGTCGTTGCGCAGGTAGAAGGTGATCTGCTTGCCGTCATCGCTGATCACCCAGCGCTCGGCCAGCTGCGGCAGGTGCTTGTCCGGGTTGCCCTGGTCGCGCTTGATAAGCGTGTCGTAGAGGTTGGCGTTGATGCCTGAGGCATCCAGGCCGGGCGCGTTGGCCGGGTCAATGGAGAACAGGTTGACCATGCTCATGCCGACGATCAACTGGTCGGCGGGGGTTTTGGCCTGTACCGCGGCCAGCGGGGCTAGCAGTAGCGCCGCGCCTAGCAGGGCCGTGCGCAGCGGCGGGAATACAGTCTTCATGGGGGGCATCCGTTTTTGTTGTTATTCAATTCGCTGTTTTGATCGGGGATTGCCGGGGCCGCTTCGCGCCCCATCGCGGCGCAAGGCCGCTCCCACAGGGGGCTGCGGCCCCGGCAATTTCGGATCTTCAACGGGTCCGTGGGTCGAACACCTTGTACAGGGCATCACTGATCAGGTTAAGCGCAACGAAGATCAGGCCAATGATCAGCACGCACCCCATCACCGCATTCATGTCACCAAGCATCAGGCTGCTGGTGAGGTACTGGCCGAAACCAGGCCAGGCAAACACCGTCTCGATCAGCACCGCCCCTTCGAGCAGCGAGCCATAGGCCAGGGCAACCACCGTGAGCAACTGCACAAGGATGTTGCGAAACGCGTGGTTCCACACCACCTGGCGCCGGGACAGGCCCTTGACTCGGGCAGTGATGATGTATTCCTGAGACAGCTGTTCGAGCATGAAGCTGCGGGTCATGCGGCTGATGTAGGCCACCGAGTTGAGCCCCAGGATCAGCGCAGGCAGGACGATATGGCGCAATGCGCTGGTAAAGGCCTCCCAGTCACGCGCCAGTGCCGTGTCGATCAGCAGCAGGCCGGTGACCTCGTCGACCATGCCGTCATAGGCCAGGTCGATGCGCCCTGCGCCACCCGCCCAGCCCAGCCAGGCGTAAAACACCAGCAAGCCCATCATGCCGACCCAGAAAATCGGCGTGGAATAGCCGAACAGGGTGATGACCCGCGCCACATGGTCACCGACCCGCCCCTGGTTGCTGGCAGCGACCACGCCCAGCGGCAGGCCTATCAGGACGCCGAACAGGATCGCCAGCGTCGCCAGTTCGATGGTGGCCGGGAACACCCGCTTGATGTCTTCGAGTACCGGGTGGCCGGTGAGCAGCGCGTTGCCGAAATCACCGTGCAGCAAGTCGTTGAGGTACAGCCCGAACTGGGCCCAGATCGGCTTGTCCAGGCCCATCGCCCGGTACACCTGGTCGTAGGTGGAGCTGTCGGCATCCGGGCCGACCACCGCCAGGACCGGGTCGAGCGGCATCACCCGGCCGATGAAGAATGTCAGCGCCAGCAGGCCGAGCAGGGTCACCAGGACCGTGCCGGCCCGGCGGGCGGTGCCCGTTACACGGGGGCCGAATACAGAGGCAGTCGAAGCAAACATAACAAGCTCCTGAAAAAGCATTCACCAATCACTGAGGGGCGGCCTCAACGCGACTTGTAGACGTCTTTGTAACGGGTGGTGGCCGCGGTATGGCCCTGGTAGTCCTGCACATCGTGGTAGAGCACCACGGTGTCGGTCATTTGCGACACGGGCAGGATCGCCCCCACCTGCTGGTCCAGGGTTTGCTGGATTTGCTGGTACTGCGCCAGTTGCTGCGCCTTGTCTGGTTCGACCTCGGCCTGCTCGATCAGGCTGTTCAGCTCGGGGCTGTAGAACGAGGTACGCCAGCCCTGGAAGTTGCTCAGCTTGGCTTCGTCGCGGTTGTCCGGGTTGTACACCAGGGTGCGCAGGCTCGAATGCGGGTGCCGCTCGGCACCACCACCGCCGCGCCCGACCAGGATGTCGAAGCTGCGGTCACGCATGGCGCCATAGATCTGGTTGCCTGTGCCGGTGACGATGGTGGCCTGGATACCGGCCTGGGCCAGGGTCGACTGCAAGCTGGAAGCGATGTTGATGAACGGCGGTTCGGTGAGTACGCGGATGGTGGTCTTGAAACCGTCTGGGTAGCCGGCTTCGGCCAACAGCTGCTTCGCTTCGGCCACGTTCAGGGCATAACCCGGGTCGTCCAGCCGCGCGGCCAGCCCCAGCGGCAGCGGGCGTTGATTGAGCTGGCCATAGTGCGGCATCACCGTCTGGTTGATGCCTTGATAGTCGATCAGCGAGCGCACTGCCCGGCGCACCCGCACATCATCGAACGGTTTGTGCTTCACGCTCAGGGCCACGTAGTAGAGCGTGCCGCGCTGCACGGTCTGGGTGCGAACGTTGTCAGACTTCTCCAGCGCCTCGATATCCGGCGCGGACATGCCTTTGGCCAGGTCCAGGTCGCCACGCTCGACCATCAGCCGCAATGACTGCGACTCGGTCATGTTGCGCATGACGATGCGCTTGAGCTTGGCCGGGCCGCCCCAGTAACCGTCGAAACGGTTCATCAGGATGACATCGTTGGCGCGCCACTCCTTGAGGGCGAACGGGCCGCTGCCGGCAGCGTGGGTGGTCAGCCAGGCAGCGCCCAGGTCATTGCCCTTCTGGTGCTGCTGCACCACCTTGCGGTCGAGAATGAATGCGCTGGGCGAGGTGGCCAGGGTATTGAGCACCAGCAGCGGATCGGTTGGCCGTGGCAGCTCGACCACGAAGGTGTGTTCATCGACGGCGCGCATGTGCTGGCCGACATTGCCTGCGGTAAAGCCGTAGGCCTTCCAGGTCGAGGCCAGCGCCAGGTTGAGCTTGAGTACGCGCTGCAACGACCAGGCGACGTCTTCGGCGCCCAGCGGGTTGCCGGACTGGAAGGTGACGCCCTTGCGCAGCTGGAACGTGAGGGTCTTGCGGTCATCACTGACCTGCCAGCTTTCTGCCAGGGCCGGCAGCAACTGGTCGGGCTGGCGTGCGTCCTGCACCAGCAGCATGTCGTAGAGGTTGGCATTGACCTCGGACACATCCAGCCCGGTGGCCGCCGCCGGGTCGAGGGACAGCAGGTTGATCATGCTCATGCCGACGATCAACTGGTCGGCCGGGGTTTTCGCGATAGCGGCAGGTACCGAGGTCAGCGCCAGCGACGCGGCAAAGACCCCCGCCCAGAGTGTGGGGAGAACGCTCATGTGAGATCGCCTTCTTATAGTTATTCGACGCTCGGGCGGCACGCAGCGAAGCGTGCCGCCATGTACGTATCAGAAGCTCTGCAGCGTGTTGGTCTCGACGTAGTTGAAGTCGATGTCCTCACCCAGGCCAGGCAGGTCGGACAGGTGCACGAAACCGTCTGCGTCCATCGGGTCGACCAGGCGCTTGAGGTAGGCCGGTACTTCGTCGTAGTCGAGGAACGGGTGCAGCAGGCCACGTTCGTACCAGGTGCAGTTCTTGATCGCCCCCACCACCGCCAGGTTGGCCGCGCCGTTGCCATGGATCTCGCAATCCATGCCGAACGCCTCGGCCATGTGCGCGACCTTCAGGCACGGGGCGATGCCACCGACCCCGGCCACCCCGGCACGGAGGATGTCGCAGACATCGTTCTTCACCCAGCTGGCCCGGCTCAGGTGCTTGCCGCCAAGGCTTTCCGGGCCGAGCACGGGGATGTCCAGCTGGCTGGACAACCAGGCGTAGGACTCTGCGGAGTCTTCCATCATCGGCTCTTCGAACCAGGCGAAATCGAGCTTTTCCAGGGCACGGCCAATGGTCAGGGCCTCGGTACGGCTGTACCAGTGGTAGCCGTCGATCATCAGCGCGATGTCCGGGCCGACGGCCTCGCGTACGGCGGCGCAGGCCTTGATGTCCATGGCAACGCTGGGCGCGAACGACACCGGTGGCATCCAGGTGTGCAGCTTGATGGCCTTGTAGCCACGCTGGACCAGGGTTTCGGCGAAGCGGCCGTACTCTTCGGGGGTGGACAGGCCACCCGGCAGTTCATCACCGCACATGGTCGAACCGTATGCCGGCACCTTGTCGCGGTAGCCGCCGATCAGCTTGTGTACCGGCAGGTTCAGCTTGCGCCCGGCCCAGTCCCACAGCGCCTGCTCGACCAGCGCCAGGGCGCGATCGGTCAGCTGGCTGGCGCTGCCGCGCTGCCAGTGCGCCAGGTCGTGCCAGATTTTTTCCCGGTCGAACGCGTTGGCACCCACCAGCACCTTGCGCACGAAACCGTCCAGTACATACGGGCGAATGAGTTCGGGTGCCCCCAGTGCATAGCCTTCATTGCCGCACTCGGTGCGGATGCGCAGCAGGGCCATTCTGGCCTGGGTCACGTCTCCTGGGTGGGCGTGGCCGGCGCTGTCGACAGCGCGGCGCGTGGGGTAGGAAAACACCTGGACGTTAACAGCGGTAATGATCATGGACGTCTGAGCCTTCTTATTGGATTTGTGGCGGGTGAGTCACGCTCTGGAGGTCATCCTACGTCATCATACAACTTTTGGAAAGCACCTCTTTTCAGCGGCGTGAAACCGATAAAACACCCACTCCGCCCGCTTCGATATCACCCACATCAACCTATACACACATGCGAAACAGGCTAAATAGAGCCATCATGCAAAGTGATCAGACAACTTTTCAAGAAATCGTGGACAGCCCCAAGGTCGTACGATAACTTATTTGAAAAATCACGGAGCATCCCACCCGCCCAGCCGACCCAGCCGCTCACCCGCCTCATCACGTCCTCGACAAAAACAAGAAAAGAGATCGCATGAACATCACACTTCGCCGCCTTATCGCCGTCAGTACGCTCGGCCTGTCGTTCTACGCCTGCGCAGACTCAGCCAGCATCAACTATCGGCACTCGTATACCGAAGACGACAGCAACCACTCCGACCGGATAAAGCTGAGTTACCGCAAGGACAGCGGCCTGGGTTTTGCCGCCGAGATGAAATACAAGACGGCCGGTGATCGCGAAGACGTCGCTTACGACAACATGGTCAACAACGGCCATGAATTCACCGTGGATTACAACTACAAGGCCAGCCCACGGTCGACCTGGACCCCCGCCTTCCAGATCGACAGCTCCAAGGACGCCACCACCTACAAGTTCGGCCTGAAGTACAACTACAAGATCAACGACACCTGGTACGTCGCCACTCGGGTGCGCCACGACGCGCGCAGCCTGGACCGCGACCAGGTCGACCACAGCAAGCCCGACCGTGCCAAGGACGACCAGAACACCACCCGCCTGGAAGGTTGGCTCGGCTATACACCCAGCGGCCCTTGGGCATACGAGTACCAGTACATCCACTTCACCACCGACTACATCCGCTACGACAACAAGAAGCGCGACTACGAGCAGAACCTGATCATCAAGTACAAGCTCAACAAACAATGGGCACCTTTCATGGAGGTTGGCGATATCAAGGTCAACGCCTACACGGACGATCGCCAGGCCCGTTGGCGCCTGGGTATCCAGTACAACTTCATGTAAGGGCAGCTATCGCCCCTGCCGGTGTCGTCGCAGCCAAAACCCTCATGCAGCTTCAGTAAAAGGCCCCAACCATGACCACCTCCCCTAGCAAACCTTTCAACCGCCTGCTGCTCACCGGTGCCGCCGGCGGGCTGGGACACGTGCTTCGCCAAGCACTGCACGTACACGCCAACGTCGTGCGCGCATCGGACATCAGCCCCATGCCCGCTGCCGCTGGCGCCCATGAAGAAGTCATCACCTGCGACCTGGCCGACAAGGCCGGCGTACTGGCATTGGCCAAGGAGGTGGATGCCATCGTGCACCTGGGCGGCATTTCCACCGAACGCGCCTTTGAAGAGATTCTGCAAGCAAACATCGTCGGCACCTTCCATATCTACGAAGCCGCCCGCAAGCACGGGATCAAACGCGTGGTGTTTGCCAGCTCCAACCATGTCACCGGTTTCTACCCGCAGGGCGAGCAAGTGGATGCGCAGGCACCGCGCCGGCCGGACTGCTACTACGGGCTGTCGAAGGCCTATGGTGAAGACCTCGCCACCTTCTACTTCCACCGCTACGGCATCGAGACCGTGAGCCTGCGCATCGGCTCGTCATTCCCCGAGCCGCGCAATATGCGCATGTTGTCTACCTGGCTGAGCTACGCCGACCTGGCACACCTGGTGGAGCGTGCACTGCTGGCCGAAAACGTTGGCCATACCGTGGTGTATGGCGTGTCGGCCAACCGCGACCTGTGGTGGGACAACCGCCACGCCGCCCACCTGGACTTCAACCCGAAAGACAGCTCCGAGCGCTTCCGTGCGGCCCTGGAGCAGCAGCCAAAGCCTGCGGCAAATGACCCGACCGCCCACCTGCAAGGCGGCGCCTTCACCGCAGCCGGCCCTTTTGGCGACTGAGGTCTGATGCAATGCGCGATGTTTCCATGACAGCCGAACTGATTTGCGACGCACGCAACACCACCGGGGAAAGCCCCGTCTGGCACCCGCAGGAAAATGCCTTGTACTGGGTGGATATTCCGGCAGGCCGGCTGCACCGCTGGCAACTGGACGGCCAGACCCGCCACTGGAGCGCCGACGAAATGCTCGGCTGCATTGTCCGCAGCCAGCAGGGCCATTGGCTGGGCGCACAGCAGAGCGGAATCTTCCAGCTCACCCCCCAGGCCGACGGGCGCCTGCTGGCCGACAAGCGTGCCAGCGTCGCGCACGCCAGGCCCGGCATGCGCTTCAATGACGGGCGCTGCGACCGCCAGGGGCGCTTCTGGGCCAGCACCATGCAGCCCAGCATGGGCGCCGACCCGGTGGGTGCGCTGTACCGCTACGACCCGATAACGGGCGGGCCGGTAGCGCCGCTGCAAGCGCGGCTGGACAAGCTGCTCGTGCCCAACGGCATGGCGTTCAGCCCGGACGGCAAGACTATGTATGTTTCCGACTCGCACCCCAGCGTGCAGCTGATCTGGGCCTTCGACTACGACATCGACAGCGGCACACCGCACAACCGCCGGGTGTTCGTCGACATGAACCAGCACCCCGGCCGCCCGGACGGGGCGGCGGTGGATGCCGAGGGCTGCTACTGGATCTGCGCCATCGATGCCGGCCAGGTGCTGCGTTTTACCCCCGAGGGGAAACTGGACAGGGCCTTGGCACTGCCAGTGAAGAAACCAACCATGTGCGCCTTCGGCGGCGCGCAACTGGATACGCTGTTCGTGACGTCGATTCGGCCACAGGGTATCGACCTTGGCGACCAGCCATTGGCCGGTGGTGTGTTCGCGTTGAACCCTGGGGTGAAAGGCTTGCCGGAGCCCATTGCTGGCGCCTGAAGTTCAGGCTCAAGCATGGGCCGGCAAATGGCTTGTACCGGAGGATGCTGTCAGGCCAAGGTAATGCTCAACAAGCAACCTTGCCGCGCATCCTCCGGCTGCCCGCGCCCAGGCAAGTAATCGCAAAGGCAAGCACCAACGCCCCCGTCCCCAGCAGGAAGATCAGCTGCTGGTCAGACCCCTCCACCATCATGGCAATCAGTGCTGGCGTTACTGCGGCAGCGCCCATCAAGGTGATGCTGACCAAAGGCGTGAGCTTGCCCGTCGGGTCGTTGGTGGTGATCAACGCCATGTAGTACGACAACGACAGCACCCAGCCAAAGTTGATCAACAACAACGCCACGAACAACTGCATCGGCGTGCGGGTGTGGCCGGTAAGCATGGCGATGGAAATGAACACTGCCACCAGGCCCACGGCAATCATCAACTGACGATTGACCCGTGCACCCAACAAACTCGGCAGCCCGGCACCTGGCAAACCACCAATCGCCGACAGGCCGAACGCCCAGCCGATATCGACACCATCGATACCCTGGTCGCGCGCCAACTGGTCGATGAAACCCCACACGCAATAGATGGCGACCTGCATGAACAGCATGCCCACCAGCGCCGTACGCCCGGTACGCGCCGAACCACCCTGGGCGGGTGAGCCCTCGCCACTGGCCAACGCAACCGCAGGGCGACGCGGCAGCACCAGGCTGGCACCGCAGATCAGCAGGTACCACAGGCCAAACGCGCACAAGGCGGTCACCGTGCCACTCTGCGCGGCGAGCAATGGCAACGCTGCGGAAAACAGCGAGTACTCCGGCGTTTGCAGCAACAGCATCAGCCCGAACGAACGGTCCTGGTTGGGCATGCGGCCCAACGTCGACACTGCATAGGCATACACCAGCCCCGCACAGGTGCCGGCCGCCAGGCGCACCATCAACAACATCGTGTTGGTGTTGGCAAACGCCGTTGCGACGCTCAGCGCCACGCACAGAGCACCCACGAACAGGCACAGGCTGCGCCCACCGTGACGCTTCATCAGCACCGGGCACAACAAGGTGCCCAGGGTCATGCCGATCATCTCGACCGACACCACCCAGCCCTGTTGGTCGAGTGACAGGTTCAGTTGCTCGGTGACCAAGCCCATGAAGATGGGTTGCACGCCACAGACAATGAAGGAAGTACAGGCAATGAAAATCAGCGCGGCACGCAGCAGCTTGGAATCATGGGTCATGTAGGGACTCCGACACGGCATTTGTTTTTTATTCTGTGTGTGATGACCGGCCCAGGAAGGCGCCGCAGCAGGCGGCGTGGCTGGCCTCGTGGGCAATCCTGGGCCGAGATTGGAGGGTTTGAAAGTTAATTATCGGAATCGGGTTCAGTGGTTTTTTTAATGCTGGGGTTCGTTTGGGGGGGGGGTGAGGGCTGACAGGTGATTGGCTTGGGTTTTGGGGTGGAGCTGATATCGAGCGCCGGCCGCGCGGCGCTTCGCCAATTTCCACCCGCCGTTCACCGTCGCAGCCACCACCGTATTCGCGGGTAAACCCGCTCCTACATGGGTCGGTGGTGTACACACATCGGTGGTTTGGCACCGCCCGTTGTAGGAGCGGGTTCACCCGCGAATGGGCCGGGCCTGCCGGCCAATTTCCACCGGCCATTCACCGTCGCAGCCACCACCGTATTCGCGGGT